>JAJFJG010000113.1 GCA_021774265.1 Nitrosomonas sp.
CCCGAGAAAAAACTCGTACTTTGATAAAAATATCCGATTATGCCAAAGGCGTGGTATAGCAAACTTGTGGACATGTTGAAAAAACCTCGTCATTAAAATTCAATGACAATTTCAACTTCTATTCCACTACCTTGCAACACCCATCTTTATCTAATATGTATTAGATTGCCGGGTGAACCGTAATTCACACACCAGATCATTTTTATATTAGTATGAAGTAATATTAAATAATCATAACGCATAATATTTATTTATTGATTGAAGAGATGTCATATAAGTATATATTTTGTACTGCAAAACTAACTATAATGATTTGGAAGTTTGTTTTGAGAAACAGAAATCAGTCGCAGAATTCTTTCTGGAAATTTCTAATCTGGATCTTATTATTTCCAATAAGTATGATGTCACCGTTATTAATCAGCGCATCAGAAATCAAAACACTGAATGAGATAGAAGTACGTGCCAATGCTAGGGAGTTAATGGGTGTGGCTAGTTCTGCTAATGAGGGTGTTGTATTGAAAGAACAGCTTGATCTACGCACTGTGTATCGACCTGGGGAATTATTAGAAACTGTCCCTGGTCTGATCGTTACCCAACATAGCGGTGAAGGCAAGGCAAATCAATATTTTATGCGTGGATTTAATCTTGATCATGGCACTGATCTGAGGATTGTTGTTGATGGCATGCTGGTCAACCAACGATCACATGGGCATGGGCAGGGATGGGCTGATACCAATTTTATGATTCCTGAACTAATTAATAATCTGCATTACCAAAAAGGGCCTTACTACGCGGATCAAGGTGATTTTTCTTCAGCGGGGGTTGTCAGCATGGGTTATGCCAATAAGCTGCCCATTGGCATTTCCAATTTTAGTGCCGGGCAGCAGGGGTTTATGCGTGGGCTGGTAGCTAAATCGCATGAGGTTGGCAACGGTGATTTTTTGTACGCTTTTGAACTACTCAAAAAAGATGGGCCGTGGGTAAACAAAGAAAAATTTAAGAAATTTAACGGGGTATTACGTTATAGTCAAAATTCGGAAAAAACTAAATTTAGTATTGCCGCAATGGGCTATGGTGGTCGGTGGAATTCAACCGATCAAGTTCCACAGCGCGCAGTTGACAGTAATCTCATTTCGCGCCTTGACACGATAGACCCAAGTGATGGCGGAAAGGCACACCGTTTCAGCTTGTCAAGCACGCTAGAACATACTAGTCGACATGGCATTACCAAAATTAATCTTTATACATTGCATACTAATCTTGCATTATTTTCGAATTTTACCTATTTTCTGGATGATCCAGTCAACGGTGATCAGTTCTTACAAACTGACAAACGTTTTCAATCAGCATTAGATTTGAGTCATACATGGGTAAACGATTTTGCCGGGCTCGAATTTGAAAATACAGTAGGATCTCAATTTCAGAATGATATTATCGATAATGGATTGCAAAAAACAAAACAACGTCAGAAATCATCTACCACACGCAAGGATCACATACGAGAAAATAGTATTGCTATCTATTTTCAAAATCGTGTGCAATGGCTTGAAAAATTTCGCACTGTGACTGGTGTGCGCAGTGATTTTTATTGGTTTGATGTTAATAGTAATTTGGTTGCAAACTCCGGTGTCGCTTATGACAGTATGACTAACCCAAAATTAAGTCTAATTTTTGGACCATGGCTTCAGACCGAGTATTACTTCAACTATGGAAGCAGTTTTCATAGTAACGACGCGCGTGGCACGACTACCACTATAGATCCTAAAACCGGTGTTTCGATTGACGGAGTAAATCCTCTGGTGCGTTCAACAGGACTAGAGGTCGGACTCAGAACAGCAATTCTGCCTGGCTTGCAAGCTTCGCTTGCTTTTTTTCGATTGGATATTGATTCCGAGTTATTGTTTGTTGGAGATGCAGGCACGACTATTGCAACTCGTCCAAGCACACGAGAAGGTTTTGAAATTTCAACTTTTTATAAACCGACGCATTGGCTAACGATAGATCTTGATTATGCATTAACCAAAGCACGATTTTCCGATTCTAATCCTGTCGGTAACTATTTGCCTCAAGCTGTGCAGGGAGTTGGTAAGGCTGCGGTTGCCTTTAATCATATAGGACCTTTTTTTGGTAGCATGCAATTTCGTTATTTTGGAAAACGCCCATTGATAGAAGATAATAGCGTGCGTTCGAAACCCACCCTAACATTGAATGGCCAGGTGGGCTATAAATTTGGGAAAAAAATCCAGGTAATGATACAGGCATTTAATTTGCTGAATTCACATGATCATGCCATTGACTATTACTATACTTCCAGATTGCATGGCGAATCAGCAGAGGGCGTCGATGACACGCATTACCACCCAATTGAAACTCGTTCATTTAGAGCCAGTATCTTAGCTAGCTTCTAGTTATAACTGAGTGGTGATTTACAACGAGAAACAAAAAACGAATAGGGAAAACGCGTTCTAAAAGACATTTGTTGGCAATGGCCTATTACATGAAAGAAGCGCCACACGATATTTGGCACTAACCAATTAAAATTTCGGTTAAAAAACACTGAATAGAAAGGTTTATGTCTTCAGAGACATCAAATACTTCAAATTGAAATTTTAGCGCCGCACGAAACTGGTTATGTTCTTGTCGGTTGAAACAAAATGTATGCACTTACCGGATCAAACCACTATACAGTAGACTCAAATATTAATTTTTCTGTTAACCTTAAGCAGAATAGTTTTTTGAAAATTTATTTTAATGCGCGTACATAAAGAAAAATACGTACATAATTTAGAAATCAAGATCGACTTTTTTGTTCTATATATCTTTATACTAATTACATGAAACGCTTTACTATTTCTCTGGATAATCAGCTGTCGGTGCAATTTGATGAATTAATGCAATCAAGAGGCTATACTAACCGTTCGGAAGCTGTGCGTGACATGATTCGGAAGCAGCTTGAGACTGAACACCTTAAGAACGAAAGTAATGGCGATTGCGTTGCTTCACTTTGTTATATATACAATCATCATCAAAGTGACCTGGCAAATCGAATTACTTCCGTTCACCACAGTCACCATAATTTGACTTTATCTTGTATGCATGTACACATGGATCATTTTAACTGTCTTGAAGTCGTTATTTTGCGCGGGGCAGTACATAATGTTACTAATTTTGCGAACCAAGTTATCGCGACACGTGGTGTCCGACATGGCAAACTATTTATGGTTCCGGTAGAAAACAAACACGAACAGCATTTACACGAGCAAACATCACATATTCACAGCAATCCGCTCATTTGATTTTTATTAAGTTGCCATTTGTTAAAACTCACAGGTAGAACTAGTGTCTTAAAATGTGTCAGGCGGTTTAATCAGATTTAATAACATAGAACAAGGAGCTGAATTATGTGTGATATAGAAGATCATACCAGCACTCTAGAACAGAGTAATCAGGAGCGCCGCTCTTTTCTAAAATTAACGACTGCATCTATGCTCGGGCTGGGTCTTGCTCCACTAGGAAACATTCACGCAACCTCAGGCGTGATCAAATCGCCTCCTTTACCTGAAAACGTACTCACGCCTGAGGCCGCTTTAGAACGTTTAATGACTGGTAATGAACGCTATGTTTCGGGGCAATCGATACCTCTCGATTTCAATGAAGAGCGCCTGGATTTAATGCGTGGACAAAACCCGTATGCATGCGTTTTGAGTTGTTCGGATTCCAGAGTGAGCCCAGAATTCTGCTTTGACGAACAACGTGGGGATCTGTTTGTTGCACGTGTAGCGGGCAATTATTTAACAACTGACTTTATAGCAACGCTAGAGTATGCAGCTGCCGTGCTACATACGCCCATAATAATGGTATTGGGTCATGAAAACTGTGGTGCAGTAAAAGCTGCTATAGATGCAACAGACAATAATAAGCAGTTTCCAGGCCATATACAGTCCATAGCAACAGCAATAACCCCGGCTGTAAGAGCCGTACCAAAAAAACCGGACTATGTTGCCGCGGATAGATACAAAGACATCGTCAGAATGAATGTGATATTGACGGTTAGAGAATTAAGAAAACAGCCACCCATTTTGAGCAGATTAGTTGACAGCAAAAAGTTAAAGGTTGTCGGTGGCGTGTATCAATTGGAAACGGGTAAAGTTAGGCTGATCGCATAATTTTTTTTGATCGGATCACAAAATTTAGGGGATCTGATCGTACGTTTCACGCTCACAGACCCCTAATTTATCTAAAGTTATGACCAATGTTTCGACACACCTGCGGCGAATAAGAACATCCACATAACGAGCACGAATGGGAATGTAAGTGTCGGTAGACCAAGAGGCGACAGAAAGTTAGCCAAGGCTGCATGACAAATTACAGTAAGAATTCCAGCTATAAGTGCCAAAATAGCTGTGCCTGCTGTGGGTTTAAGAAAAACCCATCCGACGGCCATCATGGTTAAAACAGGGTTAAATGCATACAGACCCATTTCTATCAAGTTCTGGCTTGCACCGAGCATTATCGGCACCAAGACGCCTACGAAAGTGCCACAAAGCGCCATAAAAGCACCTCGCCATGAGGTAATCGCTATACCGACTAAAAATAAAATACCTACTAGTACATTATCAGCAAACATAACCTCTGCAACACCCTTCGTCAATGCCACGTACCACATTTCAGTTGTCTCAGCTGTCATGGACGAAAGCCAGGCTGTAAGCGGAAGGTCAGCGCTTGCTATTGCTGCTGGAATCTCAGGCGAAGGTAGTACTGGACCGCGTGAGAAACTATCAAATGAGTAAACTGCAAGCATGAACATCCAGCAAGTCAAAACAAAGGGTGAAGTTGAAGCTGGTATCTTGTAGGGTGTCAAAATCCTAATCAGGGCAGCTAGAACGACACTTGATAAAATCGAAGCTAAAACTACGTAACCCCACAATAGCGGTGTATTCTCAAGAAACAGGAACAAGCAGGGCCCAACTAACGTACCATTGAATCCATATAAGCCTGCATCAATATCATCATCAGAAAATCCCAGCAGATAAGCTGTAATCGTACTGGTAATGACACCGACTGTAGCCGCGAGTCCAGCAGTTATGCCACCTATATAAAGTGCGATTAAGAAAATCAATCCAGTTACAGCATTACCACAAAAAAATACTTGACCAACACCTCTAAAAATTACGCGGATAGGCCGAGGCATAGCCATATCTATTTTCATTGACCATTGCATTATATTTTTCTCCGATTATTTTTTACTGATAAATTTTCAGGTTAAAAATTTTATTTCCAAAAAACTCGTATCTCGTAAATATTATATACAACGCCAAACAGGTAGCTGTTTTCGTAACTAAATCTTCACTTCTTCCAACAAACCCTGCTTAACAATAAAATCAACAATTTCCTGAACACCTTGACCAGTACGTAAATTAGTAAAGACAAATGGTCGTTCACCCCGCATTCTTTTTGCATCACGTGCCATGACATCCAGGTCTGCTCCTACATGTGGCGCCAAGTCAATTTTATTAATAACAAGCAAAGCGGAACGTGTAATACCAGGTCCGCCTTTCCGTGGTATCTTTTCACCAGCGGCCACATCAATTACATAAATCGTTAAATCAGATAATTCAGGACTAAAAGTCGATGCCAGATTATCACCACCGGACTCAACCAGGATAAGATCAAGGTTTGGGAATTCTTCGGAGATTCGTGCAATTGCCTCCAGATTAATCGATGCATCCTCTCTAATTGCCGTATGAGGACATCCCCCAGTTTCAACACCTATTAATCGTTCTGCGGGCAATGCATCTGCACGTAATAAAATCTCGAGGTCTTCCTTAGTATAAATATCGTTAGTAATGACCGCCATTTCATATTTATCGCGCATCTGCTTACTTAGCACTTCACACAATGCCGTTTTGCCTGATCCAACAGGACCGCCAATTCCGACACGCAGTGGATTAGGTGTGTTTTTCATTCTTATATATTCCAGTGTAATTATTTATGACCGATAAATTCTACTATATTGTGTTTCGTGCTGCATCGAAAGTATGGATAAGCCTGGCGCCCAATTAGATAATTGATCATCTGCTATATGTTGTACACGTTGAGCTATTGCTTCAATTTTTGGATGAAGAGAAAGCAGTAGTCGTTGACCTGAAATTTGGCCAAGTGGAACAGACTTAACACACACAAGCACTTGATTTTCAACGATAGAAAATAATAATCCCAGTAATGCGTTTTCATGTGATATTTCCAATGCAATAGCTGCGTATGCAAAAGCCGTCGGCAATGGAATTTCTGCCTGATTGGCCATTATTTTTTGCAATGATTCATCAGCAATTCTTAAGTCTAGTACCAATTTATTGAGTGAATAACCCATTTGAATGGTTTCAGCACGAAACTCATTCGTGTCACGTGCTGCAATAAAACGTTCTGTCCAATGGGTTACTGTTTGTTCATCACGGTTTGCGAGTGCTTGTAACAAGCGCCAAAATATAGGCGCTTCAAAATCGGCCACAGTCGATAAAGACTCAGCAATCCAAGTATGCGCAGTCTTTTCGTCAATAACATCCCCTATTTCGATAGCTGCTTCCAGTCCTTGTGAGTAACTATATGCGCCAATAGGTAGCGATGGACTTGCTAAGTGGAGCAAACGGAGTAATTCAATGTTTTGTTTTTCATTTGCCATTCTTTCTTCAGAACCTTCGTGAATTTTTTAGCGGGATAATTAACAGGAATTGCAGTGGATGAACCAAGTGATCAGTGTGGTTTCGTCTAACAATAAGTAGTTTAATCCACTGATCATTGCATTAATTGGTACAAGAAAATAATAAATTTTCTGTTGTTATAACTAAACTTAATGCGGTTCTTGACACATTACTGATACAGCATAGACAGTAAAAAGATAAGCTGCGAATTATCCTTTTACTGTCAAGCATGTGCAATTAAGCAAAGTTCAATATATTAAAATAAAAAGTACCGTTGTGCCAATGGCAGCGAGTCAGCAGGTTCGCAGGTCAGCAGCTCACCGTCAGCTCGCACTTCATATGTTTCAGGATCAATTTCCATTTTAGGCGTCGCACCGTTATGAATCATGTCTTTTTTACGCAGATTGCGCGTGTTTTTGACAGCTATCAAAGGTTTATCTGCCTTAAGTTGCTCAACTAAACCTGCCGCTAAGGATGCTTGTGAAACAAAAGTGTAGCAAGTGTTTTTCAGCGCCGATCCATAGGCGCCAAACATATACCGATAGTGCACGGGCTGTGGCGTTGGAATAGATGCGTTTGGGTCACCCATGAGCGCAGCTGTAATCATACCACCCTTTAGAATGACTGATGGCTTAGCGCCAAAATGCGCTGGTCTCCAGATAACCAAATCAGCATATTTGCCCACCTCAATTGATCCCACCGCATGTGCAATACCGTGAGTTATTGCTGGATTAATCGTATATTTTGCGATATACCGCTTGACTCTAAAATTATCATTCCTTGCAGAGTCTTCTGGTAGTGCACCGCGCTGCACTTTCATTTTATGGGCCGTTTGCCAGGTACGCGTAACGACTTCACCAATACGTCCCATGGCTTGTGAGTCTGAAGCCATCATAGAAATGGCGCCGATATCATGCAAAATATCCTCTGCCGCAATAGTTTCCTTACGAATCCGTGACTCGGCAAACGCAACGTCTTCCGGGATCTTTGCACTTAAATGATGACAAACCATGAGCATATCCAGATGCTCATCCAGTGTATTGCGGGTATAAGGGCGTGTCGGATTGGTCGAGGACGGCAATACGTTCTCAAGCTCAACCACTTTCATAATATCGGGTGCGTGCCCGCCACCAGCGCCTTCTGTGTGAAACGTATGAATCGTTCGATCTTTGAAAGCTTTGATTGTGTTTTCAAGATAACCGCCCTCATTAATCGTATCGGTATGAATGGCGACCTGCACATCCATTTTGTCGGCAACTGACAGGCAATTATCAATTGCGCCGAATGTCGTACCCCAGTCTTCGTGCAATTTCAATCCGCATGCACCTGCCAATACTTGTTCTTCATTCGGTGCTGGTACACTAACATTTCCTTTTCCAAAAAAACCGGTATTCATAACCATGCCGTCAGAAGCGCGAAGCATGGATTGAATATGCCATGGCCCCGGTGTGCAGGTGGTTGCATTTGTGCCCGCTGCAGGTCCAGTGCCGCCGCCCAACATGGTGGTAATACCGTTCATCATGGCGTCTTCTTCTTGTTGCGGACAGATGAAATGAATGTGTACATCAAGTCCGCCAGCAGTAATTATTTGGCCCTCACCGGCAATGATTTCTGTTGCTGCGCCGATGGCCATAGTCACGCCCGATTGCGTGTCCGGGTTTCCGGCTTTACCGATATTAGCTATTTTCCCATTTTTAATGCCGATATCGGCTTTGACAATTCCCCAATAATCAATAATGACCGCATTGGTAATTACGGTATCCATAACGTTATCATGTACACGCTGTGATTGTCCCATACCGTCACGAATGACCTTGCCGCCGCCAAATTTAACTTCTTCACCATATGTGGAGAAATCATCCTCGATTTCAATAAATAATTCAGTATCGGCCAGGCGAATTCGGTCACCAGTTGTCGGCCCCATCATTTCAGCATAAGCCTGCCGAGAAATTTCAAAACTCATGTCTTATCCCCTATAAATTTAAAATAAAAACTCATATGTCAGTTTATATTTATGATTTTGCAACATTTTTTTGTGTCAAGGACCCCATAACTTTCTGATTAAAACCAAACACAATTCTGCTTCCGGCATAATTGACTAACTCGACCGTGCGTTCCTGGCCAGGCTCAAAGCGAACTGCTGTACCTGCCATAATATTAAGCCGCATACCGTAAGCTTCTTCACGCTCGAAACTGAGCGCTGAATTAACTTCATAAAAATGGAAATGTGATCCAATTTGCACTGGCCGGTCACCGGAATTTTTAACTTTGATTGTTTTCGTTTTGCGGCCAACATTTAATTGAATGTTACCTGCTTCAATGATTGTCTCTCCTGGAATCATAATAATAATCTCCTTGTAGGATATTAGGGAATAGGATTGTGAACAGTTACCAACTTAGTGCCATCTGGAAAGGTTGCTTCTACTTGAATATCGTGAATCATTTCTGCAACGCCATCCATGACATCTGCACGCGTTAGAATGCGTGCGCCTTCAGACATCATTTCTGCCACTGTGCGTCCATCGCGCGCACCTTCCAGCACAGCACAGGTAATTAGCGCAATCGCTTCTGGATAGTTAAGCTTCACACCGCGCGCCTTACGTCTCTCTGCAAGTAACCCTGCAGTAAATACTTGAAGTTTGTCTTTTTCTCTTGGGGTTAGATCCATAGTTTTCTCCTCAGTGTTAAATAGTTGATAAAGCTAGATAGAACATATACTGTGATTATCAATTTACCGGTCTTCTTTATGTATTCCACATACGTGGGACTTCTGCTTTACGTCCAATTATAGCTGGCCGTAAACGACCCCATATCTTCATCATTATTTTGCGTGCAATTTCGCTGGAGTCTCCCAAGTAACGCGCCACTAAAACTGATTTTACTTGTGAAATACCCAAATGACCTGAACCATTTGCCACAGTATTTGCATCCTCACGAAGTGAGTTTATTAGATCATTTGTATGTGTCATGTCACTAACTGCAATCAGTGTCGCACAAACTGTTTTGTCGGCTAATATAAGAGGGCTTTTCATCGCTACCCCGCCACCGACTAAATTGAGTTGTTCGTGCCAAATCAATTTATCATCGCGACGTATATTAACCTGTTGTCTGATTCTTCCACCATTAAAAGACTCGCCAAAAGCAGTGCGGCCAAAACAGAAAATTTCGCAACCGATATAAGTTGAATCGTTTGCTAGTGAAATGTTGTGATCAAGTTCCACGTGCGCATTATCAAAAAAAATTGTTTCTTGCGGCAGCCACTCCAGAGCACCTCCTGCTTCCACATCCAATTGCACATTTTGATATGAAACATGGCCATTTGCCTTGTACCATTTTGCTGCACCAGGTGTTGTTATTTGTACCTGTGCAGCAACGCCGACATGGCTAGCAAGTGCAAGTCTATCGCCACCGACAACACCACCGGGGGGGTGGACAATCACAATGTGACATACTTCTGGGCCTTCAGGATAAAACGGTTTTTGTACGTATAACTGGCCAAAATGATCGCGAGAAACTAATCTGCATTTTCCTTCTTCTTTTCTGAATGCTAATGAAATACTTGCATCGGGTTTTTTAGCTATTGTTGATAATACGGATTTGTTTTGTTCTTTATTGTTGAGTTCTTGATCTTGTGACAAATGACTTTGGCTTACTTCATTAAGTGGATCAGTAGGTATATTTTGCTCGGACTGTACTTTTTTTTGCATATTAGAATACATAGGCGTCAATAGCGTTATTTAGTGAATGGGTGAGTTCTCGTAATTACACTCGTTTATTTATGTTTTGCCAGCATCTATTTCATTGGACTCTGATCCATCAAGGGAAAAGGTACACCCAAAATTTAACAAAGTAAACAGATACGATACAAAAAGTTATGTAATTTATTGTAAGATTTTTTTCGAACTCTTCTTACTGCAAAAATGCATACCATGGGTTACAAGAAGTCGGATATTCTTTAGGCGCAAACTTGAACATTAGTCCATTAATAAAGTATCATTAATGGACTAATAAGTTTTAAGAAAGAATACTTCTTGAAAGCGCTATTTGTAACTAAATCTGTATCTGGAATGACAGCTTAAATACATTGACTTTTTCGCCGAATGCACTGGGTGCATAATTCAAGCCTTTCGTGAATAAATCACCGTACTGGTAATACGCAGACACACGTGCATTAAAGCCGTCAATAACATAATTTATACCGCCTTCAACCTCTTCGCGATTACTACTGTTATCAGGTTGAACGCTGGTGTATCTGCCATAAGGTTGGAATTGACCAATTCCAATTTTTGTGGGAAGTAAATAGAGTCCAGTAACAGTCCAGGATTGCCCATCAAATACGCAAAAACAATCCGGATTGGAGAAAGCGGTCGTATTGTAGTCTGCATAAAATTTCTTGTACTCCGCATTGACGGTAACCACACCCAGATTTTCTGGAACTACTTTTTCAAATAATACATCGGTTACCAAACCAAGAAAATCGCTGCGATTATCGAATGAGCCGGCACCATCTTTTTGATATGAAAAACCAAAGGCAACAGCGAGGATATCACCGGCCGTGCCATAGTATGTGCTGCTTGTATAGTAACCGGGGTTATTCTCTGGATTAAGAAAATTATAAGTTAACCGTCCGGCCCACATGACATTGTCTTCCTGGTTAGGGCCTACATTATTTTTTGAAGACAGTCCTCTATATATGCCGCCAGCGTAACTTAATGTGCCTTTTATAAAGCCAGGTTCAAGGCTGCCCCAAATGGTGCCACCATTGTCGCGTCCATAACGTCCTGCACCACCGGCACCAAACTTCGTGCTGAAATCACTCGAAAAGAAAGGTGTTTTGAATGCATCGTGTGTTGCTTGATAGAATGGGCCACTCAGTTCACCCCGTTCCGTAGGTACCAGCATGCGACCGCCCCAGATATTGACATAGCGGTTATATTCAAATTTACCGACAGCATCAAGCACAGTAAATAGAATTTTCGGATCATCGCCTTTATGTGTGTTATTACACCAGAAACATTCGGTGTTAAACTCAAACTTGATATAGCGATGAATCTGGCCATTAACATAAATACGGGCATTGTCATTGCTGTAACGGTCCCGGTAATTATTCTGCGCATTTTGCGCCCAGACGCCTGAACCTCGGTAGCCGGCACCTATTGTTAGCCATCGATGGTCATCATACTCCATGCGAAATTTTAATTTATCAAAGCCAACCTTCACGTCACCTATTTTGGAATGGCTGGCTTCAAAATTATTGCCTTGACGCCACCAGTCATGATTTTCTCTATCGCCGACACCTCCCTCCTCGTCATGGCTGGGGTTAGCCTTGAATTCACTAACTTTAATAGAATCTGCATAAGCATTGGGCATTAACACTGTGGTTACAAGTAAAGCAATTACAAAAGCAAACATTGAGCAGGTTTCTATTGCTCTATCGCTCAAATGAAAACATTGCAATCTACTTAAAAATTCGTACCGATCTGGATATGATCTGTGGTGCATCCCTTCAATATTTATCTTCATTCATAAATCCCCTTTAATGAAGTGAACTGAAAAATTATTAATTAGAAGTTTCTATTAATGCAAACATGATTACGGTGGAGCAGAACCAGCAGTTGTAATCTTAAAATTACTCAGGCAATCGAACCTCCTTAACTCCAAGATTTCTTGAAATTGTTCGTTTCCTTTTCAGAATATAGCTACATAATTATTGAAAGTAAATAATAAATCTTCAAAACATTCAATGTAGTGCATTTCATAAATGTCAGCTATCAATATTTCCAAGACTGTCGAGGAGACCCGCTTTACTTATTTTTTTTTGACGGTTTCATCAGTGTTGTTACGAGTGTGGTGCCTGCCATTACGGGGATGGGAGTGAATTAAATTACCATGATGGTGAAGGTTAGCGCGCAGAATGTTTCTTTCTCTAATATTTTTAATTAAAACCGATAAACTGAATATCAGTGCACCAAGTAATACAATTGTGGCGCCCGAAGACACATTAAGAAAATAGCTTAAATACATGCCGCCAGCCCCAATAAAGATGCCAATGGCGATAGAATATATTTGCATCGTACTAAAATTATCCGTCATCATACGTGCGGTCATCGCAGGCATTATTAAAGCAGCGGCTATCATGGTTACACCAACGATATTTATGGATACAATAATTGATAATGTAAGTAGCAGCGCAAATAATAATTGCACGACTTCCGTTTTAATACCAAAGATTTGTGCAGCCTCGTTATCAAAGGTTGTAAACAATAAAGGTCTGTACATAAAAAACATCATGATCATCGTCGCCGTGGTAACCACCCCGATGACTAATAAATCGAAACCAGTAATACCTAAAATATTGCCAAACAAAGCTGCATCGAGACTTCGATTTAATGTACGCTGCTGACTAATAATAACAATACCCAAGGCAAACATAGCAGTCGTGACAATACCGATGGCGGCATCAGATTTAATTTTTTTGTTTTTTGTCATTTGATTTATCAGAAGTGCTGCAAGAAAACCCATAACACCGGCCCCAACATAAAAATTAAAGTTGAGTACAAATCCAATGACTGCGCCACCAAATGCAGCGTGCGATAAGCCATGTCCAACATAACTCATGCCGCGTAATACAACATGTACACCAATTAAACCACACAAAGCACCTACCATGACTGCGGCAAGTAGGCCATGCCTGAAAAATGAATAACTTAATGGCTCAAGAAAAAATTGCATCTATTTATATGCATCGTGTTATAGATTTAAAGGTGTGCTATTAGCGATCAAATAATAATCGCCATGTTTGATGATGATAATCTCGCTGCCATATGTTTCAGCCAGTATTTCATTGGTGAAAATATCGCGTGGGCGACCTTCTGCGACTACACCATTATTGAAACAGATTACCCAGGGCAGGTGAGAAGCAACGGCGTTGAGATCATGAGTTGTTAGCAAGATTGTCATGCCCTGACTGTTAATGTCACCCAGAAGATGCAGGACTTCGTGTTGGGTTTTGATATCGACACCAGAAGTCGGTTCGTCCAATACTAAAAATTGCGGGTTATTTATTAATGCACGTGCTAGAAATGTACGCTGGCGTTGGCCACCAGAAATATATGCGATATGCTGGCGCAAACAATTATAAATACCCAGTTTCTCAGCTAAGTCATGGATACGTTCCCGCTCTTCCTTACTTTGCCATGGTAAGAGGCGTTTGCCAGCATATAGCCCCATCATTATGACTTCTTCTACAGTTACCGGAAAACTCCAATCAACGCTTTCTAGTTGAGGAACATAACCAATTTTTTTGTTGCGTACATTATTAACTGGTTGTCCGTTTAACAATACTTCACCGGAGAATACGGTATGTGTCCCTAAAATAGTTTTAAGTAAAGTTGTTTTTCCACAACCTGTAGGTCCTACAATGCCAGCAAATTGACCCGAATGGATTTCAAGTGATAAATGAGTAAATACTACTGTGCTTTCATAACCGGCAGTAACATCGATCAAGCTGATTGCTGAATTCATCCCATTTTCAATGGGTGAAATTGCTCGTGTCTACATTAGCCATACAATTTGGGTCGCCTCCCAACGCTTCCGACATGATAGTCATATTATTAACCAT
Source organism: Nitrosomonas sp. (assembly GCA_021774265.1). Lineage (GTDB taxonomy): Bacteria > Pseudomonadota > Gammaproteobacteria > Burkholderiales > Nitrosomonadaceae > Nitrosomonas. The sequence continues at coordinate 14,320 of JAJFJG010000113.1, forward strand.
CATACCAATAAAAGAATTATTGGGTTTTTCAGGCAGTTCATCATCGGAAAGTTCATCAATAAATTTCGCGCCTGACTCACGGGCAATTTGCTCCATTATTTTGCTAGGAAAAACTTCTGATCCAAAAATAGCTGGAATTTTTTCTTTTCTAATTTGCTCAATGACGCGTATGATTTCTCGAGGACCAGGTTCAGTAAAACTTGCTGGTTGAATCGCCGCTATAACTTGCATGCCATAGCGTGGCGCAAAATAAGCAAATGAATCATGATAGGTGATCAGTTTTCGGTTTTTTTTTGGAATGGTTTTAACACAGGAAAAAATTGCTTCATCTAATTGTTTCAATTTGGCCAGGTAAGCTGATGTGTTGGCCATATATGAATCCTTGTGTTGCAAGTCGAATTCAACCAAATTATCACGAATAATTTCAGCATATCTCATTGTCAAAGCAATATTAGGCCAGAGATGAGGGTTGGGGTGACCATGTTCACGTGGAAAACTAAAATCATATTGCCATTCTTCTTTTCTTAATGTGTTGTTACCCAAATGTATAATTGGAGTACTGGGCTTTTTAACTTTTTCAGCCAGTTTTATTGTAGGTAATTCAAGGTCCAAACCATTAACAATAATAATATCCGCATCAGCCAATATTTTTGCATCTGCTGGTACAGGTTCGAAGGTATGCGAATCTATTCCATTAGGAACAACCCCAACTACATCTACATTTGCGCCACCTATATTTTCTACCATATTGGTAATAGGCGGCACGGTTGTAACAATATGTAAAACCTTATTGGATTCTGCAGCATAAACCGGACTCAGAACCAATAAAACTGCAAAAAATGACAGTAAATTATGTGCAATTAATTGTGATATTTTCATTCTTGTTTGTCTCAATAAAATTGTGATCGGGTTGTGAGCACTTAATTGCAGCTAACATTGTATTAACGCCGAATTGATAGTTTCCTAAAATAACTCACTGATAAACCGAAATACTAATGAATAATGATCACTCGTAGGGCTTTTTGCAATCAGAAATACTTGTCACTCTGTCATTCCTCAATTCAAAAAATCTTTATCAAAACAGTATAATATTTTTAATTAAGATTTTTTTGTGCTTGCGGCTCGGTGTATCTTCTGACCTGTCGGAATCGGTGCAAGTGGTCCATGTGCATGACTGTGGCCATGATCATCATCATTGTTATGATGATGATGTCCGCCGCCACTATAAGCGCCAGACTCCGGTTCGAATTGTGCGTTTTCTTCAATCACTGTCGCACCAAGCCCTTCAAGCATTTCTTTCAATACGCTGTCTTGACTAATACGTAAAAAACCGTCCGCTACTTGCGTCATAGTATGGCGATTCCCGAGATGAAACGTGCAGCGCAAAAGTTGATGTGGTGTACTACAAGTTATGCGGTAAGTTGGTTCTTCTGCGGAAATAATTTGCACAACTCGGCCATCGTCGCTACTAAGCAAATCATTATTACGTAAAACGGTACCCCGTTGAGTAAAAATGGCAACTTCTTCTCCCGAAGTTAGCGCGGTACGCAATCGACTATTCTCGCGTAACTCATAAGGCAGTACCAACTGAGCAAAGATTGAATCTGCTTGTGTCACTTTTGCATTCAATATCAGCATTTATATTCCTTTGTGTATTAGAAAAGTTTCATCATTATTATGATTTTTTTACTATTGCTGTTTTCAAGTAGGCGTTATCACAAAAAAACAATCATGAAACTTATTTTATATTTTGTTAATAGTAAAAACTTTAGTTCACTATGAATGCATGGCGGATAAAGCACATGAGTCTAGCGGTGAGCATTGTCGAATCAAAGAATGTTTGGGCAATGTACTATCAGTGAAGTATTATTTTCGCAGGCATAAACCGATAACATTCCAAATAATGAAATTATGCCATTGAACGATTAATTCGAGCCGATTAGAAATTACTCTAAAAAAATTCTAGAATCGGTTTTTATAATCACTTACTATGAATTTTTCGGCACTATTAATACTGGATGTTTAGTCATCCTTAAAACTTTTTGTACTGTACTACCAATAAAAAAACTACCAAGTGCATTTCGACCCTGCCCTGTCATTACAATAGTATCTATCATATTATCATTTGCATATTTGCATATTTCTTCTGCTGGATCTTCAGTGGCAATAATAACTTCGGAACGCACATTCATATCGGGAAAATATTTTTTTACGGTAGATTCGAGTTTGTCTTTGGTTTGCGTTAGAACACCTTCGCGATAATCCTGAACAGCAGTGGGGTTTGGCATTTGTTGTAGTAAGTCAGGTGGCATCTCTCCAGTTTGAACAATACTTAGTGTCGTGATCTGATTGCCTTTCATTTTTGCAGCATAGTTTAATGCAGCAAATGACACTTCAGAAAAATCGGTGGTGACTAATATATTTTTAGATTCCATGTGATTAAGTCCTTCTTAATTAATTGAAAACTGAGTCTTATCTACACCAAGTAACTTTATAACAAATTTTATGAATTATAGCGTGTGTAAAAGTGATTCTGTTGCAAAAAATTACATTTGTTAGAGTATTACACCTTGGTGGGTACTGCCAAGTTAATGGTAGCTGAGCGATAATAGCTAAATGAAAAATTCAGCGGTGTTATACGATGCTATCGATTCCTTGCTGATATCATTCAGTACACAGTATGGCTTTATTATCGATTTAACATCTCAGTCGGAAAGTGCGCAAATGTTAGATAAGAATGAATGTTGCTTAAAGACCAGACAACCTCAGGGCAGGTTCTACGAAACAACTGAGGTGTTTATCAGATAATTTGAGATGCGCAACAAAGTGGATGAGGCCATTAAAAACAAAAATCAACTTTGAGTCGCTTTATGATCGAATATGAAGAACGCTTAGTGAGTTATTTCTAACCAGTGCGGTTACATAGAATATTGAGTGCCCTCTAACCATCTTGGATACGTTTCTATAATGTTAATTACATTCACGATTTTAACTGCAATAATAATAGCTCTGACAATACTACCAATTAGTCGTCATGAAGCATGGTGGATACGCGGTCTTGACTTTCCACGGTTACAGCTTTTCCAGATTATACTGGTTGTATTCCTTATGGAATTGCTGTTACTAGATTTGTCATTAATACAAACATGGGGGCTTATTGCAATCGCACTTCTGTGCCTGATTTATCAGGCTTGGTGGATTTTGCCGTACACGCGGCTATTCCCAGCAGAAGTAAAGGCTGCAAATATCATTGATGGCACAAAACTGATCAAAATTATGACCGCTAACGTCCTGATGCCAAATAGAAATGCAAACGAACTGATCGCACTAGTTCGAGAGTATCAACCGGATATTCTAGTAACTCTGGAGTCAGACATATGGTGGCAAACGCAACTGGATATACTGGAAATAGATTACCCCTATACGATTAAATGTCCATTGGATAATCTCTACGGTATGCATGTATATTCGAAACTTGCAATGATGAACGGTAAAATCGAGTATTTAGTGGAATCTGATAAGCCGTCAATGCATGCACTTGTGATTCTGCCATCCGGACATACAGTTCGTATTCATTTTTTACATCCTGCGCCGCCGAGTCCAACCGAAAATGATGAATCTTCAGAACGGGATGCGGAGTTAATTATTGTGGCTAAAAGTGTAGCTGATGCAAATGTGCCAGTTATCGTAACTGGAGATTTGAATGATGTAGCTTGGTCGGAGACAACCCGATTATTTAGAAAAATTAGTGGTTTACTTGATCCAAGAGTGGGACGGGGTATGTTTAATACCTTTCACGCAAATTACTGGTTTTTACGCTGGCCGCTAGATCATGTGTTTCATAGTCCGCACTTTACACTCAACAATATAAAAAGACTTAGAAGCTTCGGTTCTGATCACTTTGCCTTATACACTGAACTTGTATTTACAGCTAGCAATGATAACGATGATAATGGGTTGAATGCAGATACTGAAGATTTAGCATGGGCTAGGGCTAAAACGAAAGACCAGAATGTCAACAAGAATGATGTTCCCCAGCCTGAAAAGCATGCAGTGAACTGACTTGAACGTACATACTCTTTACAACCTCAGAATAACTGCACCTCCGGTTACGAGCATGCTCAATTCAGGTCAAGCGTTTAAATTTGAGCTGGTGATGCAATGTTCAGGCTAGGGAATAGCTACAAATAAAGAATAAGGCTCACCCGACAAGTACGCACATATTAGATAAAGATAGGTGTTGCAAGGTAGTGGAATAGAAGTTGAAATTGTCATTGAATTTTAATGACGAGGTTTTTTCAACATGTCCACAAGTTTGCTATACCACGCCTTTGGCATAATCGGATATTTTTATCAAAG
>JAJFJG010000114.1 GCA_021774265.1 Nitrosomonas sp.
TCAACAACCGTAGATTATTGGAGCCGATTGGAAATATTCCACCGGCAGAATTTGAAATGGCATATTATCGCCAACTGGAAGAGTCAGCTAATGCAGCTTGACTCAAACTAAATAGTCTCCAGAAAAACCGGGGCGATTCATCGCTGCATAATGCTAGCGACTTATCCGTCCACTACCGCGGACCCAGCTCAATAAGAATACCTACTCATATTAATGCACTTTATTTGTCTTCTTTTGCCTGGATATCTGCCAGCAATTGCTGGTAATTTGCTCGGACGCCTCTTGTATTTGGGTGGTTCGTACCTAAAGCTTTTTCAAAACCCGCTAAAGCCTGCTTCAAATAAGGGCTGGCTTTTTTATATTCGCCCAATGCATACCAGGCCCCACCCAGATTATTGCGGTAAGTCGCCACTTGGGGATCATCTTCCCCGTAGGTTTTTAGGTCACTGACCAGCGCTTGCTCCAAATAGGCAATGGCTTTTTTATACTCACCTAACGCATGCCAGGCCATACCAAGATTATTGCGATCGATCGCCACATTAGGATGATCTTCCCCATAGGCTTTCAGATCGCTAGCCAGTGCCTTCTCATAATAGTCTATGGCCTTTTTGTACTGACTCAGAGAATCCCAAGCTGCACCTAAATTGTTGCGATTAATTGCCACACTGGGATGATTTTTTCCAAACAATTCAAGATCATTAGCTAGCGCCAGCTCATAATATTTAACGGCCTTTTCATACTCGCCCAGACTATGTGACAAATCCGCCAATTCTGACAAATAATCAGTCCTATCAGGCGCTAGCTGTACGGCTCGCTGACACAATGTGGATGCCTGACGAAAACGTATTTCATCCTTGGCAATCTGGCAGCGTTGATAGCTTACTTCTGCCGTAACCTTATCCGCGTTAGCTGCTTGCGTTTCCATTTGGTGTAACAATCGCTCGACCTGCTGGGTATCACCATTAGCCAGTGCTTGCTGGGTTAGACTTAATAACTCATCAGACACCTGACCCCAAATTGACTCCAACTGCGCAATGCGTTTTGTTAAATCCTCAATGTATTCTTGGTAGCTTCGCTTGGTGTCCTGTAGGCGATCCTGGATAGCATGCAATTGAATCTCCAAATGTTGTCTATCATTAGCCTGCGCCTTAACAAAGCGTGTTTCTACTTCTTTTTCCCAGCGTTTCAATCTTGATTCATATTGATGTAGAACAAGTCCTATATGTACATTGCTAGAACCAGCTTCCTCACCGTGACACAACGGACTAATGACGACCAATAGCACAAGAATACTATGGCGCAGTAAGCTGCATAATCGCGACACCCTCTTACCTCGTATGAATGACATTCATATTACCTTTATTTGTCTGTTAGCATATGATAGTTGAAGTAATTTAACTACCAGGATCTGGTGTAGCAGATTATGACTCCCTCTGAGAAATGTAAAGGATTATGCTAAAAATATTAACCTTATTAGTCAATCTATTAATCGTTTTAAAAATTAGCGTATAAAATTAATTTTAAAAAAACCAAAGTTTTTTTATTTTTGGACGATAACCTAGTTAGAGATAGCAAAAACTTCCTCTTCAAGTTACCTGCAGCCACATATCAAACAAAACATCTGAACACCACCAAAATATTATCTTGTTCATTTCGTAAATCTACATGGTTAATTTTCCTAATAGTCCTCCTAAATTATAAAATGTAAAAAGGTTAATTACTAAGCAGTTACAGAGCTTTATCGGTAATATTCCCTAGAAATAATGGTGCTTAAAAGTAGAATTTTCTTATACCTAACCTTTAAGGAGACTCACTATGAAGAAATCAAGTTATTCAGACAGCCAGATCATCAACATACTAAAGGCCGCAGAAGACGGTGCGCCTGTTGTAGAACTTTGTCGAGAACACGGCATGAACAATGTCGCGTTTTATAAATGGTGTTCAAAATACGGCGGTATGGATGTGCCGACAATGGCGCAAATGAAAGAGCTTGAGGCTGAAAATACACATTTAAAAAAGATGTATGCTGAGGTTCAGCTTCAAAATGATGTTATCAAGGATGCCACGTCAAAAAAGTAGTGAAGCCGTCTGCACGCCGCGTGATGGCTATTTCTGCCATTACGAACGATGCTTTCAAAGGACGGCTTTCTATTGCGGTGGCTTGTAGGGCTTTTGCAATCATTGAAATCTGCTACCGTTATGAAGCCAAACTAAACGATAAAAATATTCTGGTCGCGGACTGGCTTTTGAGGATGACAGAGGCGCAGAGAAATTGGGGATTCAAACTATAATTTTATATCTGCGCAATGTGAGAGGTTTTTCGTGGAATCACAAGCGTATTTATAAAGAGTTGGAACTTATTTTGCGGATTAAGCCAAAGAAGAGACTAAAATGGAAGAAACCTCAGCTTCTCGCGCTTCAGAAGTCTGAGAACGAGGTCTGGTCTATGAATTTCATACGTGATCAGTTTTCGGATGGCGTAGTTTTAGAGCCTTTAATGTGATTAATAACTTTAACCACCAAGAGCTTTGCATTGAGATTGATTTTTCGTTGCCCACACCGCGTGTTATTCGTGCGCTTGACCAAATCATAGAATGGCGGGGAGAACCGCGCATTATTCGCGGTGATAACGGGCCGGAATATATCAGTCAATTGCTCGAAAAATGGGCGCACAAGCACAATATTGCGCTTCAATTTATACAGCCGGGCAAGCCTCAACAAAATGCGTATGTTGAGCGTTATAACCTAACAGCACGCAATGACTGACACGACCAGTATATCTCTAAAACAATTGTGCAAGAACAAAATACAGCCACAAAATGGCTCTGGACATACAATAATGAGAAACCCAATATAGGCATCGGGGGCATTACGCTAATGCAAAAACCGGCGATGATCGCCACTTAAATGGTTCTACTTTGAGATCACTCTAAACATAGGGGTATTACCTATCCACATATCTTAAATATTTTTGATTTTGCGTCCCTAGCCTGAATACTGCACCAGTACATTAAATTTCAGCTTGTAGCTCTTATGTATATTGACTTTTGAGAAATTAGGTAAATGTACAGTTTAAGGCTGTCGTCTAATACAAAATTAAGCAAAAATCGTCCAGAATCGCGAAGGCGAATAGTAAAATAGCGTTGTATAGTATACTCACCTTCAGTTTTCCTGTTTTAACAGATTGAAGGCGGACTTATCCTATATCCTATGCAGGTTGCAATGTAATACACTCGATATCCAGCACCATAAAGCGTTTAAGATTGAATACCAGTGCAGAAATACCCACCTGAAACTACACTTTGTTCAATCCACGATAGCGAACTTTCTTGTTGTGGTGTGCAAAGACGCGTTCATAAGGTGAAAGAATTGATGATAACCAACGATATTTTGGCGATTCTTGTCCTTCATGTTGTTTTTTGATCGTGGCATTATGGCAGCCTTTGCGCTTGAGTGTCTTTTTGGTTGGGTTCACACAATACCCTTTATCCTCGTATACTGTGCCACCTTGGGGACAAATATGTTGCAACCCTGTACATCAGTCACATCTGCCGATGTGCCAGCTATCCTATTGATCAAACCGTTCTGCATATCAATTAAAGCGTGTTCTTTGTAGCCATACCAGTATTTCTGGGGCCTTTACTTCCAAAACGAGCTTGCTTATCTGCAGCTACTTTTCCTGCCGTTTAGTTGTTGAATTGCAGTAAACTTTTTTTAATCGCTTTGTCTCGGTCATCCCAGTCCGTTAATTTACTAATTAATTGGTTTGAGTCAACAAAGGGGAAGACTTCTTTGACTAAGCCCATTTCGTGCAAACTGTCACGAACCTGCGAGAAAATATCTCTTCAATTTATCCATTAATCTAAGAATAACAAAACCCTAGTACCCTAGTAAAATCTCATGGATGGGTTGATTGAATGTTTCAGAAAAAATCATTTGTTATAACTCCAAACATTGTTTATATTTTCTTCAACTTCCTTCTAAACCATACCAACAACCTTGCTTTACTTCAGATATCAACAATACCTAACATTAAAAACCACAGCCAAAAATAAACCTTTGCGTCAAGCAGATAAAACGCTATATTATTGATTATATATTCATAACGACATGCACAAAAACTAGACTGACTAAGAAAAACCCTTACAGGCAAGCAAGTTAACAATCCAACTCTTGAATTATTCACAGCGTTATCCACAGTTATTGTGTACAAAATTTGTTTAACTTATCAAATAAAAGCTAAAGTTTTTTTAATTATGACCGACAATAACAATCAGACAGTCAAAATGTCATCTCTTAAGATATACCTTAGTCTAATTCTGTAATACTACAAAATCAGTCAATTCACTCTTGCATGTGAACCTATACCAATCAAAATTTTTTCTTGTGCGCACAACTTTTAGTGTGTTTGCGTTAAAGCGAGATTTAGGCCCAACATTGCACCAGTTTCTGGAATTAGAACGCAGAACTGGTCTGGATTGAGCATGCCAGCGACCGGAAATGCAGACGCAGTTATTCTGTAGTATAGAAAGGGTTCATCCGGCAAGTGCATACATATTAGATAAAGATAGGTGTTGCAAGGTAGTGGAATAGAAGTTGAAATTGTCATTGAATTTTAATGACGAGGTTTTTTCAACATGTCCACAAGTTTGCTATACCACGCCTTTGGCATAATCGGATATTTTTATCAAAG
>JAJFJG010000115.1 GCA_021774265.1 Nitrosomonas sp.
GGTCACACGAAACTTGAAGCGCTTCGCTGTGTTAAACGCTATATTGCAAGAGAGGTATATTACACTTTGAAAGAACGAAATAATTATATTAATAGTGTTCAAATTATCGCTTGACATTTAGAAGGGCATCCGCGGTAGTCAATATACCAGCCATGAATACCGTGGACACTTATCTATCATGAAAATGGAAAAGAGCATAAGTCGAATAAGAAATTGTTGGGATGACTCTCCGACTGAACAATTCTTTCATAGTCTTAAATATGAATAATTGAATTACGAAAGATTCAGAACCAAGGAACAAGCAAAGCTAAGTATTATTGATTATTTGGCTTTCTACAATGGAAACGGTCACACTCAGAATTATGCTACCAGTCGACTATGAAATTTAAGCATATATTTTATAGAAAAACTGCTTAAAAAAGTGTCCGGTTTTTGTTGACTATTATTATTTAGACTGTTGCGCTTTTAAACAGGCATGGCGATAAGACTTTAATGTCTTCTGTGCATGTCCCAATATACTACCTGAAGCATATTTCACATTTTTAAAATCTCGGTCTACAGGAAAGCCTGAAGGAACACTGGTGATTAACTCCATACCTTCCATTACATTTTTCATAGTATAAATATGAAATAACCCTTTGCTAACCGCTTCGACAACTTGATAGTCTAGCATTAAATATCGATCATTTTGGTGTGGTATCAAAACGCCTTGATTCCCATCCAAGCCCGCTTTTTTACAGACATAAAAATAACCTTCTATTTTTTCATTGATACCACCAACAGGTATGACTTCACCGTACTGATTGACAGCCCCTGTTACCGCAATACCTTGGTTGATCGCCAGCCCGGACAAGGATGAAAGCAGCGCATATAATTCCGCGCATGATGCAGAGTCGCCTTCTATAACGTTATATTCTTGTTCGAAGACTATGGATGCATTCAATGCAATAGGCGCTATATGGGCAAATAAGGCTGCTAAATAATTTTGTAGTATAAAAACACCTTTGTCATGAATTGGGCCTGACATCTCAACTTCACGCTCGATATTGAGCAAACCTTCTTCACCAGCATACGTACGTGCAGTAATTCGCGTCGGAATACCAAAGCTGTGGTCACCTAAATCGACGACCGTTAAACCATTAAGCTGTCCCACTTTTTCACCCTGAGATGTAACGACTACATCACCGTCTGCAATGGACTCTAACATCCGTTGATGTGGATAATTGTGCCGCATGGTGCATGCTTGAAGCGCCGCTTCAATATCAACTGCACCAACTAAATTACACCCATCCACATTACACAAAGCAGCACTCTCAATAACCAGCATCTCAGTCCGTGCAAAAATAGCGCTCTGGCGTACTTGATCGTTCACTTCGCGATGAGATTCTTCAATTAGGCGTGCAACTGCGGCAGCAGAAAAATGGGGCAAATGCATTTTCTGACATACTTGTGCAACAAATATGGAAGAAGCACGATAGGTTTCAGCATTGGCAGAAAAACGATCAGAAAAGTCGACTTTTACACGAAAACGTCGTGCAAATTCGGGATCTTGCTCTTGTATCGCATAATATTGCTCACGTGAGCCAATCAAGATAATTTTTACATCGACATTGATTGCTTCCGGTTCTAGTGAATCGGCAATATTGGCAGCAAAAGCGGAACCAGGCTCTTCAATCTGTAACCGCATACTTCGCAAGAAACGCCGTAGTTTATCCCATATCAAGCCATCCGCCAGTAAGTCATTAAGATGCAACATGAGGAACCCACCATGCGCCTTGAGTAGACTACCTGCACGAATACGCGTAAAGTCAGTATTTAATATGCCATTTTTAAATTGATAATCAATGCAACCAAACAAAGTACGAAATAGTGGATTATCTTCAATAATCACCGGTGCGGCATTCAAATCATGATTATCAACAATCAGATTAACTTGATAACGACAAAATAATTGCTCTAAAGCTGCCCGCTGTTTTTCCTCATTCTCATGAGGATCAAATAACGTTAAGTTATGAAGTATATCTTTCGCAATCAAATCCAGATAATGATCTAACCGAGCATAATCTTCGCATTGTTTGGGTAAATCATGACGGATAATTTTAAATACCTTGTTTAAGAAAGGCTGGATAATTTGGCGTTGCAAACTAGCCAATTCAGTATTTTTAATTCTTTCAAATCGGTCAACTTTCTCAAAATACAGTACAATTGCTTCACGCACCGCTATCTCAGCTTGATCAATCTCAGTCCTACGTGTTTTCGGCAATAAAATGATTTTATCTTCGGTAAGAATCTCACCATTATCATCAAGCAAGGTATAGGAGATTTGCACCGTTTCACGACGAATAGCACAGTGTCGTTTTTCAGAAAAACTATCTAACGCTGCATAAGCTTTTGCTTCTTCATTCTTAAATTTAGCCTCGATTTTCGCTCTTTTTATTTTAAAATCATGACTATCAAGACGCTGCGATATGTCTGTCAATAATGACTTGGTTAATTGCAATAAATGTCGACGCAACACACGACCTTTGCCCGCAGGCAAACGAATGGCTATTGGCGACTCTGGCGCTTCAAAATTATTGAGATAACACAAATCTGGCGGGACAACCCTGCACTTGGCAGTTTTAGTCATCGCTTGTGCTAACAAGGACGAACGACCACTACCCACCTCACCAATCACGAACAAATGGTAATCTGGTTGCGTCATTTCAAGACCAAACTGCGCGGCAATTTCAGCACGCTCTTGACCTATCCATGATAATGGATGATGCAGCAATTCAGAGGTATCAGAAAATCCGAGCGTATCAGGATCAATCGTAACGCGAAGAACGGATGAGTCTAAATGTGAAATTGGCATATTTAAAGCAACTGAAAATCAGAGAAGTTAGTTGGCTCACATTGTACTGTCTTCAGTAAATAATTAGAGACAAGTCCCTAAACCATGCCACCGTTTGCACCAATATTTTGTCCAGTTACCCAGCGTGATTCTTCACTCACTAGAAACAAGACAATCTGCGCAATGTCGTCGACTTCACCAATTCTACCCAGCGCAGCCATTGCAGCCATACGCTGAATGTCTTCTTTGGTTTTCCCAGCCCGAAAAAGTTCCGTATCAACAGGGCCAGGTGAAACTATGTTCGCAGTGATGCCTTTCTTACCTACCTCTTTTGCAAACACACGGGTGAGTTGTTCGACAGCACCCTTAGTAGCGGCATAAACGCCATATTTAGGCAACATTAATCGCGTGACTGCACTAGATATATTAACAACACGCCCATTATCTGAGAGGCGTGTGGCGGCTTCACGCAAGGTATAAAAAACACCATCAACATTGGTATCGAAAATACGCTTGAACTCATCATCACTGATATCAGCGATAGGTTTGAAAATAAGAATGCCGGCATTATTTATTAGAATATCTGCCTGGTGAAAATGCGTGATTGTCTGATTAAAAAGCATTTTTACCTCAGTAGGATTACTGACATCTGCTTTGATAGCAAGACATTCGCCGCCGGCCTGGGTAATCCTTCGGCAGATTTGATCCGCAGTTTGTTGATTCTTTAAATAATTAACCACGACCTTCGCGCCTGCTGCCGCTAAGCAAAGTGAGATCTCTGCTCCAATACCTCGCGAACCACCAGTAACAATGGCAACTTTATTCTGTAATGTTTTCATAGGCTATTAATGCTTACTGTATTTCTTTAATAATTTAACGAGAGCCTGATGATTTCTTTTTAAGGCCCAATCCAGCGCCGTATCACCCATATCATTTTGTGCATCAAGTTTCGCCCCTTGATCCAAAAGTAACTGAACTGTCTCGGGGTAATGCCCTCTCACGGCCATCATTATGGCGGTAGTCCCATTGTCTGCAGTTGCGTTAACATCAGCGCCCATGGATAGAAGTAAGGCGACAGTTTCATGATGACCATTTGTTGCAGCATAAAGCAACGGATTCCACCCCGCATGATCTATGGCTGCACCATGCACATAGAGTTGCTTCACAATTTCAGTCTGACCATGGTAACTGGCAAGCATGATCGCTGTCTCATCGTATTTGTTGCGTATTTTTGCATCAGCACCCGCTTCTAGAAACAATTTAGCCATTGGCAAACTTTCATTTCTAATCGCCATCATGAGTGGCGTATAGCCATGTCGATTAAAGGTATTGGGACTGATGCCTTGTTCAAGGTATTTCGTCACCGCTGAACGGTTATTATTCTCAATCGCTCTGAATAGCTGATCATTATCTCCTGCGTAAATATTGAACGAGAAACAGAGACCCAAAATGAGCAGTAACTTCTGTGAAAACGATTGTATATTCATTTAGGCAGCCTTAAACAAATTGAAAAAATTATGGCTAGTTGCCGCAGCCACCTCATCAACTGAAATATCACGTAACTTGGCGATTTCTTCCGCCACATGACGAACATAAGCGGGTTGATTCATTTTGCCACGATGAGGAACTGGCGCGAGATAAGGCGAATCGGTTTCAATTAGCATTCGGTCGAGCTGGACTTTCTGCGCAACATCTTTTAATGCCGCCGCATTTTTAAAAGTAACAATACCGGAAAAAGAGATATAAAAGTTCATCTCAATTGCCTTTTGTGCCACTTCCCAGCTTTCCGTAAAACAGTGCATCACGCCACCCACCTGATCAGCCCCCTCTTCCGCCATAATACGTAAGGTATCTTCAGCAGCTGATCGCGTATGTATGATTAATGGCTTGTTACTTTGCCTAGAAGCCCGGATGTGTTGACGAAAACGTTCACGCTGCCATTCTAAATCACCAGTCAAGCGAAAATAATCCAAACCAGTCTCGCCAATTGCAATGACTTTAGGGTGCTCAGCAAACTTAGCCAATGCTTCGGCTTGCGGCTCTTCTATATTTTCATAATCTGGGTGCACACCAACAGAGGCATAAAGATTGTCATGCGCCTCAGCTAAAGCCAAAACGCGGGGAAAATCTTCTAACTTAACACTGACACAAAGAGCATTTTTTACTTTATTCTCTTGCATATTAAGCAGTAACTCATCAAGGTTATTGGCAAGATCTGGGAAATCAAGATGACAGTGGGAATCGATAAACATGATAAAAAAGTGATTGTGAAATTTAATATTTGTTTCGGATGGCATCAGCCCAACAGTTGGGTGTTTCGAATAAGCGCACTTGTTCTAACTTTAATTGGTTGCCATAAATATCTTGATAAGCTGCATCTAGAATACGAAAGGCAGTAATAGCCAAGTTCTCAGCGGTAGGCTGTGATTTAAACACCACGGTTTTATGGTCTTGAATTGTTTGCAAAAAACTTAATACCTGTGTATCGCCCGAATAAACCAAAAAAGCATGATCCCATTGATCAACTAATTCCTTTTTAGCAATTCGCTTAACTTCGGAAAAATCCATCACCATGCCTTGCTCAGCGACACCTTCATCAGCGATAATGTCACCCGACAAGGTGATTTCAATCACATAACGATGGCCATGTAAGTGGCGACATTGGCTATTATGCGTAGAAATACGATGGCCAGCATCGAATTCTAATCTGCGAGTAATTAACATAGGTGAGATTATAACATTGCCTTCAACCACGAAACGATTGAAAATCACAGACCACAGTCGTGATCACGCAGGTATGACGTATGTCTACCCAGTTGTATCGCGCCGTGCCGGAGGCGTTTCTATCGGCATAAATCTTAACCCTAATAATGCTTGCAACTGGCGTTGTATTTATTGCCAAGTGCCAGAACTCAAACGTGGTGCCGCACCTAAAATTGACTTAGCGCAACTTGAAACCGAGCTACGTCGTTTCCTACTTGAATTAGTTAATGGTGATTTTATGCAGCAACAAGTCCCACCAGAAGCCAGACGCATCAACGACATTGCTTTATCTGGCAACGGCGAACCCACCAGCGCAAAAGAATTTGAACAGGTGATTACTTTAATCAAGCAAGTTAAACAAGACTTCACAACGCTTCCCAGCGATCTAAAACTGGTATTAATTACCAATGGCAGCCTAATCAACCGACCTTATGTGCAGGCTGGACTATCGCAGATGGCGAGCATGAACGGTGAAGTTTGGTTTAAGCTAGATAGCGCTACCCGTGAAGGAAGACTACGTATGAATAATACGCGAATGAGTATAAAACAAGTCCGTGAAAATTTAGCAATAGCTACATCACTGTGCCCTACTTGGATACAAACCTGCGTACTGCAGGTAGATGACAAGCCGGCAACTGACAAAGAAACCGATGCTTATCTAAAATTTATTGACGGCCTAATAAACGAAGGTGTGCCCTTAAAGGGCGTCCTTTTATATGGCATTTCCCGCCCTTCATTACAACCTGAAGCCACCCGGTTATCAAAAGTCACTCAAGTGTGGATAACATCACTTAGTGAAAGAATTAATGCATTAGGACTTACGGTAAAGCTCACGCCTTAAGGCAGCATAAGTTTTGTAAATACAAGCCAAAAAAGGCTTGTTTATTGCATTTCAACACTATTGAAGTGACGACCTGCCAGCGCATGTTACAATTAAACAACACTACTAATTGCTTAATTTCGCTTACTGAGTTTTACTTAATTAATATATTACAGAGACTTAAATTAACATCTTGCTTGAGAAATAACAGCTTTATTACTGATTTTATTATTAGAGTAAAAAATATAGCTACTTTAAAAGCTTGATAAAATCTTAATCGGGTAAAATTACTACATTTTTAACTAACATAATTCTTTGTTTTGATGCATTATTGACTACGCTTTACGTATCAATATAGCGTCCAATCAATTTTCATGCGAAAAACAACACTTCCCCTTATGAATAAAACATTTTCTTGCTGCATAACATTATTATTAACAACTGGGTTTCTAGTGCTGCTGTTAGCACCAAACGCATTTGCTAGTAGCGACCCTCATGACATTATACGAAATGGTAAGTTTTACGCGGATCTACGCCATCGTTACGAGCACGTAGATCAAAGTGGTTTTTCGAAAGATGCGACAGCTTCTACCTTTCGATCACGCTTTGGCCTACTCTCAGGTGAATACCAAGGCTTCCAAGCATCGATTGAGCTCGATTCAGTCGGCACCATTGGAACCAGCCGTTACAACAGTACCATTAACGGTAAAACTCAGTTTCCTACTGTTGCTGACCCTATCGTCAACGAATTAAATGCACTATGGGTCTCATGGAAAGGACTTCCGGACACAGGCATTAAAGTGGGCCGACAACCTATTAACCTTGATAACCAGCGTTTTATCGGAACAGTCGGGTTTAGACAAAACGACCAAACCTATGATGCAGCGGCTATTACTAACACCAGCATTGAAAACTTACATCTTTACTATAGCTATACAGATAAGGTCAATCGCGTAACAGGTCATCAAAATCCTGCAGGAAAATTAAACTCACAAATCCACATGGGTCGTGCTGAGTATGAGTTTTTGCCTAACCAAAAAATCATCGCCTACACTTATTGGCTTGACTTTAGTAATATTCAAGGATTTACCGCAGCTTCATCAGGACTATCCTCTAAAACCTATGGCTTAAGATTAGCTGGTAAAGTACCTGTAACCAATGATTTTGATTTGTTGTATGTTGTTGAAGGCGCGCGCCAGCATGACAATGGCAAGAACTCAAGCGATTACAGTGCCTCTTATTATCACGTCGTACCTGGAATCGGCTGGAGTGGCTTCACTATAGAAGCGGGCATTGAATCCTTATCAGGTGACGGACAAAATGCTTTTGGAACCCCATTAGCAACGTTACATGCGCACAATGGTTGGGCTGATAAATTCTTGGTAACGCCTGTTGATGGTTTACAAGATAGATATCTAAGAGCCACATACAAAGCAAATGGTATTAATCGTTGGATTGATAACACGGTTGTTCAACTCGTTTATCATGACTTTAATGCGGTAAAAGGAAATGCCAACTACGGTTCAGAATGGAACTTTGATATCACTCGCGTCTTTACCGAAAGAGAGATGATGCCGATCTCATACATGAAGTCATGGTCATTCGGCGTAAGATACGCAGACTATGACGCACAAGACTTTGATCAAGATACTAGAAAAGGTTGGATTACTTTAGGCGCGTTATTCTAAATGAATCAACCACTAGCTTCAATAAAAAGGCCAGTATTTAACTGGCCTTTTTATTCGTTAAATTTGCTTATGCTAAGCCTTCAATAAGAAATCCTTAACAATACCAATTTGTTCTTCATCAAGCAGAATTGGTGCATGACCAACCCCCGGCAATTCAATCACTTCTGTTTTGGGACCACGTTTTTGCATTTCTTTAGCAATCTCTGAATTTAACACATCCGACTCAACCCCTCGCACAACTAATGTAGGCACCTGCAACTGATCCCAGTATTCCCATAAAACAATGTCTTCTTTTATACTATTTTGTTTCAAACTGCCTGAAATTTTCGGGTCATAACAAAATCCGTAAGTACCATCACTGTTCTTTTTGGCACTATGTATTGTCAAATGTCGCCACTGTTCATCAGTTAACGAACCAAATGATGCAGAAATTTCTCTGATGTACGCTTCAAAAGCTTCTATACTTTCATAGCTTTGATCCTTACCCACGTAATCCGACATCCTCCTCAGTGCCATCGCCGGTATTACTGGGCCAATATCACTAAGTATCAATTTATGTATTGGAATAGGAATCTGTGGTTGAATAGCGGCCAACATGCCAATTAAACCACCCATCGAAATACCTACCCAATCAAGCGTAATATCATCTTGATATTGCGCCCTAACATATGCCAGCAATGCCATCGCATCGGACAAATAAACATGGTAATTACCATAATCTTCGGCGCGATCTAACCAATCGCTTTTACCCCGACCAATAACATCTACACAAAAAATGCGGCAGTCTGATTCTAGCGCTTTAGCCAAATAATCGTAATCACGACAATTACGCGTCAAACCATGCACACATATAACAACATGTGGGTTCACAGGATCGCCCCATTCCGTATAGGCTATTCGGTGATTACCCACCGTTTTATCGCCACCTAAGTTTGTTGGAACCAATAATTTATTAGTCTTCATCGTCATAATTTCACCTAATTAAGTATGACAAATAACAGATTACATTTAATATCTTGCATGTAAATTACTGATAAAGTGTCCTTCTTTACGTTATTTCAGCTATAAATTGCCGATTATTAATCCTTATAGCCTTCTGCTTCAATTGTCAGTTTCAGTTCATCACCCACACCCGGCAGCGCATAAGTCATTCCAAAATCAGAGCGTTTCATCGAACCAACCGCATCCATGCCACACATGGCGCGTTTATTCATTGGATTAACTCCACACTTAAAGGCTGTAATCGTTAATGTAACAGGCTTAGTCACACCCAATAACGTTAGGTTCCCCTCAATAACAGAAGGATATTCCCCCTTAAATGTTACAGCTGTTGAGTGATAAGTAACCACAGGAAACTCCACTGCATTCATAAAATCTGGCGAGCGTAAATGATCATCACGTTTTTCCAAACCTGTGTTTATCGACGCCGCCTCAATAGTCACTTTAACCGATGCCGTCTTAGCCACACTATCAATCAAAAAACGACCGCTAGATTGATCAAATCGACCATACATCGTTGAAAATCCGAGATGACTAATTCCAAAGTGTAAATACGTATGAGTTGGATCAAGCGTATAGTTCTCCGGCTCAGCTAACACCTGATGACTATTCACAATGAAAAAAACAGCAGAAAGTAAAAGAGCAAAACGAGACATAATACTTCTCCTAATTTAAATAGAATAAACACCGGATTCATGCATGATCAACAACACTGGAATAGCGCTACTAATCAACGTCAGTATGAAAAACATAACAGTTTGCCAGCGCAAAGACCAGTTTTCAGGTAACGGTATCTGCGCGACCAGGGGAATAAGCAAAAATAAGGGTAAACAATACCATGGTAGCTTAGCGAGAATCATGGCTGCTGGAGCTATCAAGCCACACAAAACAGATAATGGCAACGTGAACGTTCGGCCACTTGGTAGCAATCGGTTACTAACAAACTGCAGTAATAGATAAGCGGCACCCGCCATAGCGATAGCTATCCCAAATTGACCGAGTAGCGCCGAGGCACTGAGCAATGCTGACACACCAATACTCGCCCCTAAGCCCATCGCTGAAGAAGCGGCATGAACTGACGTAGACGTGAGACGATCAAGCAACAAAGACAGACACGCAATGTATGCCACTAGGCCTGAACCATAGACAACAATATCGCTCCAATCTTTTCTCTCAAGAACTGACCAAAAAACCCAAAGTACGACACTCGCACATGCAATAGCAATGAAACAACGCATCAAGCGAACATGGCTTGACACAAGATCGAACAGTGGCGCTAAAATAGCCGCAACTAAACCAGCTAAAATAATTTTCTTGATTATCGTTAATGAATCAAAATTAAAATCAGAAATTAAATATACCGTCGCACAAAATGCGGCGATTACTGCAAGTCCCGACAACCACATATAACTCAGTAATTTTGCAACAATCAGCGCAGCAAGAAAAGACGCGGCACCAGCCTGTATTATTGGATTATCCATCCATTCGAGAACAACATTTAACCATTCTTGCAAAACTCAACTCCTCGACGTTTTTATAAGAAATTTGAGAAAACCATACTTTACGCTTGTTACGCGACAATGACCTCAATATGCGTTATCCCGACTAATTGATAATGCTATACTCTACTCTTAAATTGTATAGCTTATGATTTATAGAAAATATAACATTGTTGAAATTTATCAATTCATCAAGATAGTCTATAAAATATTAAGAATCACTTCTGACTTTATCAAAACTCATGTTGACAACCATTGCTATTGCACCGATCAATCACGTTATCCAGGGAGAGAGCTGGGCGTGTAGACGTTTACAGAATTACGCGGGCATAATCGTACGCATTTACGTGCTTCCATTGATAGATTTCACCTTTATGATTCAAAATGATGGAAAAATCACGACAATGCCAAATGGCACAACAACAGATGTTTCTATTTCACTGTCAGCGAGTACGCTGCCATTTTTATTATCTTCTAATAGTGATGCCGTTTACAACAATATAAAAACTTCAGGTAATGATGCTGTTGCAAAGGAATTGATAAATATTGGTAAACATTTACACTGGGATATCGCGCAAGATCTCAGTAAAATCATAGGAGACATTCCTGCAAACCGTATTGTCCACGCAGGCAATACACTACTCGAATGGCATACAAAGAACATTCAAAATTTTTCAGAAACATTGGCTGAATATTACCTAGAAGAGCAACCTGTATTAACAAAAAAATTAACTATAAACCATTTTGTAGCAGAAGTAGATCAACTGCTTAAAGATACAAATAGATTAGAACAACGAACCAACAATCTCGCAAGTCACATGCCTCGATAAATGTGTAAAACACAGATTCACTATACAATTAGTTAACAAAACGCCTTGCGATGATGAACGATAGATCTTCATTTACAAACAAATTCATCTACAATACTCACTTCATTTCCAAGCTATCATTCACATAATACATGCGTTTTTTTCGTCTTCTAAAAATAATTTCAATTGCTTTCCGTTTTGGGCTGGATGATTTTGTCCTGAGTCACAGCAGGTTACGCATGTTACGTACGTTAGTAAAATCACTAACATTTTGGCGCAAACTCCATCAACCACGTGGCGAACGTTTACGTTTAGCACTAGAAGCATTAGGTCCAATTTTTGTTAAATTTGGTCAGATGCTTTCAACACGGCGCGACCTTTTGCCAATGGATGTTGCAGACGAACTGGCAAAATTACAAGATCAAGTTCCACCGTTTGCCTCTAATCTGGCTATTGCTGAGTTAGAAAAAGTCTACGGTAAGCCAGTTAATGAAGTATTCTTTGAATTTGATATACAGCCCACTGCCAGTGCTTCTGTTGCCCAAGTACATTTTGCTATATTACAAGACGGAAAAGAAGTTGCTGTTAAGATACTTCGTCCTGGCATTGCCCCCGTTATCACCCATGACATTGCATTAATGGATACAGGCGCATGGCTTGCTGAAGCATTATGGTCAGATGGTAAGCGCCTAAAACTTCGAGAAGTGGTCTGTGAGTTTGCTCGAAACCTTGATGACGAACTTGATCTCATACGGGAAGCATCTAACTGTAGCCAGCTACGGCGCAACTTTCTCGATTCAACATTGCTCTTTGTCCCTGAAGTCTACTGGGATTATTGTCATTCTAGTGTGATGGTCATGGAGCGTGTTCATGGCATACCCATTAGTCACACCGAAGAATTACGTGAACAAGGTGTTGATATCCCTCTCTTAGCACGTATGGGCGTTGAAATCTTCTTTACTCAAGTATTTCGTGATGGTTATTTTCATGCGGACATGCACCCTGGCAATATTTTTGTTGGCGAAGATAGCCAATATATTGCGGTTGATTTTGGCATCATGGGTACACTTAGCGATGAAGATAAAAACTATTTAGCACAAAATTTTCTAGCGTTCTTTCGGCGTGATTATCGCGGTGTCGCACAAGCACACGTAGAAGCAGGTTGGGCGCCAATAGACACTCGTGTTGATGATTTTGAAGCGGCCATTCGTGCCGTATGCGAGCCTATTTTTGATAAGCCGCTCAAAGAAATTTCTTTTGGACGCGTTTTATTGCGTTTATTTCAGGCGTCGCGCCAATTTAATGTAGAGATTCAGCCGCAATTGGTCTTACTGCAAAAAACCTTGTTGAATATTGAAGGACTAGGCCGTGACCTTAATCCTGATCTTGACCTATGGAAAACTGCCAAACCATTCTTAGAAACATGGATGTCAGAGCAAATTGGTTTTCGTGGCTTCACCAGCCGCATGGAAAAAGAAGTCCCCAATTGGGCGATGATTTTTCCACAATTCCCCCGTTTAATTCATCAGTCACTCGCTAATAATCGTGCACATGAATTAGAAAAACGCATGATTGATTTGCTGGCGGAAGAAAAACGACAAAGTCGTTGGTTGACTATGATCGCTATTTTACTGGCCGCATTTCTGCTCTGGCAAGTTTTACAATAATCCTACAAATACTGCGACTAGGGTTGGGCTAGTTTCCATCAGTCCTATCTGTTACCATATGCGCCCTTTCAAGGGGCAATGTTTCGCCCTGAAAAAACCTTTTGTCATGCATGTTCCATAAAATCATTAATGGAATACCAAATAATAACGTCACGACACCAATAAAAAAAACAGCGCCCATACCTGCGATCGATCCACTTGAGCCATAATCTGGGTCTAACATATTCCATGCTTGCAGGATACAAACCCCAACCAAAATGACAGCAGCGATAGCAGGAAAAATCACTTGCGATAACGCTGTCTGCCAATGATTAAATGCGGTTCGATGAAAATAAAAAACACAAGATAACGACGCAACAATGTAATAAGTACAAACCGCAATACTAACACCATGGATGGTATCTTCAATAATTGATTCACTCAACAAACTCAATGTTGTATAGATTATCATCGTCATGAGGCCGATTGTCCATGTAGTGAACTTTGGCGTCTGTGTTACTTCATTAACTGAAGCAAATCGCTGCGGAATCGCCCGGTAAGTTGCCATTGCTAAGGCAACACGTGCCGAGGGCATAATCGTCGACATTGTTGACGAGAAAGCAGAGACACAGATAACCAATGCCGCAACTAACGCACCTTTAGTTCCGATTATTCCGGTAGCTAGCACGGTAATGCTGGAATCAATATTGCCCTCATGCGTTAAACTTGACTCATGATCTACGTCAATACCAGCATATGCCAATGCTAATGTGGAAAAACTCACATATGTGATTACAGTGATCATCATCGCGATGACACCACTACAGCCTGCCTGCTCTGAATTACCGTCTACCTCTTCAGACATTGTCAATGACGCATCAAATCCCCAAAAAATGAACAATGCAATAAGAAAGCCGCTGAGAAATGTGTCAAAAGAAGAAATAGCAAACGGATTAAACCATTCCCATGAAAATGGCTCAGCAGTACTGACTGTATTTCCTTGTATAATATAAGCAAACAGCATCAAGGCGAATAGGATAAGCACGCTAAATTGCGCAGCGGTCAAAATTAAAGTTGTGCGTGAAGATTCTTTAGCGCCGAGTGCTGTAAGATAGGTTGTGGTAATGATAAAAATAACCGCTACCCCAACTTGGAACCAAGCAGACACTTCATACAAACCAAACACAATTGCCGCTGAATTAACGGTAATTTGAGTAGCCGCTACACCGGCCAATACACATGCCAATAAAAATGCCCAACCACCAAACCAACCTACACGCGGTCCTATCGCTTTACTTCCCCAAGTAAAAATAGTACCTGCATCAGGTGCTGAAGTTGTAAGGTGCTTATAAGACAATGCAACAAAATACATCGGAATAACAGAAAGAATAAATATAACCGGCAATTGATAACCACTCCCAGAAGCACCATAACCCAACGCGCCAGCTAAAGAATAAGCCGGAGCAGTCGCCGCCAAACTAATGGTAATCGCTGCCCACTTTGAAACGGACCCTTTTCTTAGACCTTTTTCTTTTAATCCGTGCATGATTGTTTCTTCGTGCATTTTTCTCCTTGCCTCCTAAACAGTAAAATCACAAGATATTAGTCCAAAGTGCAATACATCTAATTTGCACGTTAGCAAGACATTTTCAACCAGATGACGCCATTTGTAGAGTTCCTCACCATATTTACCTTGTGTCTTTCGATTTTTCTTTAGCAGAAACATCGCCTTCATGTCATTATCTGCAGCCTGCTCAAAGATGTAATGATCAATTAAAACCGAACATTTTTTTAAGCAATCTTCCTAAAAGAGAACGTTCAACTTCCAAAGATTATTGGTAACCTAGTTTTTAATCTGCACACAAATGTATCAGCTTCATTTCTTCTTAATTCTATATAAACATTAAAACGACAGCCGATCGACTTTGCTTTGGCATAACCTCAAGCATTCCAGTTTAGTTAATAGTATCGCGATAGTAACGCACTTAATAATATTCAAAGTCACTAGTGCTCACTTCAGGGAGACTAAAAATCCAGGGAAATTTTGTTCGACGAAATTAAATAACTTATTACTATTCACTAAAAAGCTATCGGCATATAATGTTATTAAAATTAACTGCATAAACAATCATTTAATTTCCGCAAGTTAACAAAAAATGCTCAACAAAAATGACGTCAGGCATTGTATAGGAAGCTTAACCACCTCAAACCTGTAAATTTAATTTCAGCAGTAAACAATTTGCCATTTTCAGACAGTATAATCTAGACGGTTTCTTTAGCTGACTCCTACCATTCGCTTGTTAATTAGACTCCGTTTAATTTTCTTCTTAACCCGCGACCTTATAAAACTATCCTAGCTTGATGCATTCATTACCTTATTGGCGTTTATCCGGTTTTTACTTTTTTCATTTTGCGGTACTTGGTGCCTACGCGCCTTATTGGAGTTTGTACCTCCAGTCACTTTCTTTCAGCGCTTTGCAAATTGGCATTTTAATGTCGTTGTTATTAGTAACACGTATTTTTGCGCCAGCAGCATGGGGATGGTTGGCTGATCACACCGGTCGGCGCGTAATGGTTGTGCAACTTGCCGCATTAAGCGGGCTTGTTTGTTTTTGTGGCTTTTTCTTTGGGGAATCCTTTGCCTGGATTTTCATGGTTATGTTGCTAATGAGTTTTTGTTGGAGCGCTTCATTACCCCTGATAGAAGCTATTACTTTGACTCATCTTGGTGATAACACAACTAAATATGGGCGCATCCGTTCTTGGGGTTCAGTCGGATTCATTTTAGCGGTAGTGGGAATGGGTTATCTACTGGATGTAGTGGATATTACTTGGCTACTTTGGGTGGTACTGGCCTTTAAACTGGGAATTGTGATTTTTTCCCACCATATCCCTGAAACAGAAGTTGTTGGGAATAGTATTGATCAGGACTCAATACAACAAATTTGCAAACGCCCCGAAGTGATTGCTTTTCTTTTATCCAGTTTATTAATGATATTTGCACATGGTGCTTACTATACATTCTTCTCTATTTATCTAGTGGAGAATGGTTATGACAAAGGATTTATTGGCTGGTTATGGGCCATTGGCGTTATTTGTGAAATTGGCGTATTTTTTCTCATGCCATGGATGATGCAACGATTCAGTTTAAAAATAATTTTAATTTTTAGTTTTACTTGCGCCATTTTGCGTTTTCTGATGATTGGCTGGGGCGTTGAATGGCTATTAATTATACTACTGGCTCAAGTATTACACGCAGCAACTTATGGCACTCATCATATTGCTGCCTTGATGGTGACACACCGTTACTTTCACGGCCGTAACCAGGCAAAAGGGCAAGCAATATATACCAGTGTAGCGTTTGGAATCGGCGGCACAATAGGCGCAATATGCAGTGGTTATACCTGGGGTAGGATGGGTGCTGAAATAACGTACACGATGAGCGCTGTATCTGCTTTACTAGGAATGATACTCGTCATCTGGAAGATGAAAGCTCTGAATAGTACCGATAAAATATAAACGCTAGACTTTGTTGAGAAGCACAAATATTACGCAATTATTTGTTTCATGCTTTGAACCAGTTTAGCCAGTGCCTTACCGCGATGACTAATGGTATTCTTTGTCTCCGCAGAAAGTTCTGCAGCCGTTTTACCTAGCTCGGGCAGAAAAAAATATGGGTCATATCCAAAGCCCTCCTCCCCATTAGGCTGCAAAATTATTTCGCCATGCCAAACGCCATCGGCAATAATCGGTTGCGGGTCTTCAGGATGTCTTACCAATACGACAACGCAATAATAGTAAGCGCTTTTGTCAGTTTCATCTTTCAATGTTTCAATTAATTTTTGGTTATTACGCGCATCTGACCTAGGTTTCCCAGCATAACGCGCCGACTGAACGCCTGGATTACCATTCAACACATTAACGCAGATACCGGAGTCATCAGCCAGCGCAGGCAACCCTGTATGCTGGCTTGCATGTCGAGCTTTAACTAGCGCATTTTCAACAAAAGTACAGAAAGGTTCATTAACTTCAGACACATTGAATGATGATTGTGGCAACACCTCAATTGCCATCGGCGACAACAAAGCATTGACCTCTCTTAGTTTTCCTTTATTTTCACTGGCAACAACTAATTTATTCAATATAATCATTATGATGCTAATGCATATTTTTGCTTTTCAATTAATGTTTGTATTCCTTGTTGGGCAAAATCCAACAGCTTATCGAGTTCCTGGCGACTAAATGTTTCACCTTCTGCTGTACCTTGCACTTCCACCACCCCCATCTTTCCGGTCATCACAACATTCATATCAGTATCGCAAGAAGAGTCTTCGACATAATCTAGATCAAGTAATGGCTTGCCGTTTGAAATGCCCACTGAAATTGCGGCAATATGATCAAGTATCGGTGACGCTTCAATTAATTGTTTATTCAGTAATTTATCAATCGCATCATGTAATGCAACAAATGCGCCCGTAATACTGGCTGTGCGTGTTCCACCATCGGCTTGAATGACATCACAGTCTATTTGAATGGTGCGTTCGCCCAGTTTTTTCAGATCTACAATCGAACGTAATGCGCGACCAATTAAACGTTGAATCTCCATTGTGCGACCAGATTGTTTACCACGCGCTGCTTCGCGCTGCATCCTCTCGTTGGTTGAAGCAGGTAACATGCCATATTCCGCTGTCAACCAACCCTGCCCTTTTCCTTTAAGGAAATATGGTACTTTATCACTGACACTAGCTGTGCAAATAACTTTAGTCTCGCCAAACTCGATCAATACTGCACCATCGGCATGTTTAATGTAATGTCGGGTTATTTTTACTGGCCGAATTTGGTCAGAATTACGATTATCATGCCGCATGGTCATTATTTACCTTTATTGTTAATTTAAAGAAATTTACGATTAATTAAGAAAACTTATAATCTGGTTTCGGTGGTGTATTAGCAGACACGGTCAGCACTTCATGACCATCTTCAGTGACCAATATCGTGTGTTCCCATTGCGCAGACAAGCTATTATCCTTGGTCGTCACTGTCCAACCATCGGGCAAGTGCCGTATAGCTGCTTTACCCGCATTAATCATAGGCTCAACCGTAAAAATCATACCAGCTTCAAGCTTTAAACCCGTACCCGCACGGCCATAATGAACAACTTGTGGATCCTCATGGAATTTTGCCCCGATGCCATGCCCACAAAACTCTCTCACAACGCTATATCCAACTCCTTCGGCGAGTATCTGAATCGCATGGCCAATATCACCTAAGCGTTTACCCGGCGCTATTTCATCAATGCCACGCCACATGGCTTCAAAGGTTAACTCACAAAGCCGCCTAGATTGAATGGATGGTTCGCCAACATAAAACATTCGGCTGGTATCACCATGATAGCCATCACTAATGACGGTGATGTCTAAATTAACAATATCTCCATTTTTAAGAACCTTATCGCCCGGGATACCATGACAAATTTGCTTATTAACCGAGGTACAAATTGATTTTGGAAATGGCGAGTGTCCTGCCGGTGCATAATTAAGTGGTGCGGGGATTGTCTTCTGCACATCAACCATATAGTTATGGCATAACGAATCAAGCTCACCCGTCGTCACTCCAGCCTTAACAAAAGGCGTAATATAATCCAAGACTTCAGCTGCTAACCGGCCGGCCACACGCATTTTTATAATTTCTTCAGGTGTTTTTATTGTAACTTTCATAATATATTTTGATTAAAACCATAAATTCTTAAACACGTTCACATTTTGTTACTTTTAATTCACTGTTAGTAAACTGATGCGACAATATTTTTATTTTTTCTTCTATATGTGCTGTAGGCTCACGTATAACATATTTCACTTGTTTCAAATTACGCTCAGCAATGATAACTGAAGCTAGTCCTTTATCTTCCAGCTTAAATAAAAGATTTTGTGCCGCACTGAGATCGCGTAATACAGCAATTGATATGGCATTAAGCCATTGACTGTCTTTTTGTACTAAAAAACTCTCAACACCCAATTCCATAAGTTGATCAATTTTCTCTTGTGCTTCAAGCATCGTTTTTAATGGTGGAATATAAACCCAATGTATCACCACATCATCCATTACAACCTCTGACAACTGATCACCCAACTCTAACTCAGCGATCGCCGTTTCTGCCTGCAATAAATCAGTACCAACAAAACCGCCCCATTCTATACAATGCACACAGGATGGCAACAATTTGATTTTCTCTGGATTCAGTAAAGGCATCGTATCTATATTTGTATTCTCGTCAGAGGGCGATTGAATAACAAAAAAAAATAGGTTAACAATCAATAGTAAAATAAAAAATAGCTTCATAAAAAAATAAAATTTTTAAATACCATGCTTTATAGATGGTTTAATTCTTGTGAATAATCAGCTGCCTTGTTAAAATACAGCGTTCACCCTACCAACACCAAATAATTTTTGGAAGCCTTTTATAGAATGGAATGCAGAAAATGAATAAAATTATGAACATGACAATGGTGTTTGCACTTGCTTTGTCTACCCATGCCTTAGCTGAAAACACAACCGCTAATGTTGCAAATGGTCAAGAAATTGCAGCCGGGGTATGTGCAGGTTGTCATAGCGCCGATGGCAATAGCATCATCCCAGTTAACCCAATTCTAGCTGGACAACACATAGAGTATATCACTAAGCAGCTGATTGAATTCAAAATTCCTGACGAAGAAACACCTGCCATACGTAACAGCCCTGTTATGTCCGCTATGGTTGCCGCGCTTTCTTTTGACGACATGAAAGACCTTGCTGCATTCTATTCACAACAAACCCCAAATGCTGGCATTAGCACGGAAACCGATGAAGAAGTACTTAATATCGGCAAGATAATTTACCATGGTGGCAACATAGAAAATGAAGTTCCAGCGTGCGCTAGTTGTCATTCACCTGATGGCGCAGGCATTCCGCCTCATTATCCGCGGCTTGCAGGGCAACATGCCGACTACACATTTGCTCAATTAAATGCGTTCAATGATGAAACGCGTACAAATGACAATAGAGTGATGAAACAAGTAATACTTCGCATGAGTCCAAGGGAAAAAAAAGCGGTTTCTGAATATATTTCAGGGCTAAAATAATATCATTTTAGATTCGAAATTAAAAAGGCGGCTGTTAGCCGCCTTTTTTTATTGTCACAACCCAATCATTACCACGTTGAAAATATCTTCTCAGCAGCGGCAATGGTATTATCAATATCCTCATTCGTATGTGCAGAAGAAACAAACCCTGCCTCAAATGCTGACGGTGCAAAATAATACCCTTCATCTAACATCGCATGGAAGAAACGGTTAAAAGCATTTTTGTCACACTCCATCACTTCAGCAAAACTTGTTGGGATTTCTTGGCGAAAATAAAGACCAAACATACCACCAACGGCTTGCGCACTAAAAACAATACCATGCTTACTAGCGGCTGCCGCCAAGCCTTGTGTCAACCGTTTCGTTTTCTCTCCAAGACTCTCATAGAATCCAGCCTGCTTGATTTGTTTCAGCGTTGCCAATCCTGCGGCAACCGCCACTGGATTACCAGATAATGTCCCGGCTTGATAGACAGACCCTATGGGTGCTAAACATTGCATTATTTCTCGACGACCGCCAAATGCAGCCATTGGCATTCCACCACCGATGACTTTTCCAAGTGTTGTGAGATCAGGTTTAATATCATAAAGTTTTTGCGCACAACCTAAACCAACACGGAAACCTGTCATTACTTCATCAAGAATTAACACGGTGCCATGCTGCGTACACAACGCACGAAGCGCAGATAAAAAACCAGAGCTAGGTGTCACCAAATTCATATTTCCAGCAACTGGTTCCACAATAACGGCGGCAATATCATCACCCATTGCTTTAAAGGTTTTCTCCAAACCAGCCAAATCATTGTAATCCAGCACCATAGTATGCTCCACGGTCTCAGCAGGAACACCAGATGAACTTGGGTTACCAAAAGTTAATGCGCCTGAACCTGCTTTAACTAACAACGCATCATCATGACCATGGTAGCAACCCTCAAATTTAATAATATTGCTTCTACCAGTATAACCACGTGCCAGACGAATCGCACTCATACCTGCCTCTGTACCTGAACTCACCAGCCTAACTTGCTCAATCGACGGAACCAGCTCACAGATTAATTCAGCGATTTCTAACTCTGCTTCCGTTGGTGCTCCAAACGTTAATCCGTTTTCAGCAACGGCTTGCACAGCCTTAATCACTTCAGGATGTGCGTGGCCCAAAATTAATGGCCCCCAGGAGCCAACATAATCGATATAAGTTTTATTCTCCACATCCCATACTTTTGCGCCCTGCCCACGCTTAAAGAATACAGGGATTCCGCCTACGGATTTAAATGCACGAACTGGCGAATTAACGCCACCCGGTATATATTTTTGTGAAAGTTCAAATAGTTGTTGATTACGTGAAGTCATTTTTTACTCGCAAAATAATTGTGAAAACGCTCTCGCTGTCGATTGAATGTCTTGAGTATTAAACAATGCACTGCTAACTGCAATAGCATCACAACCTTGATCAATCAACGCAGCAGCATTTGTTAATGTTATTCCACCAATAGTAACAATTGGTACAAATAATTTTTGTTTTGCTTTACATAGCAAATCTGTCGATGCAGTTACTGCATCAGGTTTGGTTGATGACGCAAAGAACGCTCCAAAAGCAACATAATCTGCGCCTTGCTGCGATGCATCAATGGCCAGATTTAATTGGTTATAACATGAAACGCCAATAATTTTTTCATCGCCAAGTTTTTTTCTCGCATCTCTGATCGAACCATCATTTTGACCGAGATGTACACCATTTGCATCAACTGCCATCGCAACATCCACATGGTCATTAATGATAAACACCACTTGATATTTTCTGCAGAGTTGAGCCAGTAAATAAGCTTGTTCTTGAAGCAATACAGCATCAGCAATTTTATTACGATACTGAATAATCGTTGCGCCACCAACCAAGGCTTTCTCTGTCATCGTCAACAAATTTGTCGTATCAATGCTATCCGGCGTAATAACATAAAGCCCACATATTTTAGTAGGTGGCATTAATCTGCAACTTCTTTTTTGTCCACTTCATCGCTTGCCCAAAACATTCGATCGGGCAAATACTGGCCCATTCCTGGGCGAAAACCGGCTTTTAGTGACTGCCACGTATATTCTTGTGCTTCTTGGACACTTTCATCAATAGACAAACCATTAGCGATAGATGCCGCGATGGCTGAAGCTAAGGTGCAACCCGAGCCATGATAGGAGTGTTCCAATCGTTGCCACTCATCCCGGCGCAAAACACCGGCTTCGCTATATAATGTATTAACCACTTGAGTCGTATTTTCATGCGTACCTGTAATTAAGACGTATTCACAACCCAAATATAACAATCTATCCGCACACTGACCTAAATCGATAATTTGCCCATCTGCATCACCGTCGTCACCATCATAATCGTGGGACAACCGTCGAGCTTCATGACTATTCGGCGTAAGAATAGTTGTCTGGGGAATGATTAATTCTCGCAAAGCACTGATCATGTCCTCACTAGCAAGCTCATCGCCTCGTCCTGAAGCAAGCACAGGATCAAACACTAACGGAATATCAGGGTAATCCGAAATCACCTCCGCAATGGCCGCAATAACTTCAACGCTACCCAACAAACCAATCTTAAAAGCGTGTACAGGCATATCCTCCAATACCGCGCGCGCTTGATCTGCAACCACCTCAGGATCTAGCGGCATTACTTCTTCAACGCCAGCTGTATCTTGCACAGTAATTGCGGTCACCACCGTCAAAGGATGACAACCCAAGCTAGCAAGGGTAAGAATGTCCGCATGAATCCCGGCGCCGCCGCTCGGATCGTTTGCAGCAAAAGAAAGTACTATAGGGGGTGGCTGTATCATGCATAAATACCGTAAAATGACATTTTAACCTAAAAGAGAAGTCCTATCTATCATGCCAACAGAAGAGAATAATATTTACAACAGTTACATGTGTTTAATTTGTGGTTATATTTATGATGAAGCTAAAGGATCTCCAGACGAAGGCATCCCTGCTGGAACACGATGGGAAGATGTTCCCATCAATTGGACTTGCCCCGAATGTGGTGCACGTAAAGAAGACTTTGAAATGGTGAAATTATAAATGCGTATCTTGCACACCATGTTACGCGTTGGCAATCTTGAGAAATCTCTGAATTTTTACACACAAGTTCTTGGGATGAAATTGTTACGCCGTAAAGATTATCCCGACGGCGAATTTACCCTTGCATTTGTAGGCTATCAAGATGAAGCTAACGGCACCGTACTAGAATTGACCTATAATTGGGATACCGCTGAGTACGATTTAGGCGATGGGTTTGGCCATATTGCCATTGAAGTTGACGATGCTTACCGTGCTTGCGAAGACACTAAAAAACTCGGTGGCAACGTAACTCGTGAAGCAGGTCCAATGAATCATGGTGTAACAGTGATCGCTTTTGTTGAAGACCCAGACGGCTACAAAATAGAGTTTATCCAGAAAAAAAACAGCGTAGATCATAGAACAGCTGTTTATTAGTCTGGCGTTAACCATGCAACAGAAAAATAGCCGGGCGTTTATTAATATTCGGTAAGGCGCACTTCCACGCCTTTACTGTTTTCGTTTTAATATACTCGCTGGCTATTGTGATGTCACAGGCCACACATATATTTGTACTGTCTTCGCAAGTCTCTAGCAACAACGTCAACAGCTTTTGATTACGATAAGGCGTTTCAATAAATATTTGCGTTTGATCTTGCACGATAGACAATTTTTCTAGTGCCAATATTTTGCTAATTCTTGCATCATTCTTAATAGGCAAATAACCATTAAACACAAATTGTTGACCATTTAATCCAGAAGCCATCAATGCCAACAAGATTGAAGATGGACCAACAAATGGCACGACTTTAATGCCTTTTTTATGCGCCATTCGCACCAAACCAGCCCCTGGATCTGCGACAGCCGGACATCCCGCCTCAGACAACAACCCCACATCATTTCCCGTCAACAGAGGCTCAAGCAATGACAAAATCTCCTGAGGTAGTGTATGTTCATTCAGCACCTGCATTTTAATTTCTTGCAGCGGCACATGACATTCTACCTGTTTTAGAAACTTCCTTGCCGTCTTGGGGTGCTCCACAACAAAATAAATAAGCCTTTTAATGCAGGCTCTAACTTGTTCAGGCATGACCCAAGCAATATCGCCGTCACCTAACGGTGCAGGCACTAGATAAAGCGTGCCCAGTGTTGTATTTTTGTTCATGGATGAATCAGTGCAATGTTCTTGGAATACTCAGAACAAACTCAGGAATTGCCACGTCGAAATGATGACCATCTTCAGCAACCATTTGATAACTCCCCTTCATTGATCCAACAGACGAGGAAATGGCTGTACCACTGGTATACTCAAAACTATCACCCGGTTTAAGAAACGGTTGTTCACCCACCACACCCAAACCACGCACTTCCTGGGTATCACCATTTTCATTCGTTATGATCCAATGGCGACTAATTAATTGCGATGCAATATCGCCGGTATTAAAAATCTTAATGGTGTAAGCAAATACATAACGATCCACCTCTAAATCCGATTGATCGGGTAGATACACCGTACTAATTGACACATCAATTCCATATTTTTTATTCTCTGTCATCTACTCATTCCACACTATTTTTTCCATGACACATCAAGGATATTCATAAAAAGTTAACGGCTTTGAGAGTTTCTTTACTAACGCGCAACCCTAATTTACGGTTAGAATAGCACATTACATATTTGAATTTCAGAAAGGACTTCCATGTACCGCATAGCACCTAGCATTTTATCCGCCAACTTTGCCGAGCTCGGCAAAGAAGTTAACGCCGTTCTTGACTCAGGTGCGGATATCATTCACTTTGACGTAATGGACAACCATTATGTCCCAAACTTGACCATTGGCCCGCTCGTATGCGAAGCCATTCGCCCACTAACCGATGCAATTATTGACGTGCATCTAATGGTTGATCCTGTCGATCGCATTATTCCTGATTTTGCCAAGGCCGGTGCAAATATTATTTCATTTCATCCAGAAGCCTCAAACCATATAGATCGCACCATTGGACTGATTAAAGAACAAGGCTGCAAGGCCGGAATGGTCTTTAACCCAGCCACGCCATTATCCTACCTTGACCATGTTTTAGAAAAATTAGATTTAGTGTTAATCATGTCAGTTAACCCTGGCTTTGGTGGACAAGCATTTATTCCTGAAGCGCTGAATAAATTAAAGGCTGTACGCCAACGCATTGATGTCTCAGGTAAAGACATCATGTTAGAAATTGATGGCGGTGTGAAAGTAGACAATATCGCTGAAATTGCTCGCGCTGGCGCGGACACTTTTGTTGCTGGCTCAGCTATTTATAATGCTGGCAAAGACAGCGATCCACACCGTTATGATTCAGTGTTAGCCGCTTTACGCGCTGAACTGGCCAAAGTTTAATTTATTCCAGCAAATACTTAATTGTATTTGCTGGTTATTTATGCATGAATAATAAAAAATTTCGTTACGCCAACTCGTCAATAGACAACATAGTATTTCCGCTGCCCGTCAAGGTTGTCATGATTGACCTTGACGGGACATTACTTAGCACCGCAGATGACCTTGCTTTGGCGGCCAATCTAATGTTACGAGAATTGGGCAAGCCTGAATTGTCGATTGACACTATTCAATCTTATATAGGCAAGGGTATTGAGCGGTTAGTTAAACGCTCGTTAACCGGAGATATTAATGGCGAGCCTGATCCTGATCTGCTAGCAAAAGCGCTACCTATATACAACCGCAATTATGCAGAAAATCTATGTGTTAATACGCACCCCTATCCAGGCGTTGTTGATGGTGTCACCAACCTGAAAAAAATTGGGTTTAAATTAGCCTGCATTACCAACAAATCTAAAATATTTACGTTACCTTTATTGCGGGCCACAAATTTATTCGATTGTTTTGAAATTATATTGTCTGGCGACAGCTTACCTAAAAAGAAGCCAGATCCCATGCCATTAACCCACATTTGTAAATACTTTGATACTCAACCCCATGAAGCATTACTTCTCGGTGACTCATTAAATGATGCGATAGCTGCTCGCGCTGCAGGCTGTCATGTATTTTGTTTGCCTTATGGATATAATGAAGGCCGTGATGTCCACGCATTGGATTGTGATGCCATTGTTGATTCTATTTTTGACGCTTCAAATCTACTCAAGAAATTGTCATGATTGATATTAGAACAAAAACTACCGATAGATTTAACGTTAATTATGACTGAAAACGACTTCAATGAACTTGCAACCCAAAGCTTTAATCGTATCCCCATCGCTCTTGAAACGTTTGCTGACCTTGACACTCCATTATCGGTCTACCTCAAACTTGCAAACAAACCTTATTCTTACTTGCTTGAGTCTGTTCATGGTGGTGAACGTTTTGGGAGATATTCATTAATCGGATTGCCGGCAACCACTCGCTTAGAAGTTCGCGGCAATCAAATCAAGATCATAACGAATGATGAAACAATGGAAACTGAAGCTGAAGATGCATTGGCCTTCATTGAGTCATACCAAATGCAGTTCAATGCAGCACCTTATGTCGGGTTACCACGTTTTTGTGGTGGTCTGGTTGGCTATTTTTCCTACGACACTATTCGCTATATAGAAAAAAAACTTGCAAACACGGCTCGTCCAGATACATTAAACACACCTGATATCTTGTTGCTCTTGTCTGAAGAACTCGTCGTTGTTGACAATCTATCGGGCAAGCTGCACCTCATTGTTTATGTCGACCCAAAAACTGACAATGCTTATCAAACCGGTCAAAATCGTTTGAAAGCATTACTCACTCAGCTACGTCAATCAATAGAGATTCCAGAAGAAAAACCTGTATCGCCAGGAATACCAACTTCCGAATTTACTGAGGAAGGATTTATTGCCGCGGTTAAGCGTGCTAAACGCTATATCTATGATGGCGACATCATGCAGGTTGTGTTGTCACAACGCACAAGCAAACCTTATCAAGGTTCACCATTAGCGCTATACCGAGCTTTACGCAGCCTCAATCCATCCCCTTACATGTTCTATTATCATTTTGATGATTTTCATGTCGTGGGGGCTTCCCCGGAAATACTTGTACGACTTGATAATGACACTGTAACCGTCAGGCCAATTGCTGGCACTCGCCCAAGAGGAAAAAATATTCAGGAAGACACCGAACTCGCAATTGATTTATTAGCCGACCCAAAGGAACGCGCAGAACACGTAATGTTAATGGATCTAGGGCGCAATGATATTGGTCGCGTCGCACAAACAGGCAGTATAAAAGTTACCGAAAATATGCAAATCGAGCATTATTCACACGTAATGCATATTGTTTCCAACGTTGACGGAATACTCAAAAAAGACCTCAGTGCCATAGACGTATTACGCGCCACATTCCCTGCCGGAACAGTCAGTGGCGCACCTAAAATTCGCGCGATGGAAATCATTGAAGAGCTAGAACTTTCCAAACGCGGCATCTACGCCGGTGCTGTAGGCCATCTTGGATTTAATGGTGACATGGATGTCGCCATCGCTATTCGCACTGGCATTATTAAAGATGGCATGTTACACGTGCAAGCAGGCGCAGGTATCGTTGCGGATTCTGTCCCCATTAATGAATGGATAGAAACTAAAAATAAAGCCAAGGCGCTATTGCGTGCGGCAGAGATTGCAGAAGCAGGATTAGACAGTAAGATTAACTAGTTAGCAATCAGCGTCGTCTCAATCTCTGCAAAAGTCTTAGCAACAGCTGTCGGCACAATTGGCTCACCCAATTGTTTCTCAATCTGAGTCAATGAGAAAATACCAAGAATAATGGGCGAATCACCCGCACGTTTCTCAGTAACAAGCGTATGTTGCCGACCACTATCGCGTAAACTCGCCACGACATTACCTACCTTGGCATGATTAACATCTTCAATTGAAATTGCTTCCAGTTTGCTTACCGGCGTCATAATGTCTGTCACCAATATATCGCAATGTTTAACACACCGTTCTTGAATAAAACGCAATGGCTTCTCACCTAAAACATCTGATGCAGTAATGATTCCTTCGAGCGTATTATTTTTATTTATAACAAATAATAGACGCACACCACGCTGCATCATATATGTATTAGCCAGTTCCATTGTTATTTCAGGGCTGATTACTGCAATATGCGTACACCGAAGATCAGTCATTACATCAATTGCCAACGACTCAGCCGTAACATGTTTAGATGGTGTGGGTTGTAAAATTCTTACCGTACCACTAAGACACGACGCAGAAAGTGGGGAATAATTTCTCATCATAACAACCTCCATCTTGATTTGAGGGAATTAGCTGACAAATAAGGGGAATATTATTTCTATTTAGCAATTACTCTACTCTTAATAAAATAATGAGTCAATCAACAAAACTTGCTCCCATACACCAAAAACATTAATATTCCATGCCAGCCCATTAGTAAAATGAGCATACGCTGCTATGCTAGATAATGAAAACTTATTTCGAGAAAAAATCTAGACAATAAAAAGAACAATCAGCACTAAGAAAAAATATAACTTAATATTGATCCCATTGGCTACAAGAGATCATAATTAATTTTATTCAGATCAAAACAAAAAACTAGGATTCTATGTATAATAGTCGGCGCAGTTAATTTGTTTTTTTTTATTAAAGAGGTTAGTAACATATGAAACTTACATCAATTTTCGCAGCAATTCTTTTATCATTAGCTTTAGTAGGATGTGGCACCCCATCAGCACCTGAAGATGCATATCAGGAAGGCTATGGCACCACCCATGAGGGACAACCTGCTGAAGGTCGTAACGCATTACCTGAAGATTAATCTCTTTAGATAAAAAATAACTTGTAGGGTGAGATATTGAACCTACAAGTTATTTTACTATTAACGGACAGACCAATTTTTATTTAAGTTTGCTTGAAAATTGAAAAATCTAATTGATGTCGCTGAAGTAGCTTGTAAAACTCTGTTCGATTTCTTTTAGCAATACGCGCAGCCTGAGTTACATTTCCCGCTGTAATCTTCAGCAAACGCACCAAGTAATCTCTCTCAAAACTTTTTCTCGCATCCTCAAATGACGTTAGCTGTATTTCTTCTTGATGCATTGCATCATAGATTAGCGTTGGCGAAACTAGTGGCGCGGTACTTAGCACAACGCATTGCTCAACCGCATTCATAAGCTGTCGTACATTTCCAGGCC
Source organism: Nitrosomonas sp. (assembly GCA_021774265.1). GTDB lineage: Bacteria > Pseudomonadota > Gammaproteobacteria > Burkholderiales > Nitrosomonadaceae > Nitrosomonas. Next base: position 29,388 of record JAJFJG010000115.1, read on the forward strand.
AAGTAGCACTAAGCAAAACCTGCATTGCTTCAGGTGAGAACCCATTAATATCTTTCTCATATTTTTCAGAAAAAAACTGCAAAAAATGATTAGCCAATAATGGAATATCCTCGCGTCTTTCTGTCAAGGTAGGAATAGTCAAAGCCACAACATGCAATCGATAATATAGATCTTCTCGGAAATTCCCTGCGTCGATCTCTATCTTGAGGTTTCGATGAGTAGCTGAAATAATTTTAACATTAATCGGAATTGTTTGTGCTGACCCAACAGGGCGTATTTGTCTTTCTTGAAGTGCGCGCAATAATTTCACTTGCAGCAATAATGGCATATCGCCAATTTCATCAAGAAATAATGTGCCTCCTTCAGCCAACTGAAAAAGCCCATTGTGGCTTTTAACTGCACCGGTAAATGCGCCTTTCACATGACCAAAAAGTTCAGATTCTAGTAACTGCTCGGGAATAGCTCCGCAATTAAGGCCAACAAAGGGGTTGTCAACTCGACTAGACGCGTTATGAATTGCACGAGCAAATAACTCCTTGCCAACACCACTCTCACCATACAACAATACACTCGCATCTCCCTTAGCCACAAGCTCGGCTTTGGTCAGTAAATCTTCCATCGCCGCACTTTGCGTAATAATGCCTTCCCGCCACCAAGGCGTTTTGGTTTTTTTAGTTTCTGGAGTTGCTGCTGAAGCAAGATTCAATGCTAAACTGACTTGTGTTAACAAGTTTTTACTATCGTATGGCTTGGTAAGATAGCCAAACACACCGCGCTGAACAGCTGCAACAGCATCTGGGATAGACCCGTATGCTGTCAAAATAATCACTGGCAACGTTGGGATGATTCGATGAATGTATTCAAATAACGCAATACCGTCCATGCCACTCATTTGAACATCACTAATGACGAGTTGGGGTCGCGTTAAATCCAAATAATTAATGGCTTCTTCCGCACTTTTTGCAATTGTGGTTTCATAACCCGCAGCAATTAAACGTATTGAGAGTAATTCAAGAAGGTTAGTATCATCATCAACCAGGAGTATTTTATACTTTAATTTATTCATTTTGCCTTACGCTTAACTCGGGTTCCTTCTAAGGAGCCTCTTTTCCATATCTTTAATATCATCAACTTGCTTTTGTAATGATTCAGAACGCGCCTCCTCATCTTTTAATTTTTGGGATAAATTGCGCTTTTGAATCATTAAATATTGCTGTTCTTTGAGTAGCAACACGAGTAAAACCCTAAAACTATCAGAATCAGCAGATAAGTTTGTTTTCTGCGGCCATTCATTAAGTAAATGCAATGCATCTGTCAGATTATGGAAACTTGTATTAGGTAAAGAGAGAAGTAATGTATACCTGGCTCTATTTTTATCGTTTCGTTTATACAAAAAACGCTTTCTTACTTCACTATACTCCTTGCTGAGTTCCTGTTCCGTTTTTTTCTGCAACTGTCTATGGTATTTCATTAAACTACTCAGTTGAGTACGCTGTGGTGGCTGCAACGGCGATACCTCTGGAACCTGCGACTGTTCTGTTGGAAAATATGCACAACTAGCCAGTACTACGACCACAAATAACACAATTAAACATCTGCATACATATGTCATACAACTCTCTCAAGATCATGGGCCGGCAAAGTAAGGCGAAAGTGCGCGCCATTCGGCCGCTCTATCGTCTCAATTTTTCCGCCATGTGCAAGTGCATATCCGAGAGCAATTGATAATCCTAAGCCGGTTCCTTTAATTGGCGAGTCAGGAACACTTTGCCCTTGATAGAAAGGCTCAAATATTCGCTCTTGATCAACTTCATTAATCCCAACACCACTATCAATCACATCCAGTTGTATTAACTGGTCTGTTTGTATTGCATTAAATCGAATGCAGCTACCCTGCGGGGAAAATTTAATGGCATTCGACAAGAGGTTATCTAGCATAATTTTTGTTTTTTCTTCGTCACACTCTAATAATAACGTTGGACAGTTCTTTTCTATATGCAACTCCTTACTCATTATAGAAAGATTCTGATTCTCTAGTACAACATCCAAAACCTCTGAGAGATCTACTTGATGTTTTACCAGCGCAGACTTATCCGTTTGCAACGCACTGAAACTCAATAAATTCTCAATGTGTTTGTGTAATTGTATACTGCTACTGTGTAAGATATTAGCAATTTGTTGCTGTTTGTCCGTTAATTTTCCTGTTACTCCCTCCGCAAGTAAATCAGCCCCTTCAAGTATCGCCGTCAACGGCGTTTTGAGTTCATGAGAAACATGTCTAAAGAATTGAATCTTCTGCTCCTCTAATTTAAGAAGCCGGCGCCGCATCCAGTCCAAACGCTCTCCTAGATACTTTAAATTCTGCGGACCTTTAACAAGGATGGGCTTAGACAACTCACCTTGACCTAAACTATAAATAGCATTATCAATTTGGCGTATGGGTCTTGTAATAAAAAATGAAAAAACAATCGCAAGCAAAATAACAAAAGGTATCAGCGCTATAAGCTGCCACTGAACACTAACACGTGCCTGTTCAGCAAAACCCAGCATTTTCTTAACATCCAGATCAATAAAATTATGGCCGATACTAGAAAAAACATAAGCCGCATCTAATAGCACTGAAAAACTATCAACCAAACCATTCAATCGCTCGAAACCTCCATCCAGCTCGAGCACCTCCCGGTATATTGATAATTCTAATAAACGCAATTTCTCCAATGCTAGCTTTTGCTCAACGCGTGAGGACAAATCAAATAGCTTCACAGTCGCCATTTCAAACTCATCATGTGCCTGAAAATACCCTTCAAGCAACGAAATATCTCCCAGAATAAGCGCCTGACGCACACTACGCTCCATCAACACGATTTCATCGATGATCACGCGATTCTCATGGGTAATTTCTGTTGCCTGATAGACCGTCTTGCGACTTTGCTCGGCCAAATTATCAATGGACATTGCACTATTGATCAAAGCACCAATCAGCGGTAACCCAACCAACGAAAATCCAAATAAAATTAACTTTAAAAAAGACTTTGAATAGCGTTTCGATTGCGCTGGAAACACTGAACTTGATTCGACATCATGGTTAATACTACTACTCATTACATTTATCCTTTCAGTCTAGCAAACTATCAAGGTTAAGATTAACCTACATGAGAATGGTAGAAAAATTACTTTAGTCCAACAACCTACTAAATCTATTATGTAATCACCTACTGACTCAACACCGTTTGATGATACCTTTATTCAATGTGTTAGCTACCCAAGTATCATACGCTGAACACTTAGTTTTTGGGAAATCGCTATGACTAACATCATATAAAATAAACAAAACCACGTCATACCATGACAAGAGTCTATGACTACCCCCAAGTAGACTTAATACGATAAAATATTTCTGACTAAGCTACAAAAAAACAAAACTACGTGAATAGTTGGAAGATAATAATAAAATCTCACACACGACAAACGAGGGCCGCCGTGAAGAAACTGAAGAATGAAGGTGCATTATTTAAAGAAGCCATGATCGCAGGTGTAAAATACGCAGAAGATCGCGGCGTCGTCGAATTTGAAGCAACCGACTCTGCCAGCGAGAAAATGCTCTACATCTATCGACTACTCGTTCACGACAAGATTATTCAACCTTTGCCAGAAGACCAAGTTGCGGAAAAATCCATCAGACACAAACTCGCCATCTGGCATTCCAAACAACTACCTAAGGATCATCCATTGCTGAAGTAAACAGCTTATTAGCTTTAACTCCTACACAGCAAATCATAGATTTCTAAAAACAAGCCAATATTAACAGTTATTGTTCTACAGGATTATCAGAGGGATTTATATTAATATACTCACATACATCTGAAAGCACTCAGACAAACCTATCATTTATTTTTTAACGGAGATTTCCATGAATTATGTGCAACGTATGCTTCTGATCCCTTTAATTTTTGCCTTCACCGCCTGCTCAACGATGTATTACGATGGACTTGAGAAGATAGGCTTACCTAAACGTGACGTCATGGTTTATCGTGTTGAAAAAGCACGCGACACACAAGAAGAAACCAAAGAACAATTCAAATCGGCACTGCATCAATTTACAGCCGTCACCAACTTCAAAGGCGGCGACCTTGAAGCGATTTATAACAAATTAAACGATGAGTATGAAGCAAGTGTGAGTATGGCCGAAGAAGTCAACGAACGTATTGCAGATATTGAAGATGTATCAGAAGCGCTATTCTCTGAATGGGAACAGGAAATCACCCAATACAGTAGCGCCTCACTTAAGCGCAATAGTCAAAAGAAGTTAAATGACACCAAAGCACACTACCGTCAGCTTATTTCATCAATGAAGACTGCCGAAGCAAAAATAGCGCCTATACTTCGCGTATTCAACGACCAAGTCATGTATCTGAAGCACAACCTCAATGCTCGTGCAATCACCTCGCTGAAAGGCGAGTTAGGTGCCATCAAGTCTGATGTGTCTTCGTTAATCCAATCCATGGAAAAATCGATTAATGAAGCGAATGCATTTATTAATACCATGGAACAACAATAGCTTAAATAAAGCATTTTCACCCCCGCGAAAGCGGGGAATTAGACATAAAATTGGAGCAGCCAATTAAATCTTCTGTGGTATAAGAATGGTCGTGAAATCGATTCCCGTGTTGCCAGTTCTTTCCTGAAAAGCATTGATCGTAATCTGATAAATTTCTAGTTCTTTCGTATTATTAACTGGCACCAACCACTGAGCAGTAAATTGGCTAGGCGCATCCATAGGCGCCTTTTTATCAAAAGCCAACTGAATTGTTTCTTCGTAGATATCACCGCCCACTTTTTCTATTTTTGCGACAACTTCAAACTCTTTAGGGTCCCAAGCCGTGCTTTCGCCAATTGGGCAGCCACACATCATCGTTACATTCGCTCTGATATCAACGTAAGTTGGCGCACATTTTGGCATAAAATGTGCGGGTGGATTTAAAGCCTGCACCGCCAGCCCATGAATTTCAAGGAATAAGCCACCACCCTCCTTACCACCCGTGATATCTTTTCCAGGATAGACCCATTGGCAGGCTGTCGCAGTATTCGCCGCCTGTGGTGCGGCCAATGGGCCATAAGCACTGATCTTTAATAACCTTGGCTTGTCCAAATCAAGCACAGCGGTATATACCGACGCGCCATCTACAGGCCAAACATTACTCCGATTAATGCAAACATCCATCAACTGACTTTCACCCGAATCGCCACGGGTATTCCCCTCAGCCAAAAACTCGCCCGTTCTTGCATCGGTGATAGTCACCAATGCGCCGCCAATATCATCACCCAGAAACTTGCCACCGACAGCCATCACCCGCACATCAATCTTTGTTGGTATACCCATGAAAGTCCCTTCATATTTAGGAGTTAACAGCATTATTCTATCAACTATTTTCACCTCTAGAATTCTAATTCCCTTTCAGCATTCATTTCATATCTTCATACAGATAAAGATATAATCCAAGCATAAACAACACATAACACAACAATATGTCGCCACCTGCAACGACACCAAACAGACAAATCTTTATCAGCTACAGCCGCACAGATCGTGATG
>JAJFJG010000116.1 GCA_021774265.1 Nitrosomonas sp.
AACGCTAAAAAATAGGTGACTCGCCTGTCATCAGCTTGCCGGTTAGCGGTTGATAAGGTTAAATTAAAGAACATGGCTAAGTATGTAGAACTGTCTGTAGAGGGCTTGCGGACGCGGGTTCGATTCCCGCCGTCTCCACCATTTTACTGTTTTAAGAAGTCCAGTAACATCCAAGAAACCCGCCAAGTACGGGTTTTTTATTGCCTTTATTGTCCATTACAGGGTAACATCGTCCTGCAGCATCCAGCTTTTTACAGGGGTAACTCTTCGGGGTAACCCTAAATTACAAAAAAGAGTTACCCCAAATGGCCCTGACCGACACCACCATTCGCAATGCCAAGCCTGGCGTAAAGCCTACCAAGCTATATGACGAGCGAGGGCTATTCCTTATTGTTACCCCAGCCGGGGGTAAGTGGTGGCGATTCCGTTTTAATTTCGACGGCAAGGAAAAACTGTTATCTCTGGGTATTTATCCTGACGTGAGCCTGAAAGACGCGCGAGAACGTCGTGATGCAGCCCGCAAGTTATTGGCTAATGATATAAACCCTAGCGAGAACCGTAAGGTACAAAAATCCGCACGGGCTGATCGTGCTGCAGACAGCTTTGAGGTGATAGCACGTGAGTGGTACGCCAAGTACGCCACCACATGGTCAGCAAACCACGGCGACCGCATTATTCGTCGTTTTGAACGCGATATATTTCCGTGGATAGGTGGAAACCCCATTACTGAATTAACAGCACCTAAATTACTGGACGTAGTACGTCGGATCGAAAACCGAGGCGCATTGGAAACTGCACACAGGGCGTTAAGCAATTGCGGTCAAGTTTTTCGTTATGCTGTGGCAACAGGCCGTGCAGAGCGTGACCCTTCAGGTGATCTACGCGGCGCACTACCTCCAGTCAAAGGCACGCATTTTGCTGCCACCACCGAGCCAAAACGTGTTGCTGAAATATTACGAGCCATGGACGACTATGAAGGTACGCTCACAGTCCGCTGCGCACTACGTCTTGCACCACTGGTGTTTGTTCGTCCCGGCGAGTTACGTCATGCCCAGTGGACTGACATCGACTTTGATGCAGCCGAATGGCGTTACCTTGTTACCAAAACTAATACGCCACATATCGTTCCCCTCGCTCATCAAGCAATAGAAATATTGCGTGAGCTGCAACCACTTACCGGAAACAGTCAATTTGTCTTCCCAAGTGCGCGCAGTTTTAGTCGACCCATGAGCGACAATGCGATTCTCGCTGCTATGCGACGCCAGGGCATTGATAAAGAAGAAATGAGCGGGCACGGTTTCCGGGCAGTAGCACGAACCATACTTGATGAAGTCTTAGGTGTTCGTCCTGATTTTATTGAGCACCAGCTTGCCCATGCGGTACGTGACCCTAATGGGCGCGCTTACAATCGTACAGTTCACTTACCAGAGCGACGCAAGATGATGCAACAATGGGCAGATTATCTGGATAAACTAAAAACTGGCGCGGAAATTATACCCATGCATCGGGAAGTGCAGACTTAACTGTATTTGCTTATATATGGTCTGGCAACGCGCCGAATTAATTTCGATACGACCTGACCGACGCTAGTCGGCCAACAACAGCCGGTAACCAGTTTCCAGTGAACGGCTAATCAACCTTGAAAAGCGGTCATTCAGCAAATCCTAACTTTTATAGCTATAAGCCTAAAACTTAACAGGTTGAAAACCACCATTTCTTATTTTGTAGAGTAAAAAGTGGCTGTATGGTGTCAATCAGCATCCAATATTTACCACTCTTGTGACGTATTGTTTCCAATTGAGAAATAATTATCTGTTTAGGAGCAATGAGATATAAATTCGTACTGGAAAGTATTGATGCTGTTGCCTGGTAAATTCTGCACGCTGATTAACAACTAAGCATAAGAACAAAACTTTTACGCAGATTTGAATAATACAGAACCATTATATTCAGCCGTATCAAACATATTGCTTAAATTTCTTCAATTTATGTTTTTCATGGAGAAACGAGCTTTTCGTTATTTTGAGAAAACATATGATGAAATTTACTTTATTGTTTTTAGCGTTACTCCCAGCAACATCATTTGCTAGCAACTTTTTAGTTAATAGCAATAAATTATTTAATTTTGCTGAAAAGTCTTTTCCAGAATATTTTAGCCCTGCTGAAATGACCACTAAGGGTTTAGATGATTATTTAGTGCGATATTATCCTGATACTGACATCTATATTGGAACGAGAAACGAAGATGTGTATGTTCATGGTGACATTCTTAAAGGGTTATTAAAAGCAGGAATAATTTCAGATTATGTTGAATTAGAACCTGATAGTGATGCGTTATTAGCTATCTTATTTGCAGATAATCATAGCAATGTGCAAGTTTATGGAAACGGCACCGTTATAGCTATGCTACCTGATGATCTCAGTGGCAGCCGCCATCAGAAATTTATTATTGAGTTAAATTCAAACCAAACTTTACTTGTTACTCACAATATAGGTTTAGCCTCAAGAATTAATGACTTATCTTCAGGTGATCGTATTGAGTTTTTTGGTGAATATGAATGGAACAATGAAGGTGGCGTCATTCATTGGACACATCATGATCCTGATGAGATCCATGTAAATGGCTGGATTCTGCATAACAATGTCATCTATCAGTGATTATGAAATTTAATTAGTAAGATGTATTAAAAAATGATTGTATAAAATATAGTTCGATGCACTATGCCTGTTACAACTTGCTTTCTAAAAAGATTCAAAAGACCAGTGCTAAATAGCAAGACGCCCCCCTTTGTATTTCAAAAGGGTATATTAAGGTGACTGATAATTTCGAGAAAGATTGAACACTCCAGGACTTAATAACCATGCAAAAACCTTTTTCCCAAGCCTGCGAGAATAATAAGTTGCCTATTCTTGAAGTAATACAGCAGCCATTTCAAGGTGTGCGTCAAGTACTGGAAATTGGCAGTGGAACAGGTCAACACGCCATATATTTTGGCGCAGCCCTAACGCATCTTGTTTGGCAGTGTAGCGATAGAATTGAAAATCATGCAGGTATCAAGCAGTGGCTCAATGAATCAGACCTTGTCAACATCAAGCAACCACTAGTATTAGATGTCGCCATGACGAACTGGCCCGCAGTCGATTTTGATGCGGCATTTAGTGCTAACACAACACACATCATGTCCTGGCCTATAGCAAAAATGATGATCATTGGTATCGGCAAGCGTTTGCCCTCCACTGGTCTGTTTTGTTTGTATGGTCCTTTTAACTACGGAGGGCTATATACTAGTGACAGCAATGCTCAATTTGATCAATGGTTAAAACAACAAGATAAAGAAATGGGGATTAGAGATTTTGAAGCCATTTGTGAATTGGCAGCGGACAATAAATTGCAATTAACCGAAGATCACGCCATGCCCGCCAACAATCGATTGCTTATCTTTAGAAAAATTTAGCTTAGCCGTTTCGTATCGAATAACTTTTGACCCGGATATCATGCCAGATAACCGCGTTTTAGTTAGAAATGTTCAGAACTGCACGATAGGCAGTACGCATCTACTATTGGAACAGAAACCAATTTTTCGAACAAGAAAGGGAATGTCACCCCTTAAGACTCTTTAAATTGGCCACTGTTGGGTTACGCAATGGACAGCACCACCACCAACAATAAGATCGTTGGCATGGAATGGAATGACTTCCCTGCTTTGTGCTACTTGTTTAATCGCATTTTTGGCTTGAGTATCTTTACTCTGACCAAAAACTGGAGCCAAGATTGCGTTATTCACAAAATAAAAATTAATATAGGAAGCAGTAAGACGCTTCGTACTATTGAAAATGGGTTCTGGTTGTTCAATCTGCACAACTTCTAGTGATCGTCCTTGTGCATCAGTTTCACGGCATAATATAGCCAGATTTTCTTTTAACACATCATAATTTTCATCAGACAAATCGCTGCAAGTTAATGCGACCACTACTCCTGGCGCTACAAATGCAGCAAGATTATCGACATGGCCATCAGTTTCGTCACTACAAAGCCCTTGAGGCAGCCAAATTACTTTCTTTATCCCCAAAAAATATTTAAAGTATTTTTCTGCCTCCCATTTATCAAGACCGGGATTACGATTTGAATTTAGCACGACGCTTTCAGTCGTCAACATAGTCCCTTCACCGTCAACACAAAAGGCACCACCTTCGAAGCATAAAGGAGCGTTAATCAATTCGAGTTTGTCCATTTGTGAAATTCTTAATGGAAGATTTGTGTCATTTTCATAATGAGGATATTTCTCTCCCCACGCATT
>JAJFJG010000117.1 GCA_021774265.1 Nitrosomonas sp.
GAGCATGGGGAACATATTCTTAATATGCGCATTATCGTTGGGCGTGAATATCGTGCAACACCAAGTTTCAATAGCCATATTTCACACATGATTCTTAATCCTTATTGGAATATTCCGCTCAGTATCGCCCGCAAAGATTTATTGCCGAAACAGCAGCAGAATCCCGAGTTTTTTACTGATGCCGGCATCAAAGTTTATGCAAATTACAATTATGAAGCAGATGCATTAGACCCAGCTACCATTGATTGGCATAAGATTGAAAAAGGGTTTCCCTATATTTTGCGCCAAGATCCCGGTGAAAATAATGCACTGGGCAAGATTAAATTTATGTTCCCTAATCCTTTTGATATTTATTTGCATGACACCCCCTCAAAATTATTATTTCAAAAAGATATTCGCACTTTTAGTTCAGGTTGTATTCGACTGGAAGCGCCATTAAAACTAGCCGCCTTTTCACTTGATATAGACAGCACACCGAAAGAATTCACAGCCGAATTAAAGAGTGGAGAGACAATAAAAGTTAATTTAACTCAACGTTTACCGATTTATCTGGTGTATATTACAACTTGGGTGGATGAGCTAAATAAGGTACATTTTTCGCCTGACACATACGGACGAGATAAGCGCGCACTCCGCTATGCTGGTTGGTAGCCACTTATTTTTTGGAGAAAACATGCAGACACAAAAACTTAACAATGATTGCAATCAATTTAAAGATAAACCCGTAAATAATCGTCGCCAGTTTCTAAAAAAGGGTATCAGTGCCTGTGCCTTATTGGCATTACCACTGACAACAACCCGATCCTTCGCGAATGTTTTATCGCCAGCTGAAAGAAAGTTAGCCTTTCTTAATCTACATACTGGTGAACGCATTCAGTCCACTTATTGGGCTCAAGGTCAATATATTCCAGAAGCACTTCAAGCTATCAGAAATGTTTTACGTGACCATCGTAGCGGTGATTTACATACGATGGATACAGAGCTGTTTAACCTGCTACATTTACTTCATAGCCGACTGGATGCAAAGCAAGAATTTCATGTGATTTCCGCCTACCGCTCTCCAAAAACAAACGCAATGTTAGCTGGCCGTAGCAATGGAGTAGCAAAACAAAGCTTGCATACGCAAGGCAAAGCGATAGATATTCGCCTACCAGGACATCAATTAACTAACCTTAGAGCAGCAGCTTTATCACTAAAAGTCGGCGGCGTTGGCTATTATCCAAAATCCGATTTTATACATATTGACACTGGGCGCACACGTTCTTGGGGCGGCTAGCCCACATAGCTCATCAGTACGTTAAAATAAATTTTCCTGGGTCATGGTAACGCTTATTGCACTGCCGATTACAATTCATTCCATACCAAACCAAATATCTCCGTACCATGCCTTGACTGATGCACCGGAATTATCCGTATCAGTCATGATCGCAACGGCATTGATTATATCCGGTTCTTCACCAAACAAACGCCGATAATCCTTACGAACATTACGCCGCTCATTAATCAATTCACCCAATCGTTTTTGGCCGGACTGCACGGCAATCATTCTGACATTACTCGTATAAGCACTGGGCCAATGCATGTTAATAGATTCGTTGCTTGACCAAACATAATTGATGGCTCGAGTGCGCCAAAAAGCCATGCCGCCAGAAAAAACAACATAAACTCTTGCTGCATAGTCATCGCCGCTGCGTGTACGTTCATTGATGTTGAGTATGGTATTGTTGACCATCCATGACCAATGAAGCATGGGTGTTTTGCTAAGATCAATATCAATTTCACGGTAGCGCCCGGATGCGGCTGCATTACTAACCGCTTGTAACGCCAGCTGTCCATTTACTTCTTGTAACGAGTAATAGGTCTCGTCAGAAAATGTTTTCGTTTGCCAACCTCCCATCTCGCCATGTGAGAAACGCGCAACATCAACGCGCCCACCCGCCGCCCATGCGTTGAGTGATAGACTGAGACTGATTACAAAGAGTAATTGCTTCATTGTGTATTAATGCTAAATCTCGTTATACTGTTAACTATGAGTCAATGCATTCAAACCCATACCGATTCAGATTCCGCGCATATTTTGCATCGTTTGTATGCGTTGCAGCAGCAATTCTTACACATCTCACCAGATTCGATGGAACAAGTTGCAACGCAACTGGACTTACCTGTCAGTCAAGTTATCTCCGTCGTTGATTTTTATTCTTTTTTCTCGCACCAACCAGTGGGACGATATCACATCTTATTTAGTAATTGCACCAGCTGTGGCTATAGGGTGGGTGATGAAAACCTATTGCAGGTTTTGTGCCAACACTTAAATGTGATATCTGGAAAAACACGTGCTGATGGATTGGTAAGTATTGGTGAAACATCATGCATTGGAATGTGTGACCATGGCCCGTCATTACTGCTTAATGGTATTCCTGTAACAGCGCTAGACAGTTATAAAATTGAACAATTAGCCCAATTAATAACAACACAAACACCACTGGCGGACTGGCTTGCGGACTGGTCTGTCGTTCACGATAAAATCTATCGGCGTGACTTGTTACTTAACGAACATCTTGCTCCTGGCATCGGTTTACAAGCCGCGCTGGCCTGTAGCGCTGATGAAGCATTAGCCATCATAATGCAATCCGGTTTACGTGGGCGTGGCGGCGCGGGTTTTAGTACGGGTAAGAAATGGCAGTTTTGCCAACAAGCCATTGGTGATACCCACTATGTTGTGTGCAACGCAGATGAAGGTGAACCCGGCACTTTTAAAGACCGGCTATTGTTGCGTCATCATGCAGATGAAATGCTCGAAGGCATGACGATATGCGCTTTTATCATTGGCGCGGAGAAAGGATTTATTTATCTACGCGGAGAGTACCGTTATCTGTTGCCGCACTTGCAAATGGCATTAATCCGACAGCGAGAGCAAGGGCTATTAGGCAACCAATTACAAGGGAAAGCGTTTAACTTCGACATTGAAATTGTCATTGGTGCGGGGGCTTATATTTGCGGTGAAGAGTCGGCGTTGATTGAATCCTTGGAAGGCAAACCCGGCATTCCGCGTGTCCGCCCTCCTTTCCCCGTAACGCATGGCTATCTGGACCAGCCAACAGTAGTTAACAATGTGGAAACATTTATTGCAGCGGCGCATATCATGGCAAAGGGGATTACTTGGTTTAACGCCATAGGCACACCACAATCGACAGGCAGCAAAATTCTCAGCGTCAGCGGTGATTGCCAGTCACCAGGCATTTACGAATACCCATTAGGCGTCAGTGTCCAGCAAGTCTTAGATGATTGCGGCGCAGTCAATACACAAGCCGTACAAGTAGGTGGGCCATCAGGCACATTAATTGGAACAGCGGATTTTAACCGTAGGCTTTGCTTTGAAGAAATATCTACGGGTGGATCTTTTCTTATTTTTAATCAGCAACACAGCTTGCTGGAAATTAATCGCAATTTTTCAAATTTCTTCATGCACGAAAGTTGCGGTTTTTGTACGCCATGCCGAGTGGGTACGAAATTACTCAAAAACAGCTTAGACACAATCGCCAGCGGCAAAATATCGCAACATGATATTGACGAAATAACGGAGCTAAGCTTATTGATCAAGCAGCGTTCCCATTGTGGCTTAGGGCACACGGCGGCAAATCATATTTTAGATGTTTTGCGATATTTCCCGGCAATATTTGAACCGCATGAAAAGAGCAATGCTTTCGTGTCAAGTTTTGATCTGGATGTGGCTCTTAACGATGCACGCGAGTTGTCGCTTCGCGACGATACGGCTGTCTCATGATATGAAAACTGCATCTCTCACCTTCAATATTGACGGACAAGACATCTCCTTCACAAAGGGGCAAACCATCATGGATGCGGCGCTTGCGGCGAATGTTTATATCCCTCATCTTTGCCATTACCCTGGCCTCACCCCGCATGGCAACTGCAAACTTTGCACAGTTAATATTGGCGATCAGTGCGTGACCGCCTGTACCACACCAGCAGAAAATGGACAACAAATCAGCAATAACACAACCGCGCTAAATGCAACGCGCAAGATGCTCACACAAATGCTATTTATCGAAGGCAATCATATTTGTCCCTCGTGTGAAAAAACAGGAAATTGTAAGCTGCAAGCCATGGGTTATCACCTAGACATGCGCGATGAACGTTTTCCACAGTTTTACCAACGCCGTGAAATAGATGCATCCCACCCAACAATTTTGTTAGACCGAGGTCGCTGCATCATGTGCGATCTCTGTGTACGAGCCAGCCGTGAAGTAGATGGCAAGAATGTTTTTGCTATCTCTGGACGTGGTGTTGATGCCCATTTAATTGTAAATTCAAGTAGCGGTAAATTAGTAGACAGTGACATTGAAGCCAGCGATGTGGCGGCGAATATTTGTCCAGTGGGCGCTATTCTGGGCAAACAACATGGCTACGAAACACCGATTGGTCAACGCATTTTTGACCAGCATCAGATTAGCGAAATTGATTTGGACAAGAAATTGTATGAAGACAATTAATCCAAAGCTTAAAATTGCCACCACCTCATTAGCGGGCTGTTTTGGTTGCCACATGTCTTTTCTCGACATGGACGAACGCTTAGCCACATTATTGGAACATGTTGAATTTAACCGCTCTCCGCTAACTGACATCAAACATTGCACCCCCTGTGACATCGGTTTAATCGAAGGCGGCGTATGTAATGAGGAGAATGTGCATGTGTTACAAGAATTTCGCGCCAATTGTAAAATACTCGTCGCCATTGGCGCTTGCGCCATAAATGGTGGGGTACCTGCCATGCGCAATTATTTTGATTTACGAGAATGTATGGAGACAGTTTATTTGAATGGCACGGGGGTAGTGAACCCACAAATCCCAAATGATGTCGAATTACCGCAATTATTGGACAAAGTTTATCCAATAAATGAAGTAGTTCATGTAGATTATTACTTGCCTGGTTGCCCACCCTCTGCCGATGAATTCCTGAAATTCTTTAATGACTTACTGAATGGAAAAATACCCACACCCGCCGAACATTCACTGCATTATGATTAGCCATGACACAAGATAACCCACCCTCACCCAGCACCCGTCGTATCGCGATTGACCCTATCACCCGTGTTGAAGGGCATGGCAAAATCACGTTATTACTGGACGCGGAAAATCATATCCAAGAGGCACGGCTGCATATTGTTGAATTTCGAGGCTTCGAGAAGTTTATACAAGGCCGCCCCTATTGGGAAGTGCCCTTCTTCGTGCAGCGCTTGTGCGGTATTTGCCCGGTCAGTCATCAATTAGCCGCAGCTATAGCGGTGGATCAAATAGTCGGCGTCACACAACTCACACCGACAGCGACTAAGTTGCGTCGTTTGCTGCATTTTGGTCAAATCTTGCAATCCCATGCTTTGCACTTCTTTCATTTATCCTCACCTGATTTTTTATTTGGTTTTGGTAGTGACCCAAAGCAACGCAATATCGTCGGCATTTTGGAAAAACACCCTGAAATCGCCATGAAAGGCATCAAATTACGTAAATACGGCCAGCAAATTATTGAAGCTATCACTGGTAAACGTATCCATGGTACGGGCACGGTGCCAGGCGGCATGAACAAGCCGCTTACACTAACTGCACGCGACGCGCTATTAACCGATATTGCAGATATTTTGCAGTGGAGCCAAGATGCCGTCACGCTGAACGAACAGATTCATACCGGTCATCCTGAACATCACAATTTTGCGGCGTTACGAACAAATTTTCTGAGTATGACAGGTGATCACGGTGAATTAGAGTTTTACCACGGTGGTTTACGCGCCCGCGACGCAGCCGGTAATTTTATTTTTGATCAATTGGATTACATGGGTTATCAACAGATTCTGCGCGAGGAAGTGCGGTCTTGGAGTTACTTGAAATTTCCATATCTGCATCAATTGGGCAAGGACAAAGGTTGGTATCGTGTCGGGCCTTTGGCACGTGTCAATAATTGTGACCGCATTTCCACACCGTTAGCAGAAGCACAACGTCAGCATTTCAGGGAATTTTCTCAGGGCGAATTTGTGCATGACACATTAGCTTATCACTGGGCGCGCATGATCGAAGCTTTGCATTGTGCCGAGTCGATTTATGAACTATTGCACGACCCGGAAATTATCGGTACCGATTTGGTCGCAGAAAAATTCGATCAACAATTAGAAGGTATCGGTGTCATTGAAGCCCCCCGCGGCACCTTATTTCATCATTACCAAATCAATGAAGAAGGTTTGGTGACCAAAGCCAATCTGATTGTTTCAACCACCAGTAACAACCAGGCAATGAATGAGTCAGTACGTTCTGTTGCCAATCAGTATCTGGATGGCCATGAGATTACCGAAGCGTTGCTGAATCATTTGGAAGTTGCTGTGCGCGCGTATGACCCCTGTCTTTCTTGCGCGACGCATGCGTTGGGAAAAATGCCGCTACAGATTATATTGCAATCGATTGATGGGACAGTGATTGATCAATTAACCAAAGGAGCGAATGGTAAGATTCATCGTTAAACCGCAAATAATAAAATATAAACCGAAACTGTTAGGAATTCTGCGCCTCTCCAGAGCCCAGCTCACAAATTTCAAATAGAGTCTTCTTAGAAAACCAGTAAATATTACCGGTGCAGTTTGTAGGTTTCAACTTGTGTTGGCAGGTCATCTTCTTCATGAGAATCATTCCAACTTTCTGGCAAAAACCTAATCATTCAATATTGAAACCAATATCACTTTTCACCATGAATATCATGAAGGAACTGAAGCAGTTTATTTATGACTTCATGTGTTTCCTGATCGTATTTGGCTCTAACTGGTTCAAGTTTGTTTAATAGTATTAATTATTGTAACTACAAAATGATTGGGAAAGGAGAGTAACTCGAAAACGGTTCTATGGTGGTAAAATTCAATGAAGTCACATCTTCGATGCCAGAAAAACAGATCCGCGTTTAAACTCCAAAAATTGATGCAATATTGGAGCTAGATGGCTTTAGGCTGAATTTAAGGCTAAATGTTTGTTTTGGCTGAATTTGTACAGCAATGTACATGCTACGTAACGCATTGTGCTTGCAGCTTTAAATTCAGCACAAACTCTGAGCGAAATTGATTTCCATCGATTAAGGGGCAGCGAAACAATGCCGCTGCCCCCCCCTAAACATCTACCTGTTAATTAACGTTTTCCTATACAGTCCATACTTGGTCGAGTAAAAATGTTGGCAGGATATCAACAACTTCTCCAGGAATAACCTGGTCGTAACCTGATAGTTCGGCCAGTGAAGGTGAGTCAATACCAGCAGCTTGTGCATCTGTAAGCGACACATTAAAGTAAACATCAGTCATATCGACTGTTGTGCCGTTTGACAGGGTCGCTGAGCTGCGCTCCAAATGAAGGTTGTTCTGAGCATCAACGAAAGGTAACTCAGTAAACGCTACTGCTAAGCTTTCAATGCCAGCATCAAATAGGCTTGTTAGCTCACCCGCATCAGTTTCATGGTTACCATTGGCATCCTGCCAAACCAATAGACTGAAAAAATCGACATCGTCCTCATTAACGACTCCATCACCATTACTATCGTATGAAGCCAGCTTGGCAAAACCGTCTCCTTTATTAGAGCCACCAAATAATTCGGAAATATCGTCAATAAAGCCATTGCTGTTAGTGTCAATAACCAAGAGTCCATCGTCGCTACCAACCCAGCCCGATTTAATTGCACTGCCAGTGCCAAGCAGATCAAATTTGCCTTTAGAATCAGTTCTGGAAACAGTTTCAACTCCGTCTCCATCCAAGTCTATGACGATCGGTGTGATACCAGCATCCCAGCTCATGTCACTCTCACCGGCAGAAAGATAGGTCCAATTGGTATTCGTTATATCGCCTGAAACCGTCTTCACATCACTGTCAATATTGTCGTTCGAACCAGCGTTTTTGCCTGACCAGAACCAATCACTCATATTAAAGTTACCACCCCAGCCGCTATCATGCCGGACACCAGTTTTATCAAATTCGACAAAGTAGTAACCTTCATCCAAATTGGTAAATAAATAATTACCGTTACTATTCGTGGTGGTATGTGCCGCAACATAATGATTCCTACCATTCCAAGCATATAATGTTGCAGCAATACCACTAATACCAGGTTCGTTTGAGTCTTGAATACCGTTATGATTCATATCTTCCCACACGCGATCACCAATGGAAGCTTTTTGAGACACTATACCAGCATCCCAGGAACGATCATGCTCTCCTGCATCCAGTGTAGTATTGGCCATGACACCCCAATTTAACGGGATCGTTGAAGTTTCTAGAACATCAGAATCCAAATCATTATTCGAACCCTGATTAGGTACAGTAAATTGGTAGCCAGATGGCAAAGTGGATTCTTTTATGTCAATTTGGTAACCACCCGGCACGAGATCATTAAATAAATAATCGCCATTAGCATTAGTCGTTGTCTGTGCAAATATGGCGCCGCCATGCCCATCTGTAAAATTTGCTGCGCGCAACATGACAGTTACTCCAGCGACACCTGCTTCACCGTTATCCTGTACACCATTACCATTGTCATCAAACCATATTTTGTCTCCAATACTGGCTTTCTGCGTTGCAGAAGGGTTTATGTAACCACTGGCATCGCTGTCGCTGGCACCATCGACCGTGACGGTGGCCAAATTTAGGTACTCTCCATTACCAACAGACTTGGACACAGATGTGGTAAGTTTTTTGAGCTTGAACTGGTCGTTGCTACCTTCGGTATAAGCAGAAATCACCAAGGTATCGCCCGTCAGACCGCCGTCATTGATGTCGGCCCAACGAGAATTGCTGCTGTTAGTGAAGTCATTCTCCTTGACGTAGCTCTGGAGCAAGCCGTCACTTAAGGAAGAAATATCAGCTCCGTTGCGATCGCCGATCCAAATTGAGATATCACTGTCACTTACAACAGATTGAAGAAGCGCCTTGTCGACAGTAACGTCTTTGTCAAATTCGAACAGGAGATAGTCTACCTGTGTGCCGTTATCGACTCGATGGTTGCTGCCACTTTCTCCAGTGTTTGTGACTCCCATGCCACCATCATACATACCCACGTAACCGGCGTTCCAGTCTCTAGAGGTGCTCCGGCTATCTGCACTGGCATCGACTGTGACACCATTTGCAGTGAACGTGCGGATGTTGCCATTCGAGCCTGTAGTACTGGAAGAACCCGAGAAAACAAAGTTTGCTTCAAAGGCCGTTGTGACGGATAGATCCTGCACCGTCATGGTGGTAGAGGTATAGACCCATGTTTCCCCTGCACTCAGAATACCATCTGAACCCACATTACTGGCTGCCACCAATACCGGGACAAAATCGTCGGCCAGGTTGTCAGGCGTTCCGTTATCATCCTTAACCAGTACTTCCGCTTGTGCGAAGGCCACATTACCGGTGTTAGTCACATCGTAAGTAAAGGTAACATCCGCGCCGGCAACGATTTCTGGCAATATGTTGAGATCAGTGACATCAATGCCATTGACAAATTTCTCGATGTCGATGTCGGGTGCTGGAAGGACTTCACCAAAGTTGTTGTTTACGCTGTCTTCACCCGCATTCACCGTGATTTCACTAATGGTGTCGTTAACCGTGGTGTTGCCGCCGCTACTACCGACTGTTTCTTTACCAGTTGGCTGCGTTGGCTCTACAACGCTGTATGTCCCCGCATCCAGTCCTGTAAAGGAATATGAACCATCTGTGCCGGTGGTCGTTGTGTTATTTACAACCCCTGCTGCGTTTAGTAACTGAATCGTTACGCCGTTCAGTCCGACTTCACCGACATCTTTAATACCATCATCGTTGTCGTCGCAATAAACAAAGCCTGATATTGAGCCACAAGAAAATCGATATCGGTGCGCTCAAGGGTTTGACGCCCATTGTCTGACAATACGTCTGGTGTAATCCCTATATTATATTCAGCAGGTGTATAGCCAAGAATTTCATGAATAGCTGATTGCATTTCCCCATAATTATACTGACCTGCATATTCGGGGTCTAAGGTAAAGTTTTGTGCTAGGAGCCAATTAATTTGGTCAATTTGGGAGTCTGTAATCGCAGCAACATCAGCAGCTATATAATCAGCAATACTATCGCCATCACTTCCTATCGCATTATAGAGCGTCGGGGAAAACCTGATAATTAAAAGTGGGTGTAGACAATAGGCATCATAAGTTCCATTGGGCAGATTTGGATTTGTACTATCGGTAATTATAGCGTCATAAAAACTTGGTGCGCCGAGATCAGGTTGTTGTCCAAGACCTGTGCCGGCCACGTTAACTGCTGACGAAGTAACGCGAAGTGTCATTGTGCTCATAATGTATTTTGCCTTAAATTAATTATTTATCTGTGACGCTGAAACGCTAATCAGAAGGACGATCACAAGATGCCCGTTACTGGCTTAGAATAATTTCCAAGGCAATAGCCATTGTTTGCGTGTGCGCCTTGCTAAGAAATATTTTGCGAGTGCTAAATCCGAAACTAAGCTGAAAAAGCGCTTGCCGGCTTTTAACTTGTTCTTTTCTAAATCGAACGCGCATGCTTCCAATGCTATGAAGGAACTGCGTCTCCGGTCGCCTGCACGCTCAATTCAGAAAAATTTAGCTATTTAGATTCCAGCAACTGATATTAATTGCTGCACAAGCATAAGTGCTCATGCCTATATTTTCATATAAAACAATGAGTTAATATGAACACAAACTGCAATAACTTACAATAATTAATATCAGGATTCGGGCAGTTATTTTTTAAAGTGATTTACAACGATAATTGCCAGTGCGCCGATACCCATCAGTGCTAGAACACCGGGTAGTGGGACTGGATTAAATCCTGGAGCTGCTAGAACAGGGGCACTAGTTAATGCTAAAGTTGAGAAGGCGATTATTTTTTTCATCTTTGTAATACTCCAAAGTTTTTGTTTTTTTACGTAAAAAATCATTTTCATGAATAGCTATTCAGAGCAAGCCTTCGACATGACTGCAAGGCGTAAAGAAGCTGCTCCGCTATTGATTAAGCAAATATAATTCCAATAATTTATACCTAGCTGATTATTTAACATAACAAATTGTTTTTTTGTTATGTATTTTTAGCGAAAAAAATGATGCGATAGTTGAATTGATAAGGCTTGGCAGTTTAAAGGCACGGCCTGTGCGAATATAGAGTGGACTCCTATAGCAAGTATCAACTTTCTTTACAATTTTTCGCCCCTCAGAACAGGTGTTTTTGTATTACAGGATAATAAAATGCAAATGATTGTGTGCGTCCCGTCTCATGACTAAACAATAATGATATTTTTAATCATACGGTTATTATATTTACAAGGATTGGAGCTTGCTAAATAAATACGAGATTTATCGTTATATTAATAACTAATCTTAGTGTAAGAAATTTCGACACTCAATGTGAAGTTTACTAACATGTGAGACCAAACCTTTACATAAATCTATTGCCACAGGGGGGGGCGATAGCAGCAATATAGAAATACGGGATTTCTACTGGCAAACACCTTACAGGGTAATGTTAATCCTGCCATGCAATGCTATCTGGCAGAATTTGAATATCGTTTTAATCGGCGATTTATGCTGGATACCTTGGCCGCCAGATTTGTTCATGTATCTGCCCAAACGCCACCATTGCCAAGACATCTGCTAAAACTGGCTGAAGCTTCTTGGTAATCAGATGTTTTTTGACCTGCTTAACTGAACCTTTATTGTTTTCTTAGTTACGCTTAATCTTTCTTCTTGACTTGTCTTCGGTTACTTAATTAAAGGCCAGGTCGCAGTTAACTATTGAATTTTTCAAACATCTGATTATTAATGATTTTCAACAATTAGCAGAAACATAGCCTTAATTGTTCCACCCACCTTACCGACTTTTAGTCAAAACTCGAAAATAGCTGAAAAGTGTCGAAATATCTTACAATCATGATTACCGTCAAACTTCTAACTCCATTAAAACATTGATATAAAATAAAATAATTAGTTGGCGCGGTTATTGCTTTATTCTACGATAGCGACGCTGAGCCATCTCGTCAATGAAGGGTTACTCCAGTTTGTTCGAAAACCGGACGACCGCATAATTTAGGAGCATAAAACTATGTCAAATAAAACAAGAAATGGGGTGCGCCAAACTTTAATGTCCGCAAGTTTCTCACTTGGAGTTCTTTTAGCGGGACCCATTACTTCCGCTAACGCTATTACCATTGGAGCGGATGCAATAGACCGTGCGAATAACGATAGCTTCAGCAACTTCGCTATCGGATTACAATCAGCCCCAATCCCCAGTGCTCACAAGATTAATAGTTGGAAGGTATTCACTGGCAATACAGGCGAACTCGCGCTCTTGATCCTGAATGGCAACGCCGCCACACCAACGGTGAGAGGAGTTTTTCAAGAAACCATCGCCGTCACAGGGCTTAACATGTTCAACTTAGCCACACCATTTAGCATTCAGACCGGAGATTTTCTAGGTATCTGGATGGGGGGCGCCAAGGTCGATTGGGACAATAACGGAGGGGGTATCGGTTACTCATCAGCGGGATTGTTCGCTTCAGCGCCGACTGTTGGCACAGCTTTCAATCTCAACACCAGCTTGGACAGAACGTATTCGATCAACGTAAATTACATTCCTGAACCTGGAGCCCTGGCAATTTTGGGTCTCGGTCTTATCGGTCTCGGCATGGTAAAACGTAAGCGGGCTGCTTGATCTTCTGCGTCCAGGCAAACCGTTTATACGGTATAGGACTAGCATGGTATTACCAACTTAACCGCCCGCATGACAAAAAAAACTCAGTGACTATATTATAGATCTAACTTAAATCATCGTGATACCGAAGACTTGTTGACTGAAAAAGAGGTCGTTATAACACATGAATCGATTCAACTATGGCGCATCAAATTTGACCCCAAATATGTCCTGAATCTGAAACATCAAGGGTATGGAGACGAAGACACATTTCTCCTTGATGAGGTATTTGTGGCGAGCGATAGATCAAGACGAGAAAGTGATTGACGCATTTCTGCAAGCTCGCGCCGATATGTTAAAGCTGCTAAGCGCTTCTTTAAACGATTTCTCAAGAGATACCGAAATGAACCGAGAAAAATCGTCATTGATAAGTTGAAAAGTTACGGTATCACCCACCGATAAATTGCTCTCGACACGATTCACGATACTTCTCAACACACCAACAATCGTACCGAGCTTTCACACCAGCCAACTCGGATAAGAGAACAAGGTATGCACCGGTTCAAGTCTTTAGTACAGGCACAGCTCTGTGTTTAATTTTCGAATACTGGCCATATTGATAAAATACCCCAAGCATCTAAATCACCATGATAATCGGTTAAAGTAATGCCTCCGGCTTGATCCTCGAAGAAGATTGGCTGCAAAGCTTGAGGCATGGTACTTCATCGACTGTAGAAGACCTTGGCTACATACAAGCAAGCCGCCACCAGGAGCAAACGGGTTGTCATCGAATATTAGGCATTGGTTTCGATGTTTTATTAAACCTTGTTTAGAGAATCGCCAGTTAATTTTGAACATCCAAAACATGATGCTATCGGTGACAAATTAATCGGCGGTTCCGAAGATGAGATATCTAGAGACTTTTGCAAAACCCTGATAGTTGAATAATTAATCCTTTGTAATCAATCTTCAAAAATCTTTAGCCAGGGCTTTTGCAAAAGTCTCATCTAGTTAATTTTTAGAATCATGATCCTGGCAATTATTTTTAAAAGTGATTCACGATAAAAATTGCTAATGCACCGAACTCACCAATGCCAGAACACCGAATACCGGCACAGGATTGGATTCCCCAACTGCTAGAACAGGGGCGCTAGTCCCAATATTGCATCAGTTTCAGGAATTTAAACGCCGAACTGTTTTGAATTGAACGTGCTCGCGACCGGAGCCGCAGCTATTCTGCGGCGTAGCAAGCAAATGCGTTCAATTCAGAATAGAGCAAGTTTAAAGCCGGAGAATTAAGTATTGGGTACAAACTGTATTTTCAATCAATCTTCTTAAAGTCAGCAAGCATATGGGTTACAGGCCTGAATTTAATGTACTGGTGCAATATTGGGGCTAGCTAATGCTAAGGCTGGGAATACAATTATTGTTTTCATCTTTGTAATACTCCAAAGTGAGCGTGAGCTATTCTTTACAACTTTTACTTTTTAACCCTTAAAAAAGTTTTGTATTACAGAATGATAAAAACCAAATAGCTGCCCATAGCCCTCCTCATGATTAAATAACAATATTTATCTTAATCAAATAGTTATTATACTTACAAGGATTGGGTTTTGCTAAAAAAACACGAGATTTATAGTAATTTTAATAACTACCCTTAATGTAAAATATTTCGACACTTAGTCGAAGTTTTTTTGACATGCGTGACCGAACCTTTATTGCTTCTTAAATACGTCAAACCTTTCTACTTGACTTGCCTTCGACTACTTAATTAAATTGCTAGTTTTCCTTGCGCTTAAAAAAACATAAATTCCAACCAAACCAACTCTTTTTCTATCAGGAACCAGATCGTAACAACCAAAGAAAAGAGTAGAGTTACGCAAAGCAACACAAATCCTTAGACTTTAGAATCAAGCTCAAGTTAAACCAATATTAAGCCAGCATTAACTCTCAACTATGACAACTCGAGTCCCCGCCAATCTATCATGCAGAAACTGCTTATCTCGATCAAAAGTCGCCCATAAAAACCCAATACAAAAGAACATGGCGCCAGCCACCCCAAGCAATAAAACACCTCCGACTGCAAACAACAGAACACTAGTCACCACAAGTAAATACCGCACGATAGCTTGCCGTATTTCTAACTTATTGCCATTAGCTGCAACCACTCGCATCTTCCATGTTTGCATGGCAAGTGTCTGTCCGCCATGTGTCCAAAACCAAACAAAATAAGTGCCCATAACAATCAACAGATAAAACTGAAATAACGGCATGAAATAAGCTGCTTCTGTGTCTCTAATAACAAGATGAAAAATAACGCCTGCAATCATTAAAACCGCAAGTAATAAAAAAAACTCGTAAATAAGACTTAATAAACGTCTTCTAAGTTTGGGCGTTGAATTTGTCATAATTGATTACATTCTGAACATATTCTTTATTATGTTCATATTGTTAAAATTGAGTGATAAAAAGTTTTGTTTATATAAAAATCCTAAACGAGCAAATTAATTATAATTTAAATAAAAGGTAATTGATAATTATTATCGTTCACGTTATCATTGCACGATTATCAAATTCTATTTTAACCAACCTAATTATCTAACACTTGGTTTAAAGATGTTGAAACACTGTTTTCACCCCTACCTTTGCTCAGTACTACTTTACGCCTCCAAATTTCTCATCATATTGATTGTCACAACAACAGTAATCATTGGGTCAATTGTGCAATCGCTTAAATGCGACTCATTGGTCAAACTGAGCATTAATCAAGGATTAAACATCGGATAATGCAGTTATTATCTCAAAAAAATACGGACTACTTCGGCACAAAACAAAATATTGTATCTTTGCCGGGTCTCCTGTTTGTCCTTGCCATTCATACTGGCATATTTTATGGTTTATGGAAAAATCAGTTAATTCCACCACCCGAACAAATGGTCACATTATTTGCTGATTTTATTACCGCGCCAAAACCAGAATTAGCGCCTACCATCGCGCATGAACCGCCACCAGCCAAACTACAACCCATAAAGAAACCGGACCCTAAACCCGTTCAACCGCGTTTGGTGGCGAAGGCACCGGCACTTCCTGAAGAAGAGCCTGCCGCACCAGCGCCAGAGCCGGAACCACTATTAGAACCGGAAATTGAATTACCACCGGAACCTGAAGTAGTAACAAGACCAGCACAGATGCAAACCGGGCCTGTTACTTTAACTTCAGAACTGTCTGTTTCATGCCCCACACTTAGTGCTCCTGTTTATCCATCAATTTCACGTCGTATGGGTGAGGAAGGCAAGCTAGTTTTACGGGTCGAACTGGATGAAACTGGTCACGTGGATACCGCAATAGTCATTGATAGTAGCGGTCATTCACGCTTGGACGAAGCGGCGATGAGCGCCGTAAAAGATTGGCAATGTAGACCGCCGCTTCGTGACGGCCAACCCATACGTGCCATCGCGCTTCAACCCTTCAATTTTGTACTGCAAGGAAATTAATTAAATGGAAACAGGTCTAGGTTTTTCAAACTTTCTCGCTCAGATTGATGCGGTTGGCATTGGTGTTCTCTCACTGCTAATCACACTTTCAATCGCGAGCTGGTATCTCATCATCACTAAGAGTATCGCAAATTATGTAGCAAAAAAACGTGCTGAAACTTTTCTCAAATATTTCTGGGGCGTTGATTCCTTACACGAAGTCAGCGCTAAATTAAACAATGAAACCCCCGACAACGCGTTTGCGCAATTGGCCAAACAAGCGATAGACGCATCTGCTGACTCGAAAATGCACGGCGCACAAAAACTTGCCGCAGCCGGTGGCATTAGCGAATTTCTAACTCGGGCACTGCGTAATGGCATTGACCAAGAAACAACCCGCGTTGAAAATGGCCTAACACTGATTGCATCTGCCGGATCGGCAGCACCTTACATCGGATTGCTTGGAACGGTTTGGGGAATTTACCACGCACTGATACAAATCGGTCTTTCTGGTCAAGGCACACTAGATAAAGTTGCAGGTCCCGTTGGTGAAGCACTAATTATGACTGCAGTCGGGCTTGCAGTTGCGATTCCAGCGGTATTGGCTTACAACGCTTTTATAAGGCGCAACCGAATCTGGCTGGCACGCTTGGAAACTTTTGCTCACGACCTATTTATCCTAACTACTGTTGGCGATAAAACAGACACGCTCGAGGACAATGCACCCAAGCCATCAGCTGTAGAAGGAAGTCGATAATGTCATTTGGTAGCATGAACAACAGTGGGCGTCAAACGCCCATGGCTGAGATCAATGTCGTACCATTAGTGGACGTCATGCTGGTACTGCTCATCATCTTCATCATCACCGCGCCCTTACTCACGCACTCGGTGAAAATTGATTTACCCAAAGCTTCTAGTGAGCCCAATATCACACAACCAGAACATGTTGAATTAGCCATTCGTACTGATGGCAGCCTTTTCTGGAATGGTGATCCTGTTGCATTGGAACAATTAGCACCACGTTTCGCGTCAACCGTTGAGAATGCGCCAGAAACAGAATTACATATCCGTGCAGATAAACAAGTGCAATACGAACATGTCGCCCGGGTTATGAGCCTTGGTGCTAAAGCAGGATTAGCGCGTATTGGTTTCATCACCGACCCAACAGAAGAATAAATACTTCACACAAAACATGACTGAAACTAAACCAATCCCTTCGAACCGTAGAAAATATATCATCCCGTTTGCAAGCGCAACAGCAGTCATGCTATTTGGTATATCTATCTTCGTCTTGCCGCCCCCCATCTCACATCAGCTACATACAACAGCCACAGGACAATATGAACAAGTTTTTGTGGGACCAGATATTCGCATTGACATGAACTCGAATAGCTCGATGACCGTTAGCAATGAGCAACCGCCAGTAATTGAGTTATTACAAGGTAGTGTTTACTTTGATATTACAAATAGCAACCCGAATACCAACAAGCTAATCGCCATGGTTAATGAAGCCCGTATCAAAAATACCGGCGCACGTTTTAGTGCAGAACTACAAAATGACGGTGGCAGCATCGCTATCGAAGAAGGTCAAGTTGAAATCCAAATAGGTGCCCAAACACGCACAATCAATACAGGTCAACAGATTGTTTTTGGACGTACTCAAATCACGGATGAATCTTCGATTACGAGTTCAAGCGTAGCACCATGGCGTCAATATAAATAAGCACTTTAGCCTAAATATTGTATCAGTTATTGGAATTTAATATATTGATGCAATATTTAGGCTAAGCATGCATCTCTTTTGACGGCAGATGCACACCTTCTATAACACCAGCATCTGGGTCATTAAAGGCCGTCATTGAAATGTTGTCCTCACCACGCGCCACAATCGTCGTCACAGTCGCATCACTCGTCACATTCACCGCCCCCCGTACGCATCATATCTAGCAAACGGTCAACACCCATAATTAAAGCAATACCTTCTCGATGGGCAAGCCCACCTGATTAAACACCATAGAGAGCACAATCA
Source organism: Nitrosomonas sp. (assembly GCA_021774265.1). Lineage (GTDB taxonomy): Bacteria > Pseudomonadota > Gammaproteobacteria > Burkholderiales > Nitrosomonadaceae > Nitrosomonas. The sequence continues at coordinate 18,214 of JAJFJG010000117.1, forward strand.
ACCCCACACCAGGCACACCCGTCGTTCTTAACGAGACCAAGACGGTCATACCGATCAGCATTAATAAGCCTAAGATATCCTCGAGCTTCCTAAAATTCGATTTATCTGCTCGCTTTCTATGATCCAGTTCGACGAGTTAAGTCATTAATGCATTAAAGCAAATCGAATCAATGCTAAACTGATAATTATCCAGTTAAAAGATATTTTTTCGGATTATAGATATGAAAAATCAGAGTGTTAAGAAATTTTCGACAATAACCACCGATGAGCTTTTATCAGTCGTACACGCACTGGTGAAAGAAGTGCATCCCAATTTTCCGGCATCTCAGGCCATCACTCTCGATAGTATCTTTGACAAAGACCTCGGCTTGGACAGCCTAACGCGTGTTCAGCTTATCGCCAGAATCGAATCAAAATATGGTTTGGCACTACCGGAACGAATATTTGCCGAAGCTGAAACCACGCGGGATTTATTACGTGCTGTGTTAAAAGCGCAATCGCCGTCCACATTGCCTGAAGTAAGTCAAGTAAAAGCTATTAAGCAGCAACAGGTAACAGGTTCTCCTGTGGAAGCGAAAACGCTGATCGAAGTTTTAGACTGGCATATCAGCCAGCACGCACATCGGACACACATCCAACTATATCGTGACTCCGCTGACACTAGCAAATCCATCAACTATTCGCAACTAAAAAAATCCGCTACAGCCATTGCCGCCGGACTTCAATCCCAGGGGCTGCAATATGCTCAAGCCGTTGCCATAATGCTACCCACTTGCGCTGAATATTTTTATAGTTTTTTAGGTATTTTAATGGCTGGCGGTATTCCTGTACCCATTTACCCGCCTGCCCGCCCTAGTCAACTAGAAGATCACATGCGCAGACATGCACAAATTCTCATTAATTGTGACGCCAATTTATTAATCACGGTGGAAGATGCGAAACAGGTTGCAAAATTATTAAAGTCACAGGTTCCCAATCTTAAAGTAGTGATTACATCTGAAGATTTACTGGAATCAAGTAATCGGTTTATTGCACCTCAACTAAAGGAAAGTGACACGGCATTTATTCAATATACCTCCGGCAGTACCGGGCAACCAAAAGGGGTAATTTTGAGTCACGCCAATCTACTTGCGAATATTCGCGCCATGGGCTCAGTGGTTAAGGCTGGCCCGGAAGATGTGTTTGTCAGTTGGCTACCCCTCTATCACGACATGGGATTAATTGGTGCGTGGTTGGGCAGCTTATACTATGCGGCATTGTTCGTTGTTATGCCTCCGCTCAGTTTTCTTGCACACCCGGAACGCTGGCTGTGGGCCATTCACCGCTTTCACGGAACATTATCTGCGTCACCTAATTTTGGATATGAATATTGTTTGCGCCGACTGGATGAGAAGGCGTTACAAGGTCTGGATCTAAGCTCGTGGCGCGCCGCTTTTAATGGCGCTGAAGCGGTCAGCGCGGAAACGCTGGCACAATTTACCCGGCGTTTTGAACCCTATGGCTTTCGTCAACGCGCGATGATGCCGGTTTATGGACTGGCTGAATCCTCGGTTGGCCTGGCTTTTCCACCAATTGATCGCGGCGCAATTATCGACAGCATTGATCGCACACTCTTTATGCGCACCGGCAGCGCAAAAAACATTGATAACAATCATACGCTGGTACTTAAATTTCCATCCAGTGGCCCACCCTTACCCGGTCATCAGGTCAGAATTGTCGACCAGGCAAACCGCGAATTGCCGGAAAGAAAAGAAGGCCGAATACAATTTCGCGGACCATCATCAACCAGCGGTTATTATCGCAACGCTAAAATAACGTCGGAATTATTTGTTGAGGACTGGCTGGACACCGGCGATCTCGGTTATGTGGCGGGTGGTGAAATTTATGTCACGGGTCGAATCAAGGATATTATTATTCGCGCAGGCAGAAATATCTACCCCCAGGAACTGGAAGAAGCCGTAGGTTCCCTTGAAGGCATAAGTGCAGGACGTATTGCGGTTTTTGGCAGTGAAGATCAAAGCTCTAAAACAGAACGTTTAATCGTTCTGGCTGAAACACGTGCCAAGGACGAATTGGAACTAAAAAGATTGCGCACGGAAATAAATATACTAGCAACGGATCTAACCGGCTCTCCCCCTGAAGATATCGTCCTGGCACCGCCTAACACCGTGCTAAAAACATCAAGTGGAAAAATCCGGCGCGCTGCCAGTCGTGAATTATATGAGTCAGGCAAAATAGGAAAAGAAAAGACCAGCATTCTCTGGCAAATAGTACGCCTGACGCTAATGAGTACAGTGCCCCAACTTCGTCGCACAGCACAATATATAAAAGACTGGGCTTTCGCGGTCTACAGCTGGAGTGTATACGCTGTTCTGGCACCTGTCGCCTGGTTAACCGCAACCTTTGCTTGGAAATTTGAACATCGCTGGTCGGCCATGTGTGCCTGCGCCAAAACACTGGCAAAACTAACACGAACGCCATTAAGTATCAATGGCCTGAATAATATTCCACAAAAGGGTAAACCTTTTATTCTAGTCTCTAATCACGCCAGCTATCTTGACACCTACGCCTTGGTCGCCATGCTACCCGGCCATTTCCGTTTTATTGCGAAAATGGAGCTGGCGGAAAAATACATAACGCGCAAACCGCTGGAAAATATCTACACGGAATTTGTTGATCGCTATGACGTAAATAAAAGCGTATCTAAAACAAAACGCCTCACGATGCTTTTAGAATCTGGCGAATCCTTGATGTTTTTTCCCGAAGGGACATTCACAAGAATACCGGGGCTCATGCCTTTTCGCCTGGGAGCGTTTGTACTTGCCGCAGAAACCTGCGTACCTATCATCCCTGTGGCTATTCGCGGCACCCGCTCTATCCTGCGTTCTGATTCCTGGTTTCCTCGTCACGGCGCTATACACCTGGAAGTTGGCGCCCCCATTGATCTAAAATCGTTTAAAGATGAAAATTTAGATGATAGCTGGCATCAGGCCATAATCTTACGAGATCTAAGCCGACAGTTTATCTTGCGCCACTGTGGCGAGTCCGATTTAAGCTAATATCAACAGGCTTAACGCCATCAATCAAATCAGCGGCCTCTTAGATGGCAGATGAACTTCTTCTATAACACCAGCATCTGGGTCATTAAAGGTCGTCATTGAAATGTTGTCTTCGCCTCGCGCAACAATCGTTGTCACCGTGGCGTCACCCGTTACATTCACCATCGTACGCATCATATCTAGCAAACGGTCAACACCCATAATTAAAGCAATACCTTCGATGGGCAAGCCCACCTGATTAAACACCATAGCGAGCATAATCAATCCCACACCAGGGACGCCCGCCGTACCTATCGAGGCCAAGACAGCCATACCGATCACAGTAAGATACCCAGACAAACCCAACTCGATACCATACACATTGGCTATAAACACCGTGGCAACACCTTGCATAATGGCTGTACCATCCATATTGATGGTCGCACCAAAAGGCACGACAAAAGATGCTGTTGAATTATCGACACCCAATCGCTTTTCTACAGCTCTAAGTGTCACGGGAATGGTTGCGTTTGAGCTAGACGTACTGAAAGCAAATATTTGCACTCCACGCATCTTTCTCAAAAAAATTAACGGACTTACACGCCCAGCAAATTTTAGTAGCAACATCAACGTACCTGTCAGGTGCAGTAACAACACTAATACCACTACACTAAAATAACTAATCATTGGCAGAATCAACCCCACCCCCTGCAGCGAGAATGTCTTCGCCATCAGCGCAAACACACCATACGGCGCAATCGACATCACAACCGAAACAACCTTCATCATTACTTCATTTAGTCGCTCTGCAGCATCCACAATGGGACGCCCACGTTCCCCTATCATCAAAATACAAACCGCAAATAAAATGGTAAAAAATATAATTTGCAACATGTTGCCTTCTGCATAGGCAGCCACAGGGTTACTCGGTATCAAATCAATAAAGACCTGTGTTAACGGTGGCGCTTCGGGCGCTGCAAATGTTGTTTGTTCAGTTTTCGTCAAATCAAAGTCTTTTCCTGGCGCTACAATCATCGCGACAAAAACGGCCAAAGTGATGGCTGAAGCCGTGGTAAACATAAACAACAAGAAAGACTTTAAACCAACTCGGCCCAATTTCTTAATATCACCAATGCCGCACACCCCACATATGAGCGAAAAAGTCACTAATGGCACCACCAACATTTTTAATAAACTAATAAATATCGCACCCAGCACATGCAATAAACCATTCACAAGATAATCTTGAACGAATGCCACGTCACTGGCGAAGACATTAATGACACTACCAAGCACCAGTCCAGCAATCATCCAGATCAAAATTTTTGTTGTCATTTTCATATTTGGGCGCAACCTTCAATTTCTACAAAAATAGCGTTATAAGAAGCAAAATAAAAATATGTTGAGCATCAAATAAACATGTAGGATACTAGCCGCCTATTGAAAATTTGTCATAATAATTATTCCTTACCTTTCTATGTTTATTAGCGTTCTTGATCTATTTAAAATTGGCGTTGGACCATCCAGCTCTCACACCATGGGCCCGATGGTTGCAGCCAAAAACTTTCGACATCGCGTGCAGTCTCACCTTTCGTCTATTACAGACACGTCACATTTGCATATTCGCTGCACATTAAGAGGTTCACTGGCTTTCACAGGCAAGGGCCATGCCACTGATCGCGCCATTCTACTCGGCCTTCACAACTTCGCACCGCAACAACTCGCCAAACAAAATGTCAACGAACTCGTCGACAAGCTTTCTCAACTTGATGCCATTACCTTAGAAGACGGCACGTCTATTCGATTCACCCCATCGAAAGACATCATTTTTGATCGAGGTGACCCATTACCAGAGCACCCCAACGGTATTATTCTTGAGCTTCTAGATCAATCAGACAATCCATTACCTGATCAGACGCCGTTCAAACCCGACCTTTCGCTTCTCGATCTTCCTGGCACTCAATTGTTGACAGAGACCTACTTTTCTATTGGCGGTGGCTTTATCACTACCCTATCAAAAATCGATCAACTAGTTGCACCACTTAAGATGGAAGACTCCGAATCCTGCAGCTACCCATTTGATTGTGCCAATCTAATGATGAGAATGTCTGCTGACAGCGGCTTGTCTATTGCCGCCATGAAACGTAGCAACGAAATTGAGCGCATCTCAGAAACAGAACTTAATGACGGCTTAGATGCCGTATGGGAAGCCATGCATACTTGCATTGAAAATGGTTTAAATGCAGAAGGACAACTTCCCGGCGGCCTTAAAGTCCATCGTCGTGCCAAATTATTATTCAACCAGCTCAAAGAGAACCCACAAAACGCCAATCTGAACGATTGGTTATGTGCTTATGCCATGGCGGTTAATGAAGAGAATGCAGCAGGGCATATGGTCGTCACCGCACCCACCAATGGTGCTGCCGGCGTTATACCAGCAGTGATTTATTATGCCGTTAATCATGAAGGCGCAACACAGGATCAAGTGCGTGATTTTCTATTGACAGCAGGTGCAATTGGCGGACTAATCAAGCACAAAAGCTCCATTTCTGGCGCTGAAGTCGGTTGTCAAGGTGAAGTTGGTTCTGCGTCAGCCATGGCCGCTGCGGGTTTATGTGCGATCAAAGGCGGCACAACTGAGAAAGTCGAAAATGCCGCTGAAATTGCATTGGAACACCATTTAGGCATGACCTGCGATCCAGTGGGTAGTTTGGTACAGGTACCTTGTATTGAGCGTAACGGCTTTGGTGCGATTAAGGCCTACACAGCAGCATCATTAGCAATTAGAGGCGATGGACAGCATTTTATGTCGCTGGATAACTGTATCGAAGCCATGAGGCAAACCGGGCTGGAAATGTCCGTTAAATACAAGGAAACATCGCTGGGCGGATTAGCTGTCAGTATTACGGAGTGTTAACTTCATTATCATTTATCACGCTATTTGCTAACCATACGCCGCAGACCCCGCACAACAGCATAGACTCCGATTACTATCACAGGTATGGCAATACCAGTCAACAGCTCCACGTTGATCGCCATACCTGCCGCTTTGCTTGCTTTTAGTCCATATCCCACAATACCCAATAAGTAATAGCTCAACACAACCACAGACAAACCCTCGACCGTCTCTTGTAAACGCAACTGCATATGCGCACGTTTGTCCATGGACTTTAATAAATCTCGTATCTGTAACTCCATAGAAATATCAACTCGGGTACGCAGCAATGCTGACGCCCGAGACACACGCAAAGACAGCGTTTCAAGCTTAGTATGCACTAAGTCACAAGTCCCCATGGCTGATGACAAACGCTGCCCCATGAATTCCTGGAGCATTTGCAAACCTTCGATACGCTCTTCACGCAACTCGATAATCCGCTGCTTCACAATGTCGTAATAAGCACGGGACGCATTGAATCTGTGGCTCGTCTGGGCGGACATGCGCTCGATCTCTGATGCCAATCTAGTTAAACCGTCCAGCAGTTTCTGCTCATCTTCAATTGTAGCCAGTTCATTATTATTTGCTATCAAGGTTGCCAAACGTCCATCAAAACGTGCCAACTGAGGAATCATCTGGCGTGTAATCGGCAGGGGCAACATGGCGAGCATTCGACAGGTTTCAATCTCCAATAAACGTTGCATTAGTCGCCCCGCTTGTCGGCTACGCAAATTTTCATCATGAACCAATATACGGCCAAAGCCGTCACTATGGATTTGGTTATCGCTCCATACACTAGCACTACCCGCCGCCACCTTAGAGCCAATCACCGTCTTAGAAACAAATAAAGCCGCTAACTCGGTCAAACTCCGCTTGGGGCGTGAACGTTCATCCAGCGCAATATGTGTCGCCACCAATATCTCACCCGGCAAGCTCGCTAACCATTCATCAGGCACTAGTCGAATAGCCGGTTGCGCGAAAGGCACCTCAAAAGGCCCGGTATGATAAAAAGTATAAGTGGAATATTCGGTATGTCGCTCCCAGCGCAGAAGAAAAGCACCCAACTCAGCACTGAAATGACTATTATGTATACTGGGTGGCACAATGCCGTAACGTTCACATAATTGAACAATTAGTGCGCGTTCTTGATCAACACATTGACGATCTGACATCAACACTAAATGAGATAATTGAACTGGCGCAGACAACAATTCATATGCATCTGCGTTCAGCTCAAGATTTAAGTCTTGTCTTTCCTGGTATTCGGCGATACCGAGTAGATTATTTCTTAATTGACCTTTTGTATCAGCAGTGGTTTGTGATGGCGGCGTAATAGGATTCATATAGCGAAAAACTGAATGTTGAATGACTCATAGGATACACAACTCTTATGACATGTAAATTACAAATTTACTTCCACTGGGAATATCCAAATTCCCCAACCGATGAACAAAACACCCACCAGTCTACATACCCATTGATCATAAGCTGGCAGGACTTTTTCAATCAAAACCAACAAAGTTATCAAAACCATAGCCAATAAATTCATAATGCCCACAGCAAACATGATTAACATTTGTAACCAGCAACATCCCACACACATGCTGCCATGTTTCAGCCCCATATAATATGCACCACTGGAGCCATCGCGCCATTCTGTTAACAAAAAACCCATTGGGGAACGACAGTTTTGCAAAAACATTTCTTTTAATGGTGTAAATTGATAAATGCCAGCCAAAAGAAAGATAGTGGCAGCCATGTATTCGCTCTGGTTATCCATCATGGGCGACAGAAAATGCAGCCCGTGCATTTGCCATTGCAACACTGTCAGCGCCGCACTAAAAACAAACCATACCAGCAGGTAAGCTAGTACAAACAAAAACACCAACAAGTGTGACGCCAACTGACGCTGCTTGCAGATTTTATTGAATACCAAGATCATCGGGATTGCGGAAGGTAACATCATCGCCGCCATCATCACCGCCCACATCACATATACTAGACCAAAATCCACGAATTGCCATGCGGATGTTTCCGATGGTGGCATCCACATTTCGGACATTGGTAACGAATTCATTTGCCAATGTTGATAGAACAAATAGAACCAGGAAACAAAAATAACTGTCAACAGTGACAATAAAACAATCAATCGGGATTTATGCATGACAGTAAATTGAAAACCCCCACCCTCAATGGGCAGGGATCGATAAAGCAAAAGAAGCGCGTTTAAGATACAGCGCTATAAAACAACTACGGCTGATAAGTAAATGGCGAATAAAAGCCATTGCGCTCGGTAAATTGCCAATTTTTATCATAGTCCTGGTATTGATAATGATTAGACTTTGCAACAACGGCCGGGTGACTAGGCACCACACATAAGGGTGGGTTATTAACCGTTGAGTCACCACCACCAATGCCTTGAATGCTCTCAATCTCAGCTTGTGCAATATCAGGTATATTCAATTGGCGTTTATTACCGTTTTCCTGATAATCAATTTTAACTTTTTTCACGCCCAACACTTCAGTCACAAAGCTCATCAAAATAGCTGGATGGCCACCTTGTTTACCCGCAAAAATTTGTGTAATGGCGTCAAACTGCGCATCACTTGCACGCTCATCCACATATAACGCCGCTTGCCAGTTACCATCTTTCATATGACCCGGTGAATAACAAGCCAGCGCCACATTAAGACCATTCAAGGACTCGCCGTTTAAATGGCCGCTGTCAATATGCCATGCGACCAGCAGCTTACAATTACCCTCAGATGGCGCTTGCAGCCAAATACAAGGGCAAGATGTCTCGCAATTACAGGTCTCGAAATATCCTCCCTGTAAACTCCAATCAGTCGTTTCACTCATCATATTTTCCTAATTTTTTTTCAAAAGGGTTCTTTAAATGGTCGTAAATCCAATTCATGCGTCCATGCACTCGGATGCTGTTGATGAATCGCCCAATAGGTTTGCGCAATCGCTTCCAATTGCAGCAGACCCGACTCACCTTTAGCTCTAACATAGTCAGGAAACTGACTGCGCGCACGATCCCCATTAATCACCCCATCAATAATGGTATGCACTACATGCACACCCTGCGGTGAAAATTCTCTGGCTAAACCTTGTGCCAGCGCTCTCAAGCCCGCTTTAGCAGAAGCAAATGCAGTAAATGGCGGCTTGGCTCTTAATGATCCTGTCGCGCCGGTAAAAAACAACGTACCTTGTCGCTGCGCTTGCAATATGCTAACGACTTGTTTAGAAAATAAAAAAGCACCCAAACAATTTTGTTGCCATAACGCGGTGAATGTATCCACTTCCGTTTCCAGAAAAGGCGCGGGAATATTGCTATCCACATTATATGCCGCAACCTCGATCACATCACCTCGCTTCCGAATAACCTCAAATAACTGGCTCACGTCTTGCTCAACTGTCGCATCCGCGACGATCGGCGTGGCCGAACCGCCCGCCTGTTGAATTTGTGCGACCACGGCCTGAAGCTTTTCCTCACTACGACCTGCGATAAAAACATGCAGACCATGCGTCGCAAAACATCGCGCGAGCGCCGCACCCAGACCGCGTTTCGGCCCGACACCCATCACAATCGCAGAACCCGACTGATTCAAAATTAGATTCTACCGAAAATCAATGAGAAATTATTGCTCGGCATATCGATCTTTTCTTTAAGTTCTAATCCATGATCAGCCGCTGCTTTTTTCAGGTCAGCAATATCTTTCAATCCCCATTCAGAAACGCCCGCAGAACTGAGGGTTTCATGAAACACCTTGTTTGAATCGGTAGAAAACGTGCCTTCCTCCTGAAATGGCCCATAAATCAACAAAAACCCATCATCTTTGAGCAAATGAGAAGCACAGTTCATCATGCCATCGGCAATTGAAATCGGTGCCACTTGAAAGATATTGATACAAAAAATGGAAGCAAATGACTTCTCTGATTCTGGCTTAAACCACGTGTCTGGATCCGTTAAATCCAAATGCAGCGGATCCGCAATATTGTTATTACCCTGCTCACTAGTCAGCTTCTTGATATTATCAAAAACCTCAACATCCTTTTCTGACGGATGAAAATGCAAATGACTAAAATGCGGCGCGAAATAGTTGATATGCATGCCACTACCACTGGCCATCTCTAAAACCCGCTCAGGATCTTTCGGCAATTTATCCTTCAACACACCCAGTAACGGGTCACGATTACGCCCACCCGCCCAAGCGACGTATTCACTCAGTGGGTGCGGATCTAATGGGGGTATTTCTTCATTCATTTATAATTCCTTTTAATTGTTAACTACTTAGGAATCACATGATTGATTAAATTAGCGATTCCAATGAAAAACTCATACGACATAGTATAACTTATTATCGTTATTTCGAATATGTTAGTCACCGATTAATCGATAGAATTCAGCACAATCTCATGAGCACCGGCCTCTATCGGCAATATCTCGACACCATTTGACCAATTAAAATAGCGTCAGGTGCGCTCAGTAAAACACAAGAAATGCTTCTGATGATCATGACTTAACCATTGCAAATGGATAAATCATCATTAGCTCTTTCTCTTTAAACATCCAACGTTATGATCAGTTTTCCCTAGCTAATTATAATTAAGAAAAACCCTAAATGAAGTTCTAATATTTTTGTGAATATTCATAATCATCAACTATCTATAATTTGCTCGAATGGGTAAATTAAACTCTAATTGTCAATTAAGTCAAAATAGATAATTTTGACTTAATTACATTCTTTGATAAAACACTAAAGACATCAGAGCTGACAAGCTAGCTACTTAAAGAAACACCAATTCAATTAGTTTCTTTGTTTTCTCTAAACATTAAAAACATAATAATCAAAATATTAATTACCATATCCACGAGAATGTCAACTTCCTCAGCGACTTCCCAGACACCTACTACATCGCCAGCAACGTCTTCAAATGACCATCCACTTGCTCAATAAAAGCCGCATCAGTTCCGAATAT
>JAJFJG010000118.1 GCA_021774265.1 Nitrosomonas sp.
GTGGAACCTAAACAAATGGCTAATGGCCATTTTTTGGCTCTTATTTCCACGAAGAAAATTACATCTATGTGTACAGAATGATGAAAAATATCGCAGATAAATATTCAGTCTAATTCTTGTGCTTATGCTTTTTTTGAAATAGCTTTTGGCGAGACTTTTTCAGGGCCGACTAACTACTTTAAAGACTCGCTAAAAAGTCATATTAAAATAATAGTGCTTATAGAATTCATTGTAGCTTTCTACAATTTTAACTTATTAGCTGAACTCATTATAATTCCTGCGGCTACTATTCTTTCAATATTGTTACTTCCATTTTTATATGTTCTATCTATGTATATGTTTTACGGAAGGATACTTTTGAGAGTAAATAGTTACACAGAAGATAAAAAGAATAGAAGGTATGCTAAGTATATATCACTATTTAACTTTAAATTGAATCATAAAAATCTAAAAAAATGGCTCCAACACTCATGTATATCAGAATTTGAAAACAGGAATACAATAAACAAGTCAATCAAAGAATTTAGCCTTAAGAAATAGAGCAGGTTTTTACATTTAGAATTCTAGATACACACACCCAACTATCTTTTCTTTAGGGTGAATTCTAATTCAAAATATCGGTGTTGACTTACTACTTAAAAAATCAGTATGAAGAGAATGCAAAGTAGTCAATCAGATAAAGCCCGCCAACGCTACTAAATGGCATGAGCAATGAAAGCACGATGGGGTGATGTGATAATGGGGTGAATACACCTTTTTGTAGACCTTTTATTTCATCAAGGACATGTTTAATTCTTGCTGATTTTTTCTCATCTTGACCTTGGGACCGGGTAATAATTGTTTTTAGGTGATAGTCTTCTAACTTTCTAGTAATAGTATCTCTCGCTTTTCCCGCCGATTTCCTTAATCGATACGCACTACTCAGCGTAATTAACGCAGTCAAGATGAAAACCAATAAAAGTATTGGCGTGATCTGCCAATTATCAAAATACGAACTTCGCGACAGTATCATTAAGAACAGAATGAAGAATGGGTAGTAAATAAAATTATTGATTGCATTCGCTTGTTGATAAATAAAATCCATCAGAATTTTATTTCTGATTTCTTTCTCAGGCAATCCATATTTGTTCTTGTATTTTTTTATAATTTCATTATCCCATATCACGTCGTAGGATACGAGTTTTGTTATAAGGCAACTGCTCAGATGAGAGATATCGGCAATAACAAAGGTTAATACCAAATAGAAAAAAACCGCCAAGACAAGTATTATCGCATTGATGTTAAAGCTGATGTCACCCCGAAATGGGGTTTTAGGTATGTCAAGATACTCCGTTTGGCTTAAAAAACCAAAGATCGCAAAGTAAAGTAATATCATTAATATGACTCTTGCTGAACAACAACTAGCCCCTCTTAATGCAATGTAATTTGACCAGACAGTGGTAAATTTGATTCTGTTGTTTAAGTCTGGCTTTATTTTCCAATTATCGATAAATAACTTTGACCGTAGTGTATTAAATGTTGTTAGATTTTTTGTTGTTTTTCTAATTGTAAATTTTTTAACAATAGTGCTATCTCCCAATTGCACTTTAATCCGGCAGATAAAATATACGGCAAGAATAACGGCTAAAAGCCTTATACCATTGGCTGGCCAGATGCTAGTACCGTTGGTAAATGACAACGACTCTGATCCATAATGACTGTGTAATGGCACAAAGTGATAAAAGCATGTAAGGAGAATAATGCTGACGGATGTAACGACAATACCGTGCCTTAATTTTATTGGCGCTAGGTAAAGCAAGAAAAGCATTAACATAGCCATAGCCGCAATCAAAAATAGGCTCTTTTGATTACTGTTTTCATCGGTGATATCGAATTCTGACTTGGGATGTATATCATTGCCTGCCGTGTGACTCAGGTCAACGGCACCGTAGTTGCCAATTTCAAATAGTCTAGATTCGATATTCAGTGTTTCAATTGCTTGATTTAAATTGGCGCCAGAACAATTCCCTTCATTATGAGGACAATGCAGCGCTATTAATGTCGTCAGGTATAGCGCAGTTTGATAGCTGTCCCGAAAAGGTGGGGTGTGGGGCTGTAATTGATCGTCTAACTTCAAACCGAATGGGGAAGCCACAATCAGATTGCGCGTTGTTGCTATCTCCGTTGGATGAAACAACCGCGCATCCAGATCGTTTGTAAAAAAGAGAACGCCTGGAAACTTCTTATCAAGTGCTTGAAGAATTAGCAACTTATCGTAAGGATCGTTTCCAGTAATACCGATTGCCTTAATACCGCCTGCACTGGAATTCTCTTTATCTAATCGTTTTATCTGTTCTGCAAGTTGCAGTAAATAATCCAGTTGGCTGGTTCCAATAGGACGCTCTAGCTGCGCTTTTGTTTCTTTATTATTTTGTTTGCTTGTTGGGGATATTTTGGTCTTATTTTCTTGTTGACTGTTAGCTGGCCTTGTTGTTATGCCATCGAGTCCACGTAGGTAACTATACGTATGAAATTCATATGAATCTTTCCCTAATTCGCCGCCTTTTTCGACAATAGATTGTGTTAACTTTCTTGAATAGAACGTATCCATTTCACCGATGAGTACAATATGATGTTTAACTCCTTTTTCCCCGTCAACAAATCCTGAAAGCTTTCCACAATTTTCTTCATTAAATGAACTTGGAGTCACGCCCCGTAGTGCCAATTCACAGAACAGTGTGTTTGCTAATTTGTCTTGAGTGGGTATTGTTCGGATGATTCTATGCTTTAACCATTCAGCTGTTCCCTCTTCATTATTAAGTAATTGAGCATCACTTGCGGTTGCAAAAGGCGAGAATATGTTGGTTTTTTTAAGATATTGGAGCGATGCTGTTTGATCAGTTTCTGCGATTCTTTTAAAATTGACATATATTTCTTCTAATGTGCCAGAGTCTTGTGGGCCAATGATATTAAAGCTGATTTTTGATTCACCAGCACCACCATTGGACTGAATACTTTCTTCCAGTGTTACAAACGCCTCTATGATATCTGGGTTGCGTGCAAATGCATCGTTATCTAGCCAGAGTATGAGAACATAATCTTTTCTGTCTGAGGATGATAGTTCAAGTGATTCAATGCCAGTTTCATTAACATCTATCCCTTTTCGGCCGTCTAATTTAAACCATTCATAAGGTATGTAATCTGGAAAACCACAGAACTTTTTATTTCCAGCGGATTCTTCGTTTTTAGAAGTGCAATTCTGTGTAAAATCGACGTATCCAATGTGTTCTGAATCTTTTGGGCTATAGCCTGATGCATGTAAACCTGCTATGAGCGCATAGCGGCTACGCAAGCGTAGCTCATGATTTTCAGCATAAGCCCCACCAGGCACCATAACTGCAAGCGCATGAGTTGATGAGTTGATTTCTTTAATTTGACAACCTAATTCACCTAGAGAATGTTTAAGGGTTTCATTCACACCACATTTGTATTTGGTTGACAACCATATTTTTTTGGGGGCTGGAAAAAGCAGTATATTGCCTAACAGCCTGAAATGGATCCTGCCATAATCGCGAACGAACATCCTCAGAGTCTGGCATTTCTGCGCTAACCATAGCGGGTCGTGAAGGATTGAAAATCGTATCTTGAGCGGCAAAAAGACCTAACAGAAGAATAACAACCGCGAATACAGGTGTTAACTGGGAAGATTTTTCATTTGCTTTAATTAGCTCAGACATGACTGGTAACCATAGAAGTTATTTTATAGACTTCAATTATAGTTACATATGATTGTCATGTTGTCTGTGATATTGGTCACGCTGACTTCTTTTGGAAAAAGATGAAAAAACGGAATTTTTTAGAAAGGTGCGGCAAAGATACGGTAGCATAGCGTCATTCTTAAAACTTGACGAATAATTATGCCCGTTAATATTTCTCCTTTACTTGCTGAGCAGTTGCTACCTATTGACGGCATCGCTCTTGGTATTACCGAAGCCGGTATTAAAAAAATGAATCGTAAGGATTTGTTGGTGATTACTTTGGATGCAGGCACAACAGTTGCGGGTGTCTTTACCCAAAACCGCTTTTGTGCAGCACCGGTTTTAGTTGCGAAGAATAATCTGACGCAGCAATCTATTCGCGCTTTAGTTGTGAATACAGGTAATGCGAATGCCGGAACAGGCGAGATGGGTCTTCAGCATACGCAAACTACTTGCGCTGCGCTGGCAGCATTACTGGGTTGCGATGCACAGCAGGTACTACCATTTTCGACTGGTGTAATTATGGAGCCATTACCCATTGATGTCATTCTTAAAGGACTACCTGCAGCAGTTGTCAATCTCAAAGCGGACAACTGGTTTGATGCCGCACATACGATTTTGACGACAGACATTGTGCCCAAAGCCGTATCAAAACAAATCCAGTTGGATGGACAAACAATCACTATTACTGGAATTGCCAAAGGTTCCGGCATGATTCGCCCAAATATGGCGACGATGTTGGGTTATGTAGCAACTGATGCGGCGATTAGTCAGTCTTTATTGCAGGAAATGGCGCAGTATGCAGCGGATCACTCGTTTAATCGCATTACCGTGGATGGTGATACATCCACCAATGATTCGTTTATGTTGCTGGCGACCGGTCGTGCGGGTGCCGAGATCACAAGCAAAGAAAGCGCGGCGTTTATTCAGCTGCAAGAAGCGGTTACAGAGGTTTCCACAACTTTAGCCAAAATGATTGTGCGTGATGGTGAAGGGGCGACTAAGTTTATTACGGTACAGGTTGATGCCGGTAAGAATCACGATGAGTGTGCCAAAGTGGCGTATGCCATTGCCCACTCACCACTAGTCAAGACGGCTTTTTTTGCATCCGATCCTAATCTAGGCAGAATATTGGCAGCAATCGGTTATGCAGGCGTTAATGATTTGGTTGTAGACGGTATTCAGCTGTATCTAGATAAAGTGCTGGTAGCCGAACATGGTGGCAGAGCGCAGAACTATCAGGAAGAAGATGGGCAGCGCGTGATGAATCAATCTGAAATTACCGTGCGGGTTGTACTGAACCGTGGCATTGCGACGACTACCGTGTGGACCTGTGATTTTTCATATGATTATGTGAAAATCAATTCAGATTACCGAAGCTAAATAGAGGCTGCATGAGAATGATAAGTAATGGCTGTTTAGTAAAGTGACAATACCCACATCAATTGTAGAAGTTGTTGCTGCGGTTATCACGCGACCCAACGGTAGTTTTTTGTTGGCGAGTAGGCCTGAAGGTAAGCCTTATCAAGGTTACTGGGAGTTTCCTGGTGGCAAAGTGGAAGCGGGCGAATCACTGCGCCATGCACTCGGTCGAGAATTGCAAGAAGAGTTAGGTATACAAACAATACGTGCTTATCCATGGATTACACGCATTTTTAATTATGAACATGCGGCAGTTCGTTTACATTTCTTCCGTGTAACGGAATGGTATGGAGAGCTGCAGCCTCGCGAAAACCAAGCGCTATCCTGGCAAATGGCTGACAACATCAATGTGACTCCCGTTTTGCCAGCTAATGCCCCTATATTACGCGCACTACTGTTGCCACCTGTTTACGCCATTACGCAGGCTGAAGAAATTGGTATAGATGTTTCAATAGAAAAGCTAACGCATGCGTTACAGAATGGCTTACAGCTTATACAGTTACGAGAAAAAAATATGGCGAAAGATAAGTTGCGTGTATTTTCACATGAAATCATTACGCTTGCGCATACACATGGCGCAAAAGTTTTGATAAATGGAGACGCCCTGTTATTTGACGAAATGGACTCTGATGGCATCCATTTAACGTCATCGCTGTTGATGAAGCTGACAGGACGCCCTGAAACTGACTGGTGTGGCGCTTCATGTCATAATGCAGAAGAACTTTTTCATGCCGAACAATTGGGTGTAGATTTTGTTGTATTAGGCCCCGTTTTGCCAACGTTAACACACCCAGACTTGTTGTCATTAGGTTGGAGAAAATTTGCGTCACTTATTGCAGACTATTCGCTCCCAGTTTATGCACTAGGTGGGCTGCGCCCTGACGATTTGACCACGGCACTTGAGCATGGTGGTCATGGAATTGCAATGGTGCGTGGAATAGCATAGTTCCATTATTCTTCTTTTATTTTTTGCTCTTTGTCAGGAATGCGATAAGATTCTGTCGCCCACTGCCCCAAATCCTGTAATTTACAGCGTTCTGAACAAAACGGGCGAAAACGACTGGTCTTGTTCCATTCAACAATTTCATCACATTGAGGGCAGTTTACGACAGCTTGCTTCATGAGTTAACCAATGTTCCTATAGATTACAGAAAGTTAGTTCGAAATTAACATTTTCCTCATACACTTTATTTTTTTGGCCTAAGTCCGAGGGAGCAAAACGAATGTTAAGTGCATGTTTGTTGGCGCTTATTTCTGGTATGCAAGGTATGTCATCGTTGATTTTAAGGCGTAATAGGTGTGCCGTGCAACCAGACCCTGTTTGCTGAAAAATACCTTGTTCCGCAAGATACTCATTGGTTTTCCCACTCTTTCTTAACAAATGAAGCACGATGCTAAAGCCATCTCGAACAGGTAATAATGGTATCAACCAATCATGGAAATCTTGCCTTCGTATTTCAGGGTCAGAATGAAGCCAATAATGATAGGAAGGCAAATCAAAAGCACATACACCACCAGGCACGCCCGCACGCTGTTTGATACTCATCAACCATTCATTGTCACGAAGATGCTCGCCAACCTTGCCAGAGATATTCAGCATGTTGCGGAATGTAATTCGTATGTTTTCTAATACCTCATCGAGTGCTGATTCAGAAACATTTGGATTTCTACGCAACGCCTCTAATGATTTCTTTTGTCTTTCCAATTCCTGCAGCAAGTCTGACTTAATGTCGACGCGACTCGTTATGTCAAGCAATTCAAATAATGCGGCAAGTGTCGCATGATGTTCAATCGCTGTATCTTTGGCAGAAAAAAAGGTTATTTTGTTAAATAAGTCCTCAAGCCGTAATAATGTGCGGACACGTTCGTTTAAAGGATGCTCGTAACAAATCACAATTGATTTTTGTATCTAGAGTGTTGAATACTGAGATCTTGCCTTATGCCAGATCATTTCACAAACTAAAATTAGCCTAAATTGCTATAAATTTTATAACCGACTGGTTTGGCTTATGAAATTCTCAAGTATTTTTTATGTAGATGTGAGATCTGTTCGTGCAAGCAATCAAGGTCATCGTTGTTGATAATTATATCATCTGCTTTTTTTAGACGGTATTGGCGTGAAACTTGAGTTGCCATTATCGCTCTAACTTCTTGTTCATTTAGCTTACTACGCACCATTGTGCGGATTACTTGTTTTTGTTCATCGCAGTCTATTACTAGGATGCGTTGAATAATTTCATGGTAGTCTGCGGTTTCAAAAAGCAGTGGTATTGCGACAATTGTATAAGATGATTCTGATTGTTTGACGCGATGATAAACTTCTTTGAGAATGAGCGGATGAAGAATTGCTTCAAGTTTTTGCTTAATGGCTTTATCAGAAAACACCAATTGACGCATTTTATTTCTATCTAATGCGCCATTAATCGCTATAACGTCGTCACCGAATGTATTTATTATGGGAGCAATAGCAAAGCCACTCGGCTGGGTAAGCGTTCGTGCTATTTCATCCGTATCAATAATATTGACACCTAATTCAGCAAAATAGTTGGCAGCACACGTTTTGCCACAGCCAATACCACCCGTTAATCCAATGACAAGAGACATCAATTAAAATAATGCGAAGTAAGCATGATTAATTTTATTTCCCCAGAGTAGCGCAACAACACCACCGATTGCCAAGTATGGTCCGAATGGAATGGGTATATCTCTTTTTTGTCCAGAAGAAAACATTACTACGAGTCCAATAATCGCACCAGCCATAGAAGAAAGAAGTATCACTAAAGGTAACATACTCCACCCAAACCATGCGCCAATGGCTGCTAATAATTTAAAATCACCATAGCCCATGCCTTCTTTACCAGTGACTATCTTAAAAACCCAGTATATTGACCATAGAATAAGATAGCCAATAACAGCACCAACAATCGCAGATTGAATATGAGTAAAACCGTTATTTAAGTTAATTAATAGCCCTAGCCATAATAACGGAAGCGTAATATCATCAGGCAAAAGCTGCGTATCAAAATCAATAGCAGCGAGCACAATCATGGCCCAAACAAAGATTAATGCGGCAAGTGTCAATAAGCTAAAACCAAAATGCCAGGCAATGTAACCACTCAAGATACTCGTTAAGATTTCAACAACAGGATAACGTAGTGAAACTTTTTGATGACATTGTGAACAACGCCCCTTTAGGAACAAATAGCTGAGGACGGGGATATTTTCACATGCTGTTATTTTATATCCACAATTAGGACACAATGAACGAGGTGTAGCGATATTGTATATAGGTAAGGCCTTGACTTCCTTCCCTTGTAACTCGGCGCATTGTTGATGCCAAGTGCGTTCCATCATTTTTGGTAACCGATGGATAACAACATTTAGAAAACTTCCCACCATTAAACCAATAACAAAACTAAGAAAAATAAATAAGTGCGGGTTATCTTGTAAAAAAGACATAAGTAATATTGGTGTTTTAGTTAGATCAGTTGATTGTTTGGTAACTATACAAGTAGCGCTTCTTTGAGTAAACACCATAAAAACAGGGCATTTACTTTGGTAAATGCCCTGTTTTTATGGTTATATAACTACATTATGGCTTTTGCTGCATTTTCTAGCCAACAACTTGACCCATTTTAAAGATTGGCAGATACATCGCAACAACCATACCACCAATCAGTGTACCGAGTATCACCATAATGACTGGTTCCATTAGGCTGGAAAGTGCATCAACTGCATCATCCACCTCAGCTTCATAAAAATCCGCAATTTTACTCAGCATTGAATCTAAGGATCCTGATTCTTCACCAATAGCAACCATCTGAATAACCATATTTGGGAAAACATTGGTGCCTGTCATTGATGCCATCAAGCTATTACCAGTACTAACTTCGAGTTGAATCTTTTTTGTTGCTTCATAGTAGACATAATTACCCGCCGCACCTGCAACAGAATCTAATGACTCAACCAATGGAACACCAGCAGCAAACATAGTGGAAAGTGTGCGCGCCCAACGTGCAATTGTTGCTTTGCGAATAACATCACCAAAAACAGGTAACTTCAAAGCGATTCTGTCCATAACTTTTTGCATCGAGGCGGAGCGTTTCCATGCGTATAAAAAACCATAAATACCGCCACCAACAACACCAAATATGGCCCACCAATATTCAACAAAAAAATCGGATATGGACATGACAACTAATGTTGGCGTAGGGAGATCGGCACCAAACCCCTCAAATAAATCTTTAAAAGCGGGAACAACAAAAATCATGATAACGGCTGTAATAATGAATGCAACAGCAATAATAGAAATAGGATAAAAGAGGGCTGATTTAATTTTCCCTTTAATTGCCTGAATTTTTTCTTTGTAGGTAGCCAAACGATCTAACAAAGTGTCAAGAATACCTGCTGCTTCACCTGCACCAACTAAGTTACAAAATAATGCATCGAAATATAATGGGTATTTGCGAAATGCGTCGGCAAGATTGCTTCCTGTTTCAACATCCGATTTAACATCCATGAGCAATTTTGCTACGGCTCTATTAGTATGTCCTTTCCCGACAATATCAAATGCTTGCAATAAGGGTACACCCGATTTCATCATGGTAGCAAGTTGACGTGTGAATAACGTAATGTCTTTATCAGTAATCGTACCACTAGACTGTGTTTTCTTGATCTTTGTTATCCGAACACCTTGGCGGCGCATTGCAGTTTTTACGACTACTGTGCCTGCCGCACGCATTTCACCCTTGAACACCTTGCCCGACTTATCTTTACCTTCCCATGAATAATTGGTTTCTTTGACTCGCTTCTCTGCACGTGCTGTCACAGCTGTCATAATAACTCCTTAAGTGTCCAAGACATTTAGTTCTTGCGATTTTCAGACCGTTGGAAATGCCGGTTATTACTCATAATTACCAAGAAAATTGTAATTAATCTGTATGTTTGGCAGTAACGGCACGTATCTATAAATCACTTAGAATTAATTGCGGTGTATCGTGGAGAAAATAATATAGGAGATAGCGAACTAGCCTAAAACTGGCTAATAATGATTTTAAGTTTTAATCATGAAGAATGCCTTCAGCGACAAAAGGATAATTAAGCTTTACATGGAGCTCTTTTTTCATGCGTAAATTCTTTAATCGTTTTGATTCATCTAAGTAAGACAACATGCCTGGAGAAATATGACCTAAAGCTTGACTACGAGACACCCTTAGAGGATGTGGGAGATTGAATTTATCTGCAACTAAATCAAAGTATTCACCCATTTTTAGGTGAGAGTTATCACAAGCGTGATAGATTCTATTCGGTTTCGCATGGCGGGTTGCTGCGCAAATGATTTGCGCCAGGTCATTCGCATGTATATGGTTGGTATAACTATCATCTTCTTCAGAAAGCATAGGTTTACCTTCTTTTACAGACACTAATGGAAGGCGGTTACCCGCGTATATACCAGGGACACGCAGTATTGACGTATTAACATGATTACGCAACCCCCAAGCGCGTATTTGGTTTTCGGCACTAATTCGACGTAATGCACGATCATTGCCTGGGTTCGTTGGGTAGGCTTCGTCAATTAAAGCGCCATCACAATTACCATATACGCCGCTTGTGCTGATATAGATAAGTCGTTGTGGTAATATTATGCTTTTTATTTTTTGGCGTTTAGTCAACGCAGCTAAAAGGTTTGCAGTTCGTGTGTCATGTTTTCCGTGATTGGGTGGTGGCGCAAGATGTATAACTACTTGAGCAACACCTGCAAGTTTATCAAGACTTTTTGAGTAATCAAGGTTTCCAGATACAGGAATGATTCCGCGTGAACGCAGCCGAATAAAGTTTTCCGGGTTACGGCATACCCCTAACATCCTAAAATGTGTTTGCAATAATGGCGCTGTACGCAGTGCTATATCACCGCAACCAACAATTAATAGTGTGTTTTTCAGTGCCAAAAGAATTTTTTCCTTCTAATTATTTTTAACGTATTAGTCATTTAATGTCGCATCAAATTATCATTAAGCCCAGCGATCATATTATAAATGTAAGATCAAATGAGACCATATTGCAAGCTGCTTTACGTGAAGGGTTGTCACTTCCTTACGGCTGCCGTAATGGCTCTTGTGGTGCATGCAAAGGGAAAATCACACAAGGTGCCGTTGACTTTGGTCAACATGACGAGGATACATTGACCGAAAAAGAAAAACAAAATGGCATGGCATTATTTTGTTGTGCTTCACCTTTATCAGATCTTGTTATTGAGTCTCAGGAAATCAACACTATCAAGGATATCGAAATTAAAACTTTGCCTTGCCGCGTGCAAAAACTTGAGCTTGTAGCTCCCGATGTCATGGTGCTTTCACTCAAGCTTCCTCCCAGTCAACGCCTACAGTTTATTGCTGGCCAATATATTGATATTCTATTAAAAGATGGAAAACGACGGAGTTTCTCATTGGCCAACGCACCTCATGATGACGAGTGCTTACAGTTACATTGCAGAAACTATCCCGGCG
Organism: Nitrosomonas sp.; assembly: GCA_021774265.1. Classification (GTDB taxonomy): domain Bacteria; phylum Pseudomonadota; class Gammaproteobacteria; order Burkholderiales; family Nitrosomonadaceae; genus Nitrosomonas. The sequence continues at coordinate 11,666 of JAJFJG010000118.1, forward strand.
GCGTATTTGCCGAGCATGTGTTTACGCAAATGAAAGAGAAAGACATATTACGTTTCGAGGGGCCCTTCGGTTCATTTTTCCTTCGTGACACCCCTAATGAAGCGCCAATTATATTTGTTGCCAGCGGTACTGGGTTTGCACCAATAAAGAGTATATTAGAACATGTCTTTTCTAGGCAAGCTAATAGCAAGGTGAAAAGAAAAATGACTTTGTATTGGGGTGCTCGTACTAAAGCCGATTTATATTTATTGACGTTAGCAGAGAGCTGGGAACAGCAGCATGATAATTTTACATTCATTCCAGTCTTATCTGATGTATTAGCAACAGATAACTGGTCTGGAAGAGAAGGACTAGTTCATCAGGCTATTCTACAAGATTATGAGAGTCTTGCTAATCATCAAATTTACGCTTGTGGCGTACCTGTCATGGTAAAAGCTGCATTTGACGATTTCACCAAGCTGCGCAGCTTACCAAATAAGAGTTTCTTTTCAGATGTTTTTTCGCCTTCTCTACCAGCTGACAACACTTAGTTTAGTTGTTTAAGTGTAAATCTTAGTCCTTTGTTGTAATGATCTATCGCTAGTTCGTGCTTACCCAGCTTTTCATTGAGTTGCGCTAACGCAAGATGCGCTGCATGGCCCGGCTCTACTGACAAGCTTGCTTCCAAGTAATTCTGTGCTTTACCCCAAAGCTCGCAATGCGTACACAATTTACCTAATGTGAGAAGTAAATATGCATTGTTAGGTTGCGCTCTTAGCCAAACTTCAGCACACTCAATCTGTCTATTGGCATGATAGTCTAAGCATTGTGAATAAAGTGTAATTAATTCTGGGTTCCATTCAGCGTCTACACTTTGTTCAATAACACGATTCGCTGCCTCGCATTTATCTAATTTAATGTAAGCACGAGTTGCGGCAATAGCAATTTCACTATTCCTTTTCTCTACTGTAGGTAAGTCTTGCCAATACTTGTTAAGAGAATGCAAGTCAGTAGATTTTTTTTTGATATTCTCGACATGGGCGTTATACCGCAATTGTTTAACATGTGTTTTATTAAAATGACGACGACCTTCTAATATAGTAGTTAACTCAATAACGGCATCCCAGTTTTCTGCTTGCTGCTGTGCTTCTAGTTCTAAGAGCAGAACTGCTGTTTGTTGCAGACCGCCTGTAGAGTATAAATCCTTCAATGAATTAAGTGCTTCTTCATATTTCCCATCACTTAGTTGCAATTCCGTTTGAGTCACTAGCCGCAATACTCTTTCGCCAGGTGCCTCTTTTTTAGCGGTAGCTAGATATTCATCACGTTGTGAGAATTCTTTTAATTTGTCCGCCGAGCGTGCCGCAATAACAGCATTAATAGCTATTTCTGTTGTACTTTCTGTTAATTTCAATGCAATAGACGCAGCTTTCTTAGCTCTTGCATAGTTGCCTTCAAAATAGGCCTTGATGCCAGTCAATAGCATATACTCAGCCTTTTTATGGCGATGACGACGGTTATATCCAAAAATACCTGTTAATAGCCTTAATAACAAATAGAAAACAAAAAATGCGGCGAGTAATCCGATTAAAAAGATGTTAAGCGATAGCTCAACCCGATAAGGTTGCATGATTAATAAGACATGACCTGTATTATATTTAGCTGCAAGTGCCACAGCCACGGCTGCGGCAAATAATGCCAGGAGCCATAGTATAAGTCTCATTTGTTCTCCTCATTGCTTATATTCTGAAGGTTATGAATTGCATCAAGACTTGCAGAGATATTGGGTTTTTCAAACCCGACATTGTCATTATGCAGCTGATTTAATTCTTCAAGCATACTAATCACCAAGCCTGAGTTTTTATCATAGTTCTGATTAATCCAGTCTATTGCCGCCCCAAGATCGATGTCAAAACTAGTTTTATCATGAGATAGCAGAGAAAACTGCATTAGCATAAATTTTAATTTAAGATTCTCATTGAGAAAATGAATTTGTGAAGGCGACAATATTTCAGTATCTGAATTACTTACCTTTTGGATATGAATAAATACTTTCACATCGTTCCAGATTTCATTAAGCAATTTAAGCCACAATTTTTCTTTTGTCGGCTTCTGCGGCGGAAGAAAATCGATATCGACTTCCTTTAAATCAGCGCTCATCTTTAATGGAAGCCTCTCTATGGACGCAGCCAGATCTCTTAGTTGGTAGCTGACTTTCATTGTTATAGAGCCATCATCTGGAATGGCCTCCAAGTTTTCTATATCTTTTTCAATACTTTCATACAACGTAGAAAACTGAGTTCCATGTGCGTTTTTCAACAATACTTTTGCTTGCTGCAGACTTTCTAAAGCAACGTCGGTATCAAGTGTGATGCTAAGGTGCTGGTCTGCATATTGAATTAATTGTCTTACTTCTTCCAGCAGATTTTCATCCGTATCATGAGCAAGCGTTTCGCGAAATGACTCAATCGCTGCTTGCAGTTCTTGAGATTTTACTAAATGATTTTCCAGCTGATTTAGACGATCCTCTGTTACCCGTTTAGTTTCTTCAACTGCTGCCATTAATGCACGAGAGTTCTCACCTAACGCATCAATATCCGCGATAAAAATTTCTACCGTTTCTTTAACTTCTAGTATTTTGCTACTAATAGCAGGCCATTGCCAAATAATTAATGCAGCAAAAAAGGGCGCCAGTAACAGCGATATAAAACGAGACTTTAGTTTAGATGTGCCTTGGCTATCTCTATTCATTTTTAGACGTTGTCCCTGATGCTCGATTGCTAGAAAAGTAATCTATAAGACCCTGTATCAAACCTTCATCTCCGGCAGATGTTAGTATAACTTCTGCCACGCCAAGATCTCTTGCTTTCTGAGCAATTCGCTCATGTGCCGTAAATAACGGGGTCGTTTTTAGTAATTGTTGGCCAAGCTGGCCCATCATGTCAAATAAATTATCTAACCCTTCGCTACTAGTAATCGTGACAGCGTTTAAATTATCATGTGACCACGCAGTTAATAACGAGGTCACATCAACGCTCGGTTTACCTCGATGGTAACATTCTGCGTATTCTAATATGGCCCCTCGCTCAATCAAGATGTCACCAAGTAGCTTTCGTCCTCCATTGCCACGAAAAATGACAACACGCTTGTTTTTCATTTGCTGCAATTCATTTTGATCAAGTAATGCTTCGCTATCATTGCGTTTTGTGGGTACGATGATATCAGTAACGCCAAATTGCTTTAATGCATTTGCGCTTCCTTTTCCAACAACCGCTATTTTCATTTTGGGCGGTAGTGTTCTATTGGCTTGAATCAAATGCATTGTTTTATTAACTGCATTAGGGCTAACAAAAATAGCTAGATCAAACTCGCTTAACCGAGCAATTATTTCAAGTAACGGCTGGACATCTTCCACGTCAGCAATTTCTAAAACTGGAAATAATATAAAACGACCACCCATTGCATAAATCCCATCAGCCAGGTCTTTTGCTTGGTGCGCTGGACGCGTAACAAGTACATTAACTCCAGCTAACAGTTCAATCTTAGACAATTTATTCTCAATGGCCAGGTAGTGCTAATGCAGCCAAAATCTCATCAGCCCCCTGTGTTTTTAAATTCTGTGCCATTTGCTCTCCCATGACGACACCTGTTTCCGGTTTACCGGTTTTCTCTTCGCTAATAACACGTTTGCCATCAGGTGTTGCAACGAATCCACGTAGATGCAATGTGCCGTCAGTAATTTCAGCGAACCCCCCCAGTGGTACTTGGCAACTGCCACCGAGAACACGACTCATGGCGCGTTCAGTTTCGACACATTGTGCGGTTTCAAGATGGTAGAGTGGTTTTAAGAAAGTAACTAATTCAGGACGATCTGAGCTACATTCAATTCCAAGCGCACCCTGACCAACGGCAGGCAAGCTCATTTTAGTGCTTAATAACTCCGTGATACGGTGACCTAGCTCCAATCGCTTTAAACCAGCAGCTGCAAGAATAATAGCCGCATATTGTTCCTCATCAAGCTTGCGAAGTCGCGTTTGTACATTGCCACGTAGTGGTTGTACTTCTAAGTGCGGGAATTGTGCACGCAATTGACTCTCACGTCGCAAACTGGAAGTACCAACAACGCTGCCAGCGGGCAGCGCTTCCAAACTGGCAAACTTATTGGAAACAAACGCATCTCGCGGATCTTCGCGTTCTGTAATCGCAGCCAATATGAACCCTTCCGGGACATTCATTGGCATATCTTTCATAGAGTGCACCGCAATATCTGCACGACCATCAGCCAAAGCCTGCTCCAGTTCCTTAATAAACAGACCCTTACCTCCTATCTTTGACAGCGAGGTATCAAGAATCTGATCACCACGTGTAGTCATGCCAAGTATGCTGATTTCTGTTTGAGGGTATAATTCGATTAATCGTCGCTGAATAAATTTGGCTTGCCACATAGCAAGCAAGCTTTCTCGCGAAGCAATTACAATTTTCTGGGGGATAACAAATGAACTGGGCATGGGTATTAAAATGAATAGATTACAAAATATTTCGATGACAAGCATTTTAGCATGGACAGTGCCAGCTTTGGCCGTGACATATATTAGCTTTACAAATTTTTATACTGCAGGCGATACCAATTTATGAATGCTGCTACTTCAGTGAACAATGACTCCGAAAACGATTCGGTTGCTGATAAAGATATTCCACTACGTGATGATATCCGTTTTTTAGGGCGTATGTTGGGCGATACTTTGCGCGAGCAAGAGGGAGATTACACGTTTGATTTAGTTGAAAATATTCGTCAAACAGCCATCCGTTTCCACCGTGAACAAGACCCAAAGGCTCGACAGGAGCTTGATGCAATATTAGCTGGTTTGAGCAATAAATCCACTGTATCCGTGGTACGTGCATTCAGCTATTTTTCTTTGCTTTCTAATATTGCGGAAGATTTGCACCATAATCGACGTCGTCGTGCTCATCTGTGCGCGGGCTCGCCTCCGCAGGCAGGGAGTGTCACGCTTGCCTTGGAGCGCGTATTTGAAAATGGAAAAGACAGAGCGGCCTTAGTGAAGTTTTTTTCTAAAGCGATTGTGTCACCCGTTTTAACTGCACACCCAACTGAGGTGCAGCGTCGCAGCATTCTTGACTGTCAGTTAACGATAGAACGTTTATTAATAACACGTACGCGCATTGAGCTAACACCGAATGAATTACGCCAAAATGAAGAGAAACTCCGCGCAGTCATTCAGCTTTTATGGCAAACACGGATGTTACGTTCTGTTCGTTTGTCAGTTCATGATGAAATTGAAAACGGTCTTGCCTATTATCGTTACAGCTTTCTTTCCGAAATACCTTACGTTTACGCAAAAATAGAAAACTTGCTTGAGCGTCATATGGGCGATGACGCACCGTCTGTTCCGACCTTTCTACGTATGGGAAGTTGGATTGGTGGCGATCGCGACGGCAACCCTTTTGTGACGCACCAAGTCATGCTACATGCCGCAGAGCGTCATTCAGCACAGGCATTAGAGTTTTATATCGACGAGGTTAAGAAGATCGGCGACACCATGAGTCTGGCGGAGCGGTTAGTGAATATCAGTGACGAACTAGAAGAATTAGCGGCGGCTTCATCACCAGACGGCATTCCAGTTAATCGAAAAGATGAGCCTTATCGGCGTGCTTTTCATGGTATTCGTGCGCGACTAATCGCCACCAACCGCCAATTGGGCCATGCCGTTACTCAACGCGACCAGGTTGATCAATCCGCCGAGCCTTATGCGGATAGTGCCGAGTTGGTTCATGATCTTGATGTGATCATCAACTCATTAAAACGACACAAATCAAATTGGTTGGCGCGTGGCGACTTACGTAATCTTCGCCGCGCAGCTGATGTGTTTGGTTTTCATTTGGCATCAATCGATATGCGTCAACATAGCCAGGTGCATGAGCAAGTTGTCGCAGAATTATTTGAGTTGGGCACCCATCGTACTGGCTATCTGGATTTATCAGAGAGTGAACGAACTAAGTGGTTATTAGCTGAGATCAGCAGCCCTCGTCCGTTACGTTCGCCCTATTTAAAATATTCCGAAGCCACGCAGAGTGAACTACGGATTATTCAAAAAGCAGCTGAAATTCAACGCCGTTTTGGGCATGATGCGTTGCCAAATTACATTATTTCTATGACAACACGCGTGATTAATGTACTAGAAGTCGCGTTGCTATTAAAAGAAGTAGGGTTATTGCAAGCAGGCGAAAATCCAAAGTTAGGGCTGAACATTATCCCATTGTTTGAAACCATTGGCGATTTGCGTATTTGTGGAAAAGTGATGGATGAGCTGTTTTCCATTCCCTATTATCGCGAACTATTACTTTCTCGTAGTAACGTACAAGAAGTGATGCTGGGTTACTCTGACAGCAACAAAGACGGCGGCTTCTTAACTTCAAATTGGGAAATCTACAAAGCAGAAGTTGAGCTTACAAAAATCTTTGCCAAGCATAAGGTTGAGCTACGTTTATTCCATGGACGCGGTGGTACTGTGGGACGCGGTGGAGGTCCAAGCTATCAGAGTATTTTGGCACAACCACCAGGCAGTGTTAATGGTCAAATTCGCGTAACGGAACAAGGCGAAGTAATTGGTAGTAAATATGCTGAGCCTGAAATCGGCCGACGTAACCTTGAAACACTGGTTGCTGCAACCATTGAAGCAACGCTGCTGGGGCATGACCCAATCGGGGATGATGCCCCACGTTATTACGAAATTATGGAAACGTTGGCATCTGGATCATTCTCAGCTTATCGTAACTTAGTATTTGAAACGCCAGGTTTCCAGCAATACTTTCTTGATTCCACGCCTATTAGAGAAATTGCCGGATTGCACATTGGTAGCCGTCCTGCATCCCGTAATAAATCTCAAAATATCGAAGATTTACGTGCCATTCCATGGGTGTTCAGCTGGAGCCTTAACCGTGCCATGATTCCCGGCTGGTATGGCTTCGGTCATGCGGTAGAAGCATTTATGGCGGATGAGAAACAAGGCGACAATGGCCTACAGATATTACAAGAAATGTATCGCACATGGCCATTTATGCAAAGTTTATTGTCCAATATGGACATGGTGCTTGCCAAATCGGATATGGGCATTGCCTCACGCTATGCCGAGCTGGTGACTGATGCCGAATTGCGTGACAATATTTTCGAACGCATCAAGGGCGAATGGGAGCGCAGCCAAAAATGGTTGTTCGCTATTACTGGAAATACAGAACTATTGCAAGACAACCCAACCCTGATGCGTAGTATTAGTAACCGTACGCCTTATATTGATCCATTGAATCATTTGCAGGTGGAATTATTACGTCGTTATCGCTCCGGTGATGATGGCGAGGAAGTGAAACGTTCCATTCATTTGACAATTAACGGCATTTCTGCGGGATTACGAAATAGCGGATAAATAGATTAAGATAGTAGCTAATAGATATGTTTGGTATGTGAGGGCATAAATAAATCCAAGTACACCATAACAATTCTTGACAAGATACTGTCTCGAAGGCAAAATGCCCGGTCTTACGAGTGGCGAATTAGCTCAGTGGTTAGAGCAGCGGAATCATAATCCGTTGGTCCCCAGTTCGAATCTGGGATTCGCTACCATCTATTTTTCTGTCTTTTTTGTTTTAAAAGGTCAGCAAATTCATGAGAAAAATGCAGTTGCTACTGTTCTTCATCCTGATGATCAGTTTGACCAATACTGCATTTGGCCAATTACTGCGGAATTTTCCTATTGATAGTCAAGCGGGGAAATTAACAAAATTTGAATATCCAATGGTAGTTATTAGCAAGAAAACCTTGTATTTAAGTGCAGGTAGCCAGATTAGGAATAAGAATAATTTGATTGTTATGCCATCAATGCTTGATGAAAAAGGTTCGGTTCGTTATCAAATCGATGCCATGGGAAATGTTCACCGCATTTGGTTTTTAACCTCAAAGGAAGCTGAATTAGCCAGGATAGAACAAAACGGCAATTCAAACAAACTGCTTGAATTTATTAAAGAAACAATCCCTTTCTAGAATGAATAAATATTTGTGAGTAATAAACTTTATATTAAAACGTTTGGTTGCCAGATGAATGAATATGACTCAGACAAAATGGCCGACGTACTCCATACCGCCAAAGGTATGGAGCCGACAGATGATCCGGCAGAGGCTGATTTAATTTTGTTTAATACTTGTTCTGTGCGCGAAAAAGCACAAGAAAAAGTGTTTCATGATCTTGGGCGTGTTAAGCATCTGAAGGAATCCAACCCTAACTTGTTAATTGGTGTTGGGGGATGCGTTGCCAGTCAAGAAGGCAAGGAAATTGTCCGGCGCGCACCTTTTGTTGATATCGTCTTTGGACCACAAACCTTGCATCGTTTACCCGAATTACTTGCCGAACGAAAAGCAACGGGGCGGTCACAAGTCGATATTTCCTTCCCCGAAATAGAGAAGTTTGATCATTTGCCATTAGCACGCACCGAAGGTGTAACGGCATTTGTTTCCATTATGGAAGGATGCAGCAAATATTGTAGTTTTTGTGTTGTTCCTTACACTCGTGGCGAAGAAGTGTCACGTCCACTCAGTGATGTTTTAACTGAAATTGCTATTTTAGTAGATCAAGGCATTAAAGAAGTTAACCTACTGGGCCAGAATGTCAATGCGTATCAAGGTGTAATGGATGAGGGTGATATTGCAGATTTTGCACTGTTACTCGAATATATTCATGACATGCCTGGCATCGAACGTATTCGTTATACAACCTCTCATCCAAGAGAGTTCACTACACGTTTAATTGAAACTTATGCAAAATTACCAAAGTTGGTAAGTCATTTACATTTACCCATTCAGTCAGGATCAGACCGTGTATTGGCTGCCATGAAACGTGGATATAGCGTGATTGAATACAAATCAATCATTCGACGTCTTCGTGCGATACGACCTGAATTGTCGTTATCTTCTGATTTCATTATTGGCTTTCCTGGTGAAACAGAGGCTGATTTTGAAGCTACTATGAAACTGATTGAAGACCTGAACTATGATGAGTCTTTTAGTTTCGTGTATAGCCAACGCCCCGGCACACCTGCAGCGGATTTACCTGATGATACACCTGCTGATGTCAAACTAAAAAGATTACATCAGCTGCAAGCAAGAATTAAAGCGCAGGCGCAGGCAATTAGCCAAAAAATGGTAGGCACCATGCAGCGCGTTCTAATTGAAGGTTACTCTAAAAGAAATGCGGAAGAATTGCGTGGCCGCACGGATAATTTTAGAGTTGTGAACTTTGCTGCAGATCCTTCTTTAATTGGTTGTTTTGTAGATATTAAGATTACTGAAACACGAGCAAATACATTGCGTGGTGAGTTAATAGACTGAAAAAATAAAGAAATGTCGCTTGCAAACAACGCTCACCACTGAGAGAATCACACCATCACAACAGTTTCATTACACATTTGAAACCCAAACCCATCGAGATTTCTTTTTCCCCTGCTGATAATAAACGACTTGCGAACCTGTGCGGTGCGCTCGACGAAAATATTAAGCAAATTGAAACAACACTGGACGTATCCATTGCGCGTCGCAATGAGCATTTCAGCTTACGTGGAAAAACTGCTCAAACACAATTGGCAGAACAAGTTCTGAGTGGTTTATACGACCAATCACAACACCATTTAAGCCTTGAGCAAGTGCAGTTAGATTTGATGTCGGCAATGAACTCAATATCTTCATCAAACCATACTGGCAATGTTGCGCCGATAAGCAACGCAGCGACTTCTCCAACCTTATTAACTCGCCGTAGTAATCTTTGCGGAAGAACACCGTGTCAAACTGAATATCTGCAACAAATTCAACAAAACGATATCACCTTTGCCGTTGGGCCAGCTGGGACAGGTAAAACCTATCTTGCTGTCGCTAGTGCCGTCGATGCATTAGAACGTGACTTGGTGTCGCGTATTATTTTGGTGCGTCCAGCGGTCGAAGCAGGTGAGCGCTTGGGATTTCTTCCTGGCGACATGACACAAAAAGTTGATCCGTATTTACGTCCTTTGTATGACGCACTATATGACTTGATGGGGTTTGATAAAACAGGCAAACAGTTTGAACGTAACACCATAGAAATTGCACCACTTGCATTCATGCGAGGGCGCACATTAAATCAATCTTTCGTTATTCTGGATGAAGCACAAAACACCACACCAGAGCAAATGAAAATGTTTTTAACGCGCATTGGTTTTGGTTCAAAGGCCGTTATAACCGGCGACGTGACGCAGATTGACCTCCCTAAACATCAAAAAAGCGGTTTGATAGAGAGCCAAAAAATATTAAAAGACATTCGTGGCATTGCTTTCGCTAATTTCAAGTCGGAAGATGTGGTTAGGCATCCGCTGGTTCAGCGCATTGTTAATGCTTATGAAGCACATGAGAAACATAGCCATAACGATTAGTTAAAAACTATTTGGAAATGAAATTTAGTCTTGCAGTGCAATATATATCAAACGCAAAAACGGTTCCGACACGACCGCAATTTCGTCGCTGGGTTAAGTCGGCACTCAAGAAAGAAGCAGAAATAACTTTGCGCATTGTCGATGAATCGGAAGGCATGAACCTAAACCATCAATTTCGTGGCAAAACTTCGGCAACGAATGTGCTCACCTTTGTTTATGACGAGATGGAATCGCTGTCAGGTGATATTGTGTTATGTGCCGATATTGTTGAAAAAGAAGCAAAAAAACAGCATAAAAACTTAATCGCCCATTACGCGCATCTCACTGTACATGGCGTCCTACATTTGCAAGGTTATGACCACGAAGATGAAAAGGATGCAGCAATCATGGAACAGCTTGAAACTAAAATCATAACAAAACTTGGTTATGGCAACCCCTACCAAAATTAATTTTTTATAGACAACCTAAATACATATATGGATGACCCCTCGCCCAAGAAGAGCTGGTTTGAACGGCTCAGCACTTTACTTCTACGTACACCTGAAGATCGCGAGCAATTAGTCGTATTATTACATTCGGCGTTTAAGCGTGATTTGCTTGATTCAGACGCACTAAGCATGATAGAAGGCGTCATGCATGTCTCAGAAATGCAAGCACGAGATATTATGGTGCCGCGTTCCCAAATGGAAGCAATTAATATCAACGAAACACCTGAACAGATTATTCCCTTTGTTATTGAAACAGGACATTCACGGTTTCCTGTGACTGAAGGCAATAAGGATAATGTTATTGGTATTTTGCTGGCAAAAGATTTACTGCGTTATAATGCTGGAGAAGAAGATTTTGATGTGCGCGACATGCTGCGTCCAGCGGTGTTCATTCCAGAATCTAAGCGACTCAATATTTTACTCAATGATTTCCGTAGCAATCGCAATCATATTGCAATCGTTGTTAATGAATATGGCGGCGTTGCTGGACTTATTACCATCGAAGATGTCCTGGAACAGATTGTCGGTGATATTGAGGACGAATATGATTTTGATGAAAATGAAGACAACATTATCGTCGAATCAAAGGGCCATTACCGTATTAAGGCCTCAACAGAAATCAACAGCTTCAATGAAACCCTTGGCGCGAATTTTAATACCACAGATTATGATACAGTCGGAGGGCTAGTATTAAAAGAATTTGGCCGCTTACCCAAGCACGACGAGTCTGTCGTTGCTGATCAATTCAAATTCCGTGTATTACGTGCAGACAGCCGCCGTTTATATATTTTACAAGTTGAGAGAATTAACCCAGAATCTTAGCTGCGTACTTGATGGCAATCTGGTAAATTGCCGGATATATGTCTAATATCATCGTTCGCAATTATTCGCCCCAAGCCTTTGATAAGCTCAGCCAAAGTGGTTTACCCTCTGTTCTTGCACGTATTTTTGCTGCCCGAGGAATTGAAGACCCGAATCAATTGGAAGACGCCCTATCTCATTTAATTCCATTTAATCAGCTCAAAAATATTTCGCTAATGGCTGGGCTGCTTGCTGATGCCATTGCTGCAAAGAAACATTTGTTAATCGTCGCTGATTATGATTCAGACGGCGCAACTGCCTGCGCTGTAGGTATACGCATCTTGCGTAAATTTGGTGCAATTGTGGATTATATTGTGCCTAATCGTTTTGATTATGGTTACGGTTTAACACCTGAAATCGTGCGCATGGCTCACGAAACAAAACGGCCAGATATTCTTATTACTGTGGACAACGGCATCGCCAGTGTTGATGGTGTTCAAGAAGCCAATCAACTGGGTATGCAAGTGCTAGTGACCGATCATCATTTGCCTGGCGATGAACTACCGGATGCGTTGTCAATCATCAATCCCAATCAACCCGGTTGTGACTTTCCCAGTAAAAATATTGCAGGCGTTGGTGTTATTTTTTATCTAATGTTGGCATTGCGCGCGGAACTACGTGCTCGAGATGTATTTCGGCCACCCGCAAAAGAACCTAATCTTGCCAGCTTTTTAGATTTAGTTGCACTGGGTACAGTTGCTGATGTAGTAAAGCTTGACGACAATAATCGTATTCTAGTGCAGCAAGGTTTGCAGCGTATTCGTAAAGGGCGCGGCTGCGCTGGCATCAAAGCTCTGTTACAAGTTGGGCAACGTGAAGCACGGCTCACTTCCACCTACGAACTGGGTTTTATTCTGGGTCCCCGACTTAATGCGGCCGGAAGATTGGATGACATGGCGCTGGGAATTGAGTGTCTCATTACGGACGATGAGGCGCAAGCCACTCAAATGGCGCAACAGTTGGATCAACTCAATCGTGAGCGGCGTGAAATTGAAGCAGATATGCAAGATAACGCACTGCTTATGCTGGAATCAGTCTTCAAATCACACGATTCAAATAATGAAGTTGAAAACGCATATAGCGTCTGTCTATTTGATGAAAGTTGGCATCAAGGGGTAATTGGTATATTGGCCTCCCGTATAAAGGACAAATTTCATCGCCCGGTGATTACATTTGCGCCGGGTAATGATGGAGAGCTAAAAGGCTCAGGACGTTCGATTCCCGGCTTTCATTTACGCGACGCGTTAGATTTGGTTTACAAGAAATATCCAGGGATGATTCTTAAATTCGGTGGTCATGCCGCAGCGGCAGGTCTTACCATCAATACTGCTGATTTTAAAAAATTCTGTGATGCTTTTGAACAAGTAACTTCCACACTACTTTCGCCGTCAGATTTAACACGTATTATTGAAACTGATGGTGATTTAGATGCGGCAGAAATGAACCTAGAACTGGCTCAATGCCTATCAGACAAAGTATGGGGACAGGGTTTTCCGCAGCCGACATTTAGTGCGTTATTTTGTGTTGAGAACCAGCGTATTGTCGGTGAAAAGCACCTGAAGCTCAAATTAAGAAAAGCAAATAACATTTATGATGCAATTTTGTTTTTCCACAGCGACCCATTACCCGAAACAATTAATGCAGTTTATCGACTGCAGGCTAATGAATACAACGGAAACACGACATTACAGCTATTAATCGAGCACTGGACAGAGCCGATAACGCAATGAATATCGAATTCCTCCAGGGGGGTGAATTTGAAAGCCTCCCAAGCTTTGCTACCAGCCTCGCTATCGGCCTTTTGATCGGCTTAGAACGCGAGCGGAGCTCATCAGCACGTGCAGGGTTACGAACATTTGCTTTAGTTGCACTGTTTGGCACATTAGCCGCCATGTTATCAGAAAAGACGGGCGGCCCATGGATGTTACTAGGTGGCTTGTTGGTTATTGGCTTCATGACTATCGCCGCATACTTTCGGATTAAAGACGAAGTTTCTGACCCCGGAACAACGACAATAGCGGCCATTGTCATGTGCTATGGCTTGGGTGCCATCGTTTGGTATGGCGAATCAACACTGGCAATAATGCTGGCTATTGTCACCACCATACTGCTGTATTTTAAAACCGAACTTCATGGTGTTACACAAAACCTTGGACGCCGTGACTTAGTCTCTATTCTGCAATTCGCCGTACTGACTTTCATCATCTTACCCATTCTTCCCGATAAATCATTTGGCCCATTTGAGACGCTCAACCCCTATCGAACTTGGTTAATGGTTGTTCTCATTTCAGGCCTTAGTCTGGCGGGTTATGTTGCCTTACGTTTTGTGGGACGACGCCATGGCGCAGTATTATTGGGTGCATTTGGGGGCATGGTTTCAAGCACAGCAACAACGTTGGTCTATGCACGGCGTAGTAAACATAATCAAGATATTACCCAGCTTGCCGTCGTTGTTATCCTAATTGCCAGTTTGATTGTTTTCGTCAGGTTGTCAATTTTGAGTGCCATTGTTTCCCCGTCAATACTACCTCACCTCCTACCCATGCTTGGGTGTGGGCTGTTATTTGGCGCGAGTGCTGCCATTTATGGTTGGCGTCAGCTGAATCAGCAAACGGACATGACCATGCCCGACATAAAGAACCCAACAGAAATTCGTACCGCTGCAGGTTTTGGCCTGCTCTATGCTGTCGTACTGTTTTTTGCTGCGTGGTTAATAAACATAGCGGGCAGTAGTGGGCTTTATGCTATCGCACTCATCGCGGGGATGACCGATGTCGATGCCATCACACTGACTAGCTTGCGCTTATTTGAACAAGGCAAACTAGAAGCAATGGAAGCCGTCACAGCAATTGGGCTGGGCATATTATCTAATACCGCTTTTAAGTTAAGCCTGATTTTCTTTATAGGCGGATCACTGCTAGCAAAACGCTGTGCTTTGGGTATGATTACGACAAGTATCGGCGTAGGTTTGGCGCTATTATTTTTTGTATGATTCTAGGGACAACCATGAACGTAATTAAAAGGAATATCTATGATAAAAGCTTACGCGGCATTTGAGGCAGGTGGAGAACTACAACCTTTTGAGTATGACCCTGGGTCATTGGATGCTCTTGATGTTGAAATAGCGGTTGAACACTGTGGGATTTGCCATAGCGACCTGAGCATGTTGAATAATGACTGGGGAATGACGCAATACCCCTTTGTCCCAGGCCATGAAATCATTGGTACGATTGCCGCAAAGGGTGATCACGTAAATCATTTAAAACTAGGACAACGCGTTGGCCTAGGCTGGCATGCGGGTTATTGCATGACTTGCCATACCTGCTTATCTGGCGACCATAATCTTTGCACACAGGCACAAGGAACAATTATTGGTCGTCATGGTGGTTTTGCCGATAAGGTACGCGCCAATGCATCTAGTGTGGTGGCACTCCCTGACAACATTGACCCACAAAGTGCCGGGCCACTGTTCTGTGGTGGTATTACGGTGTTCAACCCATTGCTGCAATTTAATATTCAACCTAGTGCCAAAGTTGCAGTCATCGGTATTGGCGGTCTAGGACATATTGCTTTACAGATTCTTAATGCATGGGGTTGCGAAGTAACGGCATTTACTTCCAATGAGGCAAAGAAAACCGAAGCACTGGCCCTAGGCGCACATCAAACACTTGACTCACGAGATTCCTCCAAATTAGAAGCCGCAGCCGGACAATTTGATCTCATTTTATCAACCGTTGCGGTAAAGCTCGACTGGAACGCCTATATTGCCACCTTGCGTCCCAAAGGCCGCCTGCACTTTCTAGGCGCCACACTTGAACCATTGGATATCGGCGTATTTCCGCTCATTCTTGGCCAACGCACCATTTCGGGTTCCCCTGTCGGCAGCCCAGCAAGCCTGGGAACAATGCTTGATTTTGTTGCTCGACATGAAATCAAACCCGTTGTTGAAACATATCGTTTTGATCAAGTTAATGAAGCACTCGCTCGATTAACCAGTGGTGAAGCGAGATACCGGGTTGTTTTGAGCTATTCATCCTAAAG
>JAJFJG010000119.1 GCA_021774265.1 Nitrosomonas sp.
GACGATTACGCTGTAACGATACTGGGAGAAAATAGCATCATCCGCGAACAAAGAGAGTTGCTTGCCTTTGGCGTTAGCTCATTCATCTACCTTCTGACGAATACCCACGCCCGGGCGTGGCTTGTCTCAACTCGGCACCTGCTAATCAAAGCGAACTAACTCAATGCCCTCGCCCAATTCCCACCAAGCTGTTTCATCGACCAGTGCCCTCAGCAAGGATTGGTTTAAACGTAATGCTATTACTCGCATCAAAGTCGCTTGATCAAACCGCCTGAACAATCGCGTGATCGCCTTGAAATTAGCCATGCGCTTAGAAACCAAACAGCTTCTTAAGTATTGGGTCATGCCGTGTGATTTCCGCATGTTCAAACCAATTTGCACCGTACCATACTGATAACATGAATTACATAATCAACTGCGTCAGCGCATATCCACGATTACTCCCCGGTTGTGGCAGGCTAAAGGACTCAAGCGGACGAGCAAAACCTATTTGGTCTAACATCTGTTTCATCAGTCCCATTCCACCCCAGGCAGTAATCTCTTTCTCAGTAAATCGTAACTTAAATTCCATCAGAATCTCGCGGAAGAAAAATATACTTCTGGCAACCAGCTTTAATTTGCCAAAACAAGCTTATTTATAATAGCTTATTCTAATGGCTTCCATTAGAAAATCAGCCTAATGGGAAATTTGGGATAAAATGCGCGGTTGGATTTAAAGCCTGTACCGCCAACCCGTGAATTTCAAGGAATAAGCCACCACCCTCCTTGCCACCCGTTATATCTTTGCCAGGAATGAGCCATTGGCAAGCTGTAGCAACATTCTCCACCTGTGGTGCGGCCAATGGGCTAATTTTTAAACCATGGCTTGTCTAAATCAAGTACGGTGGTATAGACCGACACGCCTTCTACAGGCCAAACGTTACCCCGGTTAATGCAAACATCCATCAACTGACTTTCACCCGAACCGCCACGGGTATTTCTCTCAACCAAAAACTCGCCCATTCTTGCATCGGTGATAGTCACCAATGCACCGTCAATTAACAGGATCGAAAATCTCAACAGCTTGTTATCTGTATCAACAAACTACGAGCTTGCCACATTGCGTTCGACCATTCACGATCAAAAAGCGCAAGTATTACCCACAGCCAGTGGCGTTCCTTGGTTAGGTATTCGAACCGTCGTTTGAATCATCGTTACTATGCCTATTGCAACAATCAAATATCATTTGTCGAGTTTGATGCCAGCGGCGTACAAGGCTGGATCAATCATGTGCGTTTTGCCGGCTCATGGGGTTTGCGTGGGCATGTATTAAGACCATTTCGAATTAGGCCGGGTGATTTACGAAAAAATAGAAAATAAATTGAGGATAATTACAGTCAAAAAAAATTAAGTGCCGCTACGCGGCACTCAGTGAACAGCTATTCGATGGGGGACGAACACAACACCCGAAAGCCGATACCGTAGTCACCGAAGTCCGGGTCGTTGCCGTAGTGGGCGGCCGAGCGCACGAAGTCCGGAAAACCATACCAGGAACCACCGCGCAGCACGCGAGCCTGGCTTTTCCCATCTTCCCAAGAAAACCCATCTAACGGGGCGTTTTCGTAATTATTATGCCAGGTATCCTGACACCACTCCCACACATTACCATGCATGTCATACAAACCAAAAGAATTGGCTGGGTAGGAGCCAACCGGTGTTGTCTGTCCAAGATTACGAGCAAAGTTGGCTTGATCTTTGGAAATATTTTCCCCAAAGTAATATGGCGTTGATGTACCGGCGCGGCATGCATATTCCCACGCGGCTTCGCTGGGTAATTGGTAACACCGTCCGGTCTGCTCACTAAGCCATGTACAATAGGCTTGTGCATCATGCCAGGAAACATTGATGGCAGGGTGCTTCTCTCGTCCCCAACCCTTAGCATCAGGTTTTTCTTGCCGGATATTTTTGCAGAACAGATCATAGTCATCAAAAGTTATCGCGTAGACACCCATGGCAAATGGCTTGGTAATTTGCACTTCATGTTGCGGTCCCTCAGAGTTTCGTCGCCCCGATTCATTCGATGGTGAACCCATCAGAAAGTGACCTGCCGGGATGACTACCATTTGTGGGCCTTCGCCACCTGCTTTTAGTGGGTCACGGAAGGTTTCACTTGGTGTAAACTTTGGTTTGGTTGTCTGTTGTGCTGGTTTGGGTTGTTTTGCTACGGTGGATTCAAGGGCATGATCATTCAGGTGTTGCCGCAAAGAATCCAGTAGTTCTGTTAAGCCAGCATGTTCTGCGTTATTTCCCCAATCAATTAAATTGGCTGCCTGGATTCTTCCAAACCCATACGGATACTCTACTGACTCTATAAATGCGGGAAAAAGAATGTCTTTACGCTTGCCGTGCTCCGCTTCGTCCAGCACATAATCACTTTCACATGATTTTTCTGACCAGAGCACCACGACAGCTTTTGCTGCGCGCAACTCCGTTTCGATTTCTCGGTGCCATCGGCGTCCAACAGGGGTTTTCCTGTCAATAAAAACCGACCAGCCTTCTTTCTGCAAGTGTTCTACCAATTGGTTCGCAATACTGGCATCTGTTTTTGAATAGCAAATGAAAATATCACTCATGTCGTATGACTGTGCTTCGATGCACGCTTTCTTTTCCGTCTGTCTGTGTTTTATACATTTGCTATGCAGGTGATATTTATTACGATTTGAGATTACAAGAAAATTTAGCCAACCCTACTTACATGTCGTCAACTACCACTGCAGTCAAATCCTCTACATCCGCTAAAACAGCCAACAACTGCGTATAATTTCTCAACTGAACTTGTAACGCTTGTAATTCCGAACGAAAAATAGCGCATTGCTCGGGAGAATCAAATGCACCACCCTGGCTTTTACGATGCCACCTAGCCGTAAAAGGCCGCACAACTTGATTGAGAACAATAACGGCAATTCGAGTGAATTTAATGCAGGAACGTCCATGGGTTTTAAGCGTTTGTCGGGTGATCTTAAATAAGCCATGAATACTATCTAGTGCAGTTTGTTCTACGCCATCTTCATCAGACAACGGTTGCGTGGTGATGCGCGTGAGTAGCTCGACATAAAGATCCCATGCGGCGTCTTTATCGGTATCACACGGCTTCCATTCCATTTCCGCTATGGATAATTTTATTTTCAACCCGGTCAAGTTCCATTGCTCAAAAAGATCTTTAATCTTCATGTCTTGGCCTCTTTGAAAAAATTACGTGGGATACGCTTCGCTTATTGGCACTCTACAACTAATTTACGATAATTTCTCTTTCAAAATTGCATTAACCTGTGCTGGATTAGCCTTCCCTCGCGTCGCTTTCATCACCTGCCCGACCAATGAATTAAATGCCTTTTCCTTACCACTACGATAATCCGCGACTTGTTGTTCATTGACTGCTAAAACATCATCAATCAATTTCTCAATCTCGTCACTGTCGGATATTTGTTTTAATCCTTTGGCTTCGATAATGGCGTCGGCATTGCCGTCGCTTTCGCCTTGCCACATGCTGTCGAATACGTCTTTGGCGGTTTTTCCTGAGATGGTGTTATCACTGATGCGTGTCAATAAAGCAGCCAGTTGCGCTGGATTGATTGGGCTGTTTGTGATTTCCATATCTTCTTTGTTTAAGCGACCACTCACTTCACCCATGACCCAGTTGACGCAGAGTTTGGCTTGTGCGGGGAGTTGTTTGACGGTGTTTTCAAAGTAATCTGCCAGTTCACGAGAAGATGTAAGGTTGGCGGCATCATAGGCTGATAGCTCGAATTCAGCCACGTAACGATCACGTCTTGCTTCGGGAAGCTCAGGCAAATTGGCTTTTACTTCTTCAATCCATTCATCTGAAATTTCGACAGGCAATAAATCAGGGTCGGGGAAGTAACGATAATCATGTGCATCACCTTTGCTACGCATTGTTCGGGTTTCATTTTTGTCGGCATCGTAAAGCCGTGTTTCTTGTTGAATGGTTCCACCATCTTCGATAATCTCGATTTGCCGCTGCGCTTCATAGTCAATGGCTTTTTCCAGAAAACGGAAGGAGTTGAGATTTTTGATTTCACAACGCGTACCCAGGGTCTTTGACCCTTTCGGCCGCACAGATACGTTAGCATCGCAACGGAAAGAGCCTTCTTGCATGTTGCCATCACAAATACCAATCCAACGCACTAACGAATGCAGCTTTTTGGCATAAGCCACAGCTTCTGCACTGCTGCGCATGTCGGGCTCGGTGACAATTTCTAGCAGCGGTGTACCAGCACGATTCAGATCAATCCCGCTCATACCATGGAAGTCTTTATGCAAGGATTTACCTGCATCTTCTTCCAAATGTGCGCGAGTCAGGTGAATTATTTTTTCTGTCTCGCCGACTTGAATCTTGAGATGACCACCCGCAATAATCGGCAATTCAAACTGACTAATTTGATAGCCTTTGGGTAGATCAGGGTAAAAATAGTTTTTGCGCGCAAAAATCGACGGTGAATTAATCTTTCCCTCAACAGCGAGGCCCAGTTTAATAGCGCGTTCGACTGCGCCCACATTCAACACAGGCAAAACACCCGGCAGTGCTAAGTCGACTTCACAGGCTTGCGTGTTAGGCGTTGCGCCATAGGCTGTCGACGCACTAGAAAATATTTTCGACTGTGTTGACAGTTGCGCGTGTGTTTCAATTCCAATGACCATTTCCCATTGCATGACTAAGCTACCTTCCTTACGACAAAATTATTCAGCTGGCGCACGAAAATGCCAGTCTGTTTCTTGTTGATATTGATGCGCGACATTGAGCATGCGTGCCTCGGTGAAATAATTACCGATGATATGCAAACCCACCGGCCTATTCTTGTCACCAAACCCGACGGGGATCGACATGCTAGGTAATCCCGCCAAACTAGCAGCGCAGGTGTAAATATCTGACAAATACATTTGGATGGGATCACTGCTTTTCGCACCCAGGTCAAAAGCCACCGTTGGTGCCGTTGGCCCCATGATGATGTCGCATTGTTGATAAGCATTGATGAAGTCTTGCGCGATTAAACGACGTATTTTCTGCGCTTGGATATAATAGGCGTCATAGTAACCATGCGATAACACGTAGGTGCCAATCAAGATACGGCGCTTCACTTCAGCACCAAATCCTTTGGCACGTGTTTTGCGATACATGTCATCCAAATCACTGTATGACTTGGCACGATAACCATAGCGAACACCATCAAATCGCGACAGATTGCTAGACGCTTCAGCGGGCGCCAGCACATAGTAAACCGGGATGGAAAGCGGCGCATTAGGTAGCGATACTTCTACGGTTTTAGCACCCATCTTACGATATTGCTCAAGCGCGGCTTCGACAGCCTTCTCCACATCTGGGCTCATACCCTTGGCAAAATATTCTTTGGGTAAACCAATACGCAGTCCGGCTAGAGGCTGATCTATATCACGCAAATAATCTTCTGATTCACGTTTCAGACTAGTTGAATCCCGTTGATCATGACCGACCATGACATTGAGCATCATGGCTAAGTCTTCTGATGACTTGGCCATAGGCCCACCTTGATCTAGGCTAGACGCAAAAGCGATCATGCCATAGCGCGACACTAACCCATAAGTAGGCTTTATACCTGAGATGCCACACAATGCAGCAGGTTGACGAATCGATCCACCGGTGTCTGTTCCCGTCGCACCTGGCGCCAAACGTGCCGCCACAGCACAAGCCGACCCACCTGAACTACCACCCGGCACAGCGGCAACGTCCCATGGGTTTCTAACCGGGCCATAAAATGACGTCTCATTACTCGACCCCATGGCGAATTCATCCATATTAGTTTTGCCAATATTAATCGCACCAACCTGATTAAAACGCTCAATCACACCAGCATCATATGGCGAGATAAAATTCGAAAGCATTTTGGAGCCACAAGTGGTTAACCAGCCTTTAGCACAAAAAATGTCTTTTTGGGCAATAGGAATGCCAGTTAATGGGCTAGCAATACCTGCAGCAATCATCTCGTCAGCGGCTTCGGCCTGCGCAAGGCTCATGTCTGCATTGACTGTTATAAAAGCGTTGTAATTTGGATTCTGGGTTTTTATACGCTTGAGAAATTCCCCGGTCAATTCGACACTGGAAATCTTTTTTTCTGCAAGCTGTGTGGAAAGCTGCTTAAGACTGGCGTTAAACATATTGATTAAACAAGTAGTATAAAAAATTGCGTATTATGCTTGCATCAAGCTTTAGCTTCATTCGATCACTTTAGGCACGAGATAAAGCCCCTCTTCCACCTGTGGTGCAATCGATTGAAATAGTTCGCGTTGGTCAGATTCGGTCACGTCATCACTGCGTAATCGCTGGGTGACATCTTGCGCGTGAGACATGGGTTCAACCGCTGAGGTGTCGACAGCTTGCATTTGTTCAATGAGATCAAAAATATCCGTTAACTGAGTCAAAGCCGCGCTGGCTTCATCTTCATTTGTCTCAATATAAGCAAGTTCTGCA
>JAJFJG010000120.1 GCA_021774265.1 Nitrosomonas sp.
ATATTCTTTAAAAAGTGTTTAAACATAAATGTCAATTCGTTAATTAAATTCGGTGGCATAGCCAAGCTTAGAAGTTGTCAAATTAAACATTCTTTAGCTTGAGTCGCATCCTACTGCTCAAATGTTTCATTTTCATGACAGTACAATTAAACTGCACCGTTTGTTTACTACGCACAGATGTATCTAGAAAGAACTTGTGATTTCTATGGTTGACTGTTTGAGAAAGGAGTGTGAAGGGAAATAACAAATATGATGACTCGATAGGCAGAAAGCCGCCAAACAATCGGTCATTTCAACAGAGGCAGGGTGATGTAGTCGCCAAAATGGTACAAACTATTAAGCTCAAAACTGGAAAATAAAGCGAAGGATAATCATCGATAAGAAACGCACACACCCCTTTGATTCTATAACCTTTTAATTTTAAAATGACTCCATGATAGACACACCGGCCACCTATTCTGAAAATAAGGCTAGCCTGCTATCCCGTGGGTTTGCCTTCGCTTATGCGATCCTTGCTTATGGCGTCGGCTCTGTTGCATTATTTTGGTTTTTCTTTGCGGCCATTGGCATTATCCCTTACGCTCAGTCAGCCTTCAAAGCAGACAATCTATTTGTCGCGCTGGCCGTAAACACCTTCCTGGTATTGTTGTTTGCCTTACAGCACACGATTATGGCCAGAGAAAGTTTTAAACAAAAATAGACCGAGGTTATTCCCAAACATTTAGAGCGGTCGACGTTTGTTTTGACTGCGGGAATATTCATGGCAATCATGCTGTGGTATTAGCAAACGCTTCCCGGCGTCACCTGGTCTATTGAAAATGAATACACCCGACTTGCAACACTTGGTCTGGCTGTCTTTGGCGTCGCTTATGTTTTAGTCACATCACTGGTAGCCAATCATTTCGAGCTATTGGGCTTACGGCAAGCTTGGTTATATGCAATAAACAAGCCCTATACCCCAGTGGATTTTAAAAAGCAGGGTCTACCGATACAGCCGCCACCCGATGATGCTAGGGCTACTGATCGTCTTCTGGGCAACCCCTGATATGTCAGCCACCCGATTAGCATTAGCAGTATTGCTAACGATTTATCTTTTCATTGGTATTCAGTTTGAAGAACGTAGCCTAATCCAGGAGTATGGTGACAAATATAAAGTCTATAAGAAAGATATTGGTATATTTTTTACTGTTCGTTAAAAACGATTGATAATAAAAGACAAAAACTCAATTCAATCGGACGCGGTAAAACTGTTTAGTGAATTGAGACACCTGCAATAACCAGCGTTTTGTAGTGAGGTAGGGTGCAGTTCAGAACTACGTGGGTATATTTGACAGATTAATTACCCAGATTTTTTCAGTTGCCCGTTTGATCAAATAAATACTGTCAAAAAATGTAAGTGTCCAAGGAAAACGGCTTTTTTTTAATAGCTTCTGGCAGGGCGACTTTCGCTGTTTCGCTTCAATAAAATACAAGCAGTTGACGCAAAAGTCGCCCTATTATTTCCACTAAATAGGCTTGCTGCACTAAACCTGCGATAGATTTATGTTATTTTTTCGGAGCTTGTATACCTGAAATCCCGGTTCCTTTGGACGCTCGCAATACCGGATAAAATTGGGTAAAAACAAGATCGTCTTTGGCGTTGGATTTATGACAGGCGGCACATTCTTCAGTGGGCAAGTTCTTAGCCGCAGTAATCATAGGCATACCCGGTACATAAAAAATATAATATGCCCAGTTTCCAGGCTCGTTAGTGAAGCGTTTCGAATCTTTCACAGAAGCTTCCAAACCAATATAATCCCCCATAAAATAGCCATTTCCACTACCAGGGCCTTCGCGTTCGCCAACACTGATTAACTCCTTGACAGTCATGGCACCATCACGAAATTTACCGGTCTTTTTCCAATGCGCGTAGCTATCGGGGTCAAGATAAACAGTCCGGATCTCAGCAAAAGGGGCATTACCTTCATTCATTTCATTGGGAGTAACTTGTGTACCCACCATGATCCACTCGCGGTAGTCCTGCGGCAGTAGTAGTTCGCCCGCTTCATTAAATTTTGCCGGTCCAGCAGCGAATGTAGTATTTAAAGTAAAACTCAGTATCAGTAATGTTGCTAGAATCAAAGTACTATGTTTGAAAACACGTTTAAGCTTCATATGAATTCCTTTTTACGCTTGTTGAAATAATCAATTGGATACACCCATTGATCGTAAATTGTCACATCGGGCAGGATGCCTGACGCAAGCGAGTGTACTGAAAATATTATTTTTGTGTCAATGGTAGCTCTGTTTTTTTATAGTTTTGAGAAGATGAAAAATATACAGCCACATCGGCTTAACACAGAAGCCAAGGTCTACGCACATCAATGGTTTTTTCTGGCTGCCTGTGGCTATGCTATTTTGATAATACCGCTGACCATAATGGCAAGACACGGCTATGGCCCAACAATACTTGCGACACCAACGAACCATGCTTTTGAAATGTTATTTGGTTTTGCATTGGCTTTGATTGCCGGCTATTTGTTAGGCCCGATGCCTAGACGGCAACTGATATTACTCTTGTTCTTTTGGCTACTGGCGCGCCTAACAGGGTTGGCCGATATGGGGACGTGGCTGGTACTGGTCAGCAATGCGGTTTTTGCCATACTGTTGGCACGACAATTACTCCCGCGCTTATGGGTTGCGAAAAAATGGCGTAATCGGATACTGGCACCATTAATCGGTCTGCTTTGCATATTGAGTATTACAATCGGCTTGATCAGCCAGTCTAGCCATCACGAATTAACGCGTTATTTATTAGATGAAAGCGTGCAGCTGTTTGCCTTGCTCATGCTGTTCATGGGAGGTCGTATGCTGGCACCTGCTGTAGCCGGTGAATTTTACCGTCAAGGGTTGAATCTGCAGGCAAGGGTTCAACCACGTATCGAGGCGGGGCTAATCGTATCAATCACTGCTGCTATTTGTCTTACACCAGTCTCCGCATCAGGTTCCGGCATTTTACTCATTATCAGCGGCATGCTTACAGGTATACGCCTGCTACGCTGGCAACTATGGCGTTGTCAAACGCGACCCGATTTAATTTGTCTTGGTATCGGGTATGCCTGGTTGGCACTGGGGCTTGTGATATTGGGTTCAGCAAAACTGAGTGAGAGTATTCATTTGAACACGGCAATTCATGCCATTACGGTCGGTGCACTAGGTACGCTTGCATGCAATGTGATAGTCCGTGTATCACTGTTACACATCAAACAATATCCTTCGCGTATCGCGCATATTCTTGCAATTACCGCATGTATGACGATCAGCGCGATTCTACGCATCAGCGCAGACTTCAGTGTAAACCGTGAAATATTGCTCGCCGCCTCAGCAACATTTTGGGCTATCAGTTTTTTGCTTGTATTCGTTATTTTATTGGACTGCCTGAAGTACAGACTCGTTCGTAAAATCGTTACGGAAAGACCTCCCTTACCTATAAAGACAGATAAAAAAATATAAAGCCTATTAACAAAACTCGCAGTTAATTGACCCTGGAAAGCTTGCAAACATCAGCGAACAGATTGTTGATGTCTGCATTGTCTACTCGGCGCGGAACCAAACCATGCAACACACTTATCGCCAAACGGCACGAAAAAACTACTCGGCATTGTGAAGTGACGTCGCTTCGCTCTACATTTCACTATTTAAACAAGCTTTACCGATCTATGCCTGCCACATGGTTTATGAAACATTCCGGAGAGCAATATGCGCAACCGGTTTCGCTTGGTCGGCTTTAAAATTTAAACCAGTAATATGTGCAACCTGCTTCGCTTGATCAATTTTAAAAATGGCAATAGCTTGAACCAAATGTTGTGCTTGACTATTCAAACTTTCTGTCGCCGCAGCCGTTTGCTCAACCAATGCTGCATTTTGCTGAGTCACCCCATCCATTTGTAACACTGCATCACTCACTTGCGAGATACCATCACTTTGCTCGCTGCTGGAATCACTAATTTCATTCATAATATCAGCAACATGTCGAATAGCTGTTACCACATCATTCATTGTTTCACCTGCCCGGTTTACCAAAATAGTTCCTTCCTCAACACGGTCCACACTATTGGTAATTAAGCTACTAATTTCCTTAGCTGCTTGTGCGCTGCGCTGCGCCAGATTACGGACTTCGCCAGCAACCACGGCAAAACCACGCCCTTGCTCACCCGCCCGCGCTGCTTCCACTGCTGCATTCAAAGCTAGAATATTTGTTTGGAATGCAATGCCATCAATGACACTAATAATATCTGCAATATTGTTGGATGCTTCATTAATCTTTTTCATGGTATTGACCACATCTCCCACTACTTCTCCGCCTGTAACCGCCACTGTACTGGCTTTTACTGCCAATTCATTAGCTTGCTTTGCATTATCGGCATTCTGACGTACGGTCGAGCCTAACTCTTCCATCGAAGAAGAGGTTTCTTCGAGTGAACTAGCTTGTTCTTCCGTTCGGTTACTAAGGTCGAGGCTACCTTGCGCAATTTCCGAACTCGCAGTAGCTATCGTTTCTGCACTCGATCGTATTGTACTAACCACATCCGCCAATTTCTCTTGCATGGTATTCAGAACACGTAATAACCTACCTTCTTCACTGGAATCCGTAGTATCAATCTTTTGGTTCAAATCACCTTTAGCAATACCTTCAGCAATAGAGCCAACTTCAGATAACAAAGCAAATGTTCGATTACGCACAAAAAATAATCCACCCAATACAACAAGGAGCATAGCCAACATCGATGCTACCATCACCATTTCCCAAAGTTCACGCAGTGATTCAGCAACAGCCAGTTCATTGGTTGTACGCTCATTCAGAAGTACAAAAAATTCATTTACAGGTTTCATGATTTTGGCCTTATTTTGATGATAAACCGAGTCATGCATCATTTCACGTGCCTGTACCAGATCCGGTTCACCTTGAAGAACAAAATCACCATTATCATCCGAATACAACCCTTTCACCATGTTCATTGCAGTCGTTTCAGTTTGAACCAAATCATTGGAATTGACTTGTGCTTCCGTCAACTTACCCAGTTCTTCCTCAGAAATACCGTATTCTTTCATTATGTCAATCAATGCAATCGTCTGTCCAACACCTTTAGAAGGATCAATATCAGCAGCACGAAAATCCCAATAGATCTGCTCGTACCCGATAGGGCGTGGTATTTTACCGTTACGTATATCAAGAATTTCTAAATACTGCTTTTCCCATTTTTCTTGGCCGCCACTCACTACATAAGTTCGTGCCAATCGCGTCAAGTCATCGGAACTATGCCGTAATTCATTTGCTAATTGATACATTTGATATCGATTGGCAGACGCATCACTCATATCCTGGCCATATTTAATACTCATAAAAATACATGAGATCGCTAGTATTGCCAGAATAATCACAGTGCCACCAATTACCGAGAAAATCTTCTTTAGACTCCAACCCATAACCCTGCTCTCCTACATAAAATATTTTAAGTTAGCCATTTACAGCAGTGTTTAGTGTTGAAAAAATTCATATAAAAACACATATTTAGAGTAATGTAACAAATATTAGAAACCAATTATCGTTGAATAAACGCTAAATTATTTCCTCAATTCATCTAATATTATGCTGTACGTATATGGAGAGATATCAATGTTAAATTGTCCACACTGACCACTAGGATTTTGTCTATAACCTCTATAATTATTTCTTCTTAGTCAATTACCAATAAACCAAACCATAGCCGATAAACTATTTTCTGTTTTTTAACTTATTCTGTTTTGAGTTTTAGAAACTAATTGGATATTCAGGCTATAAACCATGTCAATATTAAGTAACAAACCGCAACATAGAATCATTCCGATAATAGCCCTGATTATTTGTGGCACTACTACTTGGGAATTGGTATGGTATCCCTATCGTTTTCTGGAACAAGCAGATGTTCCCAGCGGAATCTCCACGGGCGACACCTATTTTGTCGCCTTTTTATCGGCGACTAACAATTTTTCACAAAAGTGTCCGGCCAGAATTAATTTTTTAGCGGGCAGGAACACCTGTTGTTTTGCAGGCTAGACAAATATTCATCTTTAGGATCATAAGAAGACAGTTTATATAGACCTGGCACTGAAGATGCTGTTTACATTGAGTGAAAAAATCGACCATATGGTATCTTAGAGATTTTCCTGCATAAAAATAGAACCTCTACAATCTACATTAACCTTAAGTTATCTCTGCAGTAAAGCACCGTCTTATATTATGAACACTGACAGTTACAAAGCATTAGAAACCATATTGATTCACTATTAGACGCCATTTGCGTAGTGGATAAACACGGCACTTTGAATTTATCAGAGTCGGTGCTGAACGAATTTTCGGTTATACGCCAGCGCCATTAAATTTGACTTTGAAAATCGCTATACCCGCAAAGATGGACAGATAGTGTATTTACTTTGGTCGGCTCGGCGCACTAGTCGCAAGCTGAGCAATGCCTGGTGGCGGTAGCGCGGCGTGATATGACTAAAAGAAACAGGCTGAGGCACAACAAGCAAGCCCTATATACGATATCTGAAGCAGTCTTTGCGACCGAAGACTTGCTAACGTTGTACAGCAGTATCCACCAGATTAATTGGTGACACCGGATAATAAGGCAAAACAACCGCCTGCGCTACGAAAAGTAATGGCGGACATCGAACTTAACTGGCTGGGAGTAACGCTGCAGTCACATGTAGCGGTAATTAGTACTTTGATTCTACACAATGGCATCAATGAAGCCACTCACAGCATTGCAGAAATTGAACTACTCAAATTTGTTTCAACGCAAGTTACGTTGGCAATCGAGCGCAAACAAATACTGGAACGGCTACAGTATATGGCATTGTATACAGCTTAGCCAACTTCTTACCAAATCGCGAACTGTTTCATGATCGTATGCAACCCGTACTGGCGCGGAGTCGGCGCGAGCAAAGCATGTATCTAGATTTGGGCAATTTCAAACTGATAAATGACGAATATGCGGCCACAGCGAAGGAAATTTATTGTTACAGCAAGCGGCACAGCGTATCAAAGCATGCCTGCGTCAAACAGATACTGTCGTCTGCTTTGGCGGCGACGAGTTTGTCATTCTACTGGAACATATTGATAGTGAAAACTTTGCGGCGCAGATAGCGGAGAAAATCCGATTGGTATTACAACCACCATTTATATTGACCGATAGTCAGCAACATATATCGCCTAAAATTGGCATAGCTTTATTTCCATGTCACGGTACTGATGAACAACAGCCATTGCGTCAAGCCGATGGCGCAATGTACGGTGTTAAAAACAGTGACGACAATGCTGTGTGCTTTACTGGCTAATGTAACTTTTACCTCGACATTGATAATGGTTACTTTAGTATAAAATATTTATGATTAATTGTTACGACCTGTAGGCCCAATGCCTACGAATCTGCAGATCAATGAGGCCGGAGTAATTGATTGCACTACTTTATGATGATCACGGTGTGTAAAGAAAATTTAAATCAACGACCCATTTGGTTCTAAATTAAACACACCAAAGATAGTCGGCTTCTCGGTAAATCTTGGGGAAGACTTTAATAAAGACCCTGCTGACAGAAAAGTTGTAGCAACCTCATTCTTTAAAGATACCTAATTAGTTATAGTGGACAAAAACTTTATTAAATTGGGCGCAGTAAAAACTATTTGGTAAACGCTGGCAACAACCGGCATTTTGTCGTGGTCTGTGCAAGGTTCTTTTAGTACAAGCCAAACACCGCGATAAACGCCCGCATTGATTATTTTTGTTAGGTCTGCTTAGCTAGAAGGCCTAAAGCTAGAAGCCCCATAGTATGCGGCAACTATTGATGCGAGAAATCCAACCACCCAGACTAGCAAATCTTCTATTTTCTGAACACTAGCTAGAATACCTACACAATCTTTTGGTTCAACGCATCCTTTAACTCCATCATATAAAGCACCAAAAACCAAAAAGAATACAATCCCTACAATAGTCATTAAAGCAATATATGCCATTTTTCTTCTATTACTGAAACGGGAAACTGAGTATTCAAATAACCATTGCCTAATTTCAGGATCAATATCTTTATCTTTAGCTATTTCTTGCAAAGTTGTTAAAGGATCCTTAGAAGACCCTGGGGGAATACCACCAGCAAATGAAGGCAACTTAAACCTTTTGTTATCAGCGGAACTTTTTTCTGCGCCACCTTCTTTCTCCTGTTTGCCTTTTCCATTTTTTTTACCAGAATTATCATCCATAACTCTTCCTTTAATTTAGTAGATAACAACCGAACAGCACTAACGCGCGCATTACGCGGAAACTGTAGTGTGAGACTTCTGTTATGAAGCCACAAACGAATCCCACAGAGGATTGTCTTTCCAAAATGCGATTATTAGCTGATTTTGATTGTTAAAGTCTCTAGTTTTTTAACTAACCAATGGTTTCAATAAAATACGTTTTTTCAAAAAACTCCTCATTGCGTTCAAATAGTTCGAGGAGTAAATTCTTTATTGAGATCTTAGTGAATCTAACTATTTTATCAGGCGCACAATCTGGTGATAATTCTATATGAAGATGAACATGATCTTTCCCGACACTTAAAAAAACTTACCTTCCCATTAAATAAATCACCTGTGTCGACTAATATAGATGATATCTTATCCAAATCTTCGTTGCCCCTAGTTAATATCTGTTCCCTGTCCTTTATTAGCAAGCACAAATGAAAGTTCAAGTTGGTAAATATTTTATCTGAATCAAATTTCCATTACTGGAGAGCATAAGCCTTTAGCCATTTCTGGCGATCAGACAATTCAATTTCTTCATTATCATTATGAAGATATCCATAAAATTTTCTATCTTCACCAACCACCGATAAGTTATGCTTAAATGAATAGCACTCTCATTGACCTCCATCTTTCTCAGCTCGCAAAATATCACATAAGATATTTTCTTAAAATTTACCATTTTGGTTTTCCAATACTCCCGATATATCATGAACAACCAACGTTTGAGTTAAAAGCAATATTTTTTGCCTACCAGAATAGCTGCCTAAAGTAGCAAGATGGGCAATGACGATAGTAATTGTTACGATAATTCATTGGCCAAAGATGAATGGCGGTGGAATTGATTAATGGTAGAAAAACACGTGTTTTGTTACTCGTCGTCCACTCAATATCGCCGTTAATAACACCCAAAACAATGATTTCTCTTTCAGTGGTATAGGTTTCTGGATCAAGGAGTTCAGTGCTTTTAATGACAAAACGTCCTTCGCTGATTTCATCTATTTGAGGGCGACCATAATGATCGAGTGGGTAGTGGGTGATTTCCATTAGGCTGGCATTCTCAGCATTTTCTACGCCAACAACGACGCCACCCCAACGCACCGCTGTATTGTAATAACTCCCTAAATCTTCACGCGTTTGGTTATAGGTAACTTCTGTAGCCGGTACATTGTCGAAAGCAGGCGGCAGACCGGTGCAAGCGCTGAGTAATAAATAGATTGATATTAAATAACGTTTCATGTGCTCGCCTAATATATTAAATAACGTTTCATCTGGTCGCTAATAAGTTCAATGTAATGTTGAGATGCTTTTAGCATTACCCTAGAAGCCTTAGTTGACTACTACCATACCATTTCAGTTATTTTCTTGATACTTGCAGAGATAATAATTTGCTAGTAAAGCTTATACGTGAATATTAACTCGATAGCGTTTCTATCTAAGTGTTCAATCTTTGGTCGCGCAAATAAAAATTCTTGTTTTATGCGAAATTTTTCTTTTCTATAGCTGTTACGTGACTATCAATATAGCGTTGACGTTTTTTATCTTTAATCATATTGATATCTACCAAGATCAATGCGTCAACACAGTTAGAGAATTTTGGGTCAATATTAAAACCTAGAAATTTGCAACCACCTGGTTGGCATAGCTCCACATATTGCTTGTATAGTATAGGCACCTTCACGCCAAACTCAGCCATTTTCTCTTTTAAAATAGAAAATGCTCGATTGTATTCTGTTTCATTTGAAACATTCTTAAACGGTTTAAAATTATCATATTCGCCGAAATCAAATTGAAGCCGAGGTGTCGATAGCGTATCCTCATGACCAAAAAGATCGGTGTAAAAACTTGCAATGAGTTTTTGTGTTTCGCTAGGTAAAGAAGTGCTTAGTGAAACTGGCCCAAACATATATCGTATTCCTGGGTGTTGATGAAGATACGCACCAATTCCGAACCAAAGATAATCTAAACTACGTTTGCCTTGGTATCTTGGCTGGATAAAACTGCGGCCCAGCTCAATGGAATTTTCAAGATAAGGAATAAGTGCATGATCAAATTTGAATAAACTGTTGGTATATAAACCAGCTTCACCTTTTTTCTCGAGTATTTCTTTGGCTTCGCCAATACGATATGAGCCAATTATTTCTAGTTCGATTTCATCCCATAAAATAAGATGGCGATAATAACGGTCATAACTATCAACATCTAGTGCATTTCCCGTTCCTTCTTGAACTTGCCTGAAAGATAGCTCACGCAAACGCCCAATTTCTCTCATGACATTAGAATTGGAAACATAATCAAATAAGTAAATAAATTTACCATCTTTCGTTTTACCAATTAATTGTGAGCTCTTTAATTCTTTACGGATTAGTTTTGTTTTAACTGGGTGAATAATACTTTCAATTGGCTTGAATAAATCTTTTTTCTTTTGTTTGCCTAACAAATAAACTTGCTTGCGCATTTGCTTTGCAATATCGGGCCTAGGCATATCTAATTCTGTGATTGACCCACAGGGAATGGTTTTGCCAATTCTGAGTGTAATTTCACTATCTTTCTGATTAAACATTTCATTAATCAGCATCATTTTTCCCAAAGGCTTATGGATACTCGAGATTCCATAAAATAAAGCTGAATTTTTACCGCCAATGTGCACTGGCACAATTGGTGCCTTGGTTTTTAGCGCTTGATACAGAAAACTGGTTTTCCACTTGCCATCACGGATACCATCAGAACAGATTTTTGAAACCTCTCCAGTGGGAAACATAATGACCGCTTGCTCTGATTCTAATGCACTGGTAACTTGGCGCATATTTTCACGATGGCTTACTTTTTTTGATGAACTATCGACTGTAAGAAACAGGCTATGTAGTGGATCAATATGATTTAACAGAGACGTTGCAACGATTTTGACATCCGTTCTGATCTCCGATATTAGTTTGATTAACGCTAAGCCATCCAAAGAACCCAACGGATGATTGGCAACAATTAAAACACGATGATGGTCTGGTATGCGAGCACGATCTTTATTAGATACTTGAAAAGTAAAATTAAAATGCTCAAGTACTGCATCCGTGAACCCTAAACCTTCCAAATGCTTGTGAGTTTCAATGAAATGATTGATTTCATTCTGGTGAATGAGTTTCTTCAATAAAGATGACGCCACTTTCATAATCGGTTTAGTATTTTGCTCGGTAGTTGTTTGAAAATAATCTTTTAGTAGGATATCAACATTAACCATGTTTTAATTCTCCATCAGAAATAAGATAATGCTGAACAAGATATACAACCAACATGACAATAAAATGACGACGAACCATGATAATGCCTAAGTCATTATAAGATCGCGTAACCTTCACGTAGTCGGAGTAGAACGGAAATATTCTCAATATAGAATTAACCGTGGAATCATTCTGATACCAATTAAAGTTTTTTCGAAAACTTACAGGAGGTTATATGCCTCGCTTATTAATCATTGGTATGGCAGCAGCCATACTTGTGTTGTTAGCAACAAATTGGGCTTATAAAAACACTGGATATGATATGTACCTCCATGAAAAAGAGGAGGAAAGTGTGCAACTAGGGCCCCGCCCTTTTTACTTAATAAATAAGATGAATGAAAGCTCACTAAAACAGAAATTAGAAGGCTGTAAAACATCTAAATTTAAACGAGTAGATTTTTCCATAGGGCATCGAGGTGCGTCACTGCAGTTTCCTGAGCATACTCAAGAGTCTTACGAAGCAGCTGCAAAAATGGGCGCAGGTATTCTTGAATGTGATGTGAATTTTACCAAGGATAAAGAATTAGTTTGTCGTCATTCTCAGTGTGACCTACAAACGACAACTAACATTCTTGAAACAGAATTAGCGAACCGCTGCTCTCAACCTTTTCAGACCGCAGTTTTTGATGCAGATGGAAATATGTTAAGCCCTGCTACAGCGCAATGTTGCACCAGCGATATCACCATAGCTGAGTTTAAAACATTAAAGGGCAAAATGGATGCGTTTAATCCGTCGGCCTTGACCGTTGAGGAATATATGGGCGGAACACCAGGTTGGCGAACCGACCTCTATGCAAGTAATGGAACCTTGTTAACGCATAAAGAAAGCATTACCTTATTTCTGAAGCTAGGTACAAAAATGATCCCGGAACTTAAAACACCGAGTGTTTCTATGCCATTTGATGATTTTTCTCAGCAAGATTATGCACAAAAAATAATTGATGAGTATAAAGAAGCCGACATCCCAGCTTCTAAAGTATGGGTGCAGTCATCTGATATTAAAGATATATTGTATTGGATTCAAAACGAGCCTGAATTTGCATCACAGGCAGTTTATTTGGATGGTCGTTACGACGATCCTGATTTTGATCACCGCAACCCGGCAACTTGGTCACCGTCTATGGACAAATTAATTGCCGATAATGTTCAGATTATCGCGCCACCTATGTGGATGCTGCTGGATATTGAAGATGAAAAAATTATTCCCTCACTTTATGCAAATAAAGCGAGGGAAGTTGGTCTTGATATCATTACCTGGACACTAGAACGCTCAGGCCCTTTAGTAAAAGGAGGTGGTTGGTACTATCAGACACTCAATGGTGACAACCCAGACCCAATGAGCCTGGAAAATAGCATTATAAATAATGATGGCAATACATTTGAAGCGTTGCATGTTTTAGCACAAGATATCGGTATCTTAGGTATTTTCTCGGATTGGCCAGCAACAGTAACTTACTATGCTAATTGCATGGGTATCAAGTAAACAAGGAGTAGGAAATTTCCACTCTTTTATTATTTAATTATGGAATAGATTAATACCAGCAAAGCGAACGCCGCTAGTTATAGTATAGCTGCCAAAGAAGGTACATCGCTTAAACGCTCATTAGCGACAATAATATTGTGGTATGAGGCACGATTTGCTAAAGAGATTATGACAAAGTCGCTCGGTAATTAGACCGACAGTTTCCCTTGGTAATCACACTAATACACATAAAGCTATTGTCACAGGGGACGGTCTCAACAGTATGGAAATACTGGCTTTCCACTGGGTCAACACCTTGCTGGGCAATGTTAAATCTGCCATGCAAGACACTTATCATGCGATTCAACCAAAACATTTGCCAGTGCTATCTGGCAGAATTTGAATATCGTTTTAATCGGCGGTTTAAGCTGGGTCCTTTGGTCGCCAGATTGGTTCATGCATCTGTCCATACTCCACCAATGCCAGGGCATTTGCTAAAACTAGCTGAAGCTTCTTGGTAATCAGGTATCAATTTGAGTTTAGCGGTGCTTTTTAAGCGCCGCTTTTTTTGCCACACCAATAGAAGATGGGGCATCAATATGTTAACAAACCACCGGTTGATTCATGAGCCAGTTTTTGATGATATTAGCTAACCACGCCGGCTCATCAAGGGGTAGGTCGTGCCCAGCTGTTTTATGTGTCACATGGTCTGTTTGCCATGCTTTTGCTAGATTCATACCACAACAATGGTGCACTAAGCGGTCAGTCTGACTAGTAATAATCAATATTGGTTGTTGTGGTTTAACCTTAATTGAGAATTTTGCTGCGGCCCAAAGTTGATTTATGGCACTGCGAGTAGAGACAGGACACCCTTTCTGCCATTGTTGCCAGTCACTCGCTAATCTACTGTTATGGCTGTGCTTATTTGAAGTCAGCGCCAGAATATCTAGTTCTCTTTGCGACGCTGAATGAGAAATTATTTTCAAGATTTGAGGATAGCTCGTCCAGCGTAAACGATAATAAAACGGAGAAATTGGTCGAACACTGGTATTAATTAATACTACGCTATCTATTTCTTCTGGGAAACGGGTCATCCAGTCAATTGCGATCATACCGCCCATGGAAAGTGCCACTAGTTTAAGATGGCTACGTGTGGGTGCCTGTTGGCGTAATGCATCAGTCATACATGCAATTGTTTTTGGACTGACTGCATGATATAGCTGTCCATTTCCGGGAATATCTGGCGTAAGAATATCGACATCTGGAAACTGTTCTTGCAGCTCCTTAATAAATTGACCCCAATGCCTAGCTTCGCGTAATAGTCCGCGAAGTAATACGAAATGTTTGTTATTTTTCATGGATACCAGAGTTCGTGTGCCTGTCGCTCCATTTCCGAGGTGCGACTTTTATCGAGCCAGTTTTCATATGAGAACGTTGCCTGTAGTAAAAATTCCAGGAGTATTAAATGACCTCGTAGCACACGATTAAGACGATGCGCTTTCATTGGATGATAAAGTCCCAATATTTTTCGTAGCTGCAGTGGGTTTTTGCGAATCCAGCGCCAGGAACCCATTTCTAGCGTCAGCGGTAAGAAAATATTGCCGTACTCTAACGATTCAAAATAGAGGTGATCCCATAAATCACCATGCACAAGA
>JAJFJG010000013.1 GCA_021774265.1 Nitrosomonas sp.
TCTTTGGAACAGGCCCGAGAATTTGGCTCAAGCTGCAAATAGCCTATGAATTGGATGTTGCTTCACAACAAATGGGCAACGCACTTAAAGGCATTGTTACGTATGATCACCAAGCAATATAGAGCTGTTTAGGATGTAATGTATAATTCTTCACAAACACACATTGACTTAATTATACATAATAAACAAATGGTTATCTTTAATGCACTTAATGCTAATAATCTTAATTATGTTAAGTTAATGATTAATGTTGTTATTAATCAACAGTTTGATAATAAGTCACGCTAGCAAGTGTTTTGTTCACACCCTATATTGCCGTGAACCCAACCCTCATGCAGGGATGAACAAAACATTAGCGCTAGTATCAATAAATTTAAGGAAGATTAAACCGAATTACTTGAAGTAATTAGTGATTGTTAGGTAGATTAAGCAGTAGAGGCTTTACGCATATCAAGTAACTGGAACTGGATAACTTCAGCTTCTTTTTGCTGATCATCAACGAGTTGCTTAAGTGTTACTGCACCTAGATAATCAAAAATTTGATCATTTAGTTTGGCCCATAAATCATGGGTCATGCATTTTCCATCATTATGACAGTTTTCTTTACCGCCGCACTGTGTCGTATCAATGGGTTCATCGACCGCAAGAATTATCTCTGCAACTGACACTTTATCCAATGCTTTAGCAAGATAATATCCACCGCCTGGTCCACGTACACTATCAACTAGTTCTGATCGCCGTAGTTTGGCAAATAATTGCTCAAGGTAAGACAGTGAAATATTTTGACGCCGACTGATATCAGAAAGCGTTACAGGGCTATTGCCATGTTGCATTGCAAGATCCAGTAATGCAGTGACTGCAAATCTTCCTTTTGTTGTTAATTTCATTTAGCAAGTCCCTTTAAAAGTCTGGTAGGGTTGGTTGAAAAAATTCTTTGACTTATATAGTACATCTCCAATGCCCATCAAAAATTGATGCGACAGAACCATAAATAGCCCACTCCATCTGCTGGAACTGCAGAGATACTTAAATTAGTCTTTATCTGCCTAACATATGCACACCCGCAAAATACTACGAAAGATTTTTTAGCTCTTCCCTATTCCAATCCTAATAATACGTGCTGAATATTCCCTGGCATTGATATAAATCAACTTAATCCAAAAGGAGACTGTATGAAACTGGTAACATGTTTTGGGTGTCTCGAAAAACGGTCGTTTTACGAGACATTACCGCCCTACCCTTTTTATCCCTCAAAATAGTCCTAAAACTGTACCGTTTTGTTGTCTCGCAAATCAAAGTCCTATTAAGGGTAAATTCCAACAAAGGTACGTAAAGTCCCATAGAAGAATTACTAATTGTCTGAATCTTAATGAAAAATATATTTTCCCAAGCTCCCAAAATTTGGGCTTTTTTACGTCTAAACTTGGGAGTCTAAAAATAGATTATTTTGATTTATATTCAATGGTATAACATAAACCCTATGACGCATTACGTACCTTTGTTGGAATTTAACCCATTAAACGAATTAATAATAACCAGTTGATTAATAATAATTGTATTCTTTCAAAGAAATTATATTAAGATAGATAATGTGGCGTGTTAATAATCCCTAGGAGAAAGAATGACAGAAAAATCCGGTAAGGCGGGAGATTCGGATAAACAGCTGGATATTCCTCAACAAATCGATGCTGATTATGGTGTAGCGCTCGAACGTCTCGATAATTGGATTGATGGCGGCATCCAATTATTGCCGAATATCATTTTGGCAATCGTCGTAATGGCCTTGTTTTACGGCATAGGCGTATTCGTCCGGCGCTTAGTTTTACGTCAATCAACTCGACGTAATCGAGACAATTTAGGTGAGGTGCTTGGCGGATTTATAAAATGGGTGATTATTTTAGTAGGATTTTTACTGGCAGCTACCATTGTAATACCCACTTTAAACCCCGGCGATTTAATTGCTGGACTGGGTGTAAGTTCTGTCGCCATTGGTTTTGCGTTTAAAGATATCTTGCAAAACTGGCTCGCAGGCTTACTCATTTTATTACGTAATCCATTTACAATTAACGATCAAATAGAAGTTAATGGACATGAAGGTACGGTGGAACGTATTGAAACCCGAGCAACCATTATTAAAACCTACGATGGACAACGAATTGTTGTTCCGAACAGTGACATTTATACCAACGCGGTATTGGTAAAAACAGCTTATGAAAAGCGTCGCAGTCAATATGATGTCGGAGTAGGCTATGGCGATAATATTGAGGAGGCGTGCGAAGTGATACAGAATGCTCTCGCTGGAGTTGCTGAGGTGGAAAGCGAGCCGCCACCAGAGGCACTGCCTTGGGAGTTGGCCGCGAGTTGGGTCACCATCCGTGCTCGCTGGTGGACGAATAGCCGTCGGGCAGACGTGGTTCATGTGCATGCATCAGTTATCCAAGCGATCAAGCAAGCTTTAGATGAAGCGCATATCGACATGCCGTACAACACTCAAGTGCAACTGTTTCATGATCAAACTGAATCCACAGAGGGTGATCGTGGGTCGCAACGAGAAGGCTGGCCTGCGCCTAAAGAAGGATCAACGCGGCCACGTTGGAAAGAACTAGCTGCGCTGCAAAAGACCGATAGCACCAAGGCAGCTCAGCAACAAAATGTTTCAAATTCAGACTAGCGTATCGTATAAATGCTTTAACTTGTAATTCCTCGTGGCTTGCATAGAGAAATTATTAATACCATGAATTTTAATGAGAAACAGACATTTTCAAGCTCCCATAATTTGGGTATTTTTTGGGTTCTGTCGCATTAAGCAAACTGACCGCATAGTCTTGTAGACTACCTTGATTGAAATAAATGGTGAGATTACATGCTTGATGTAAAAGGAATGCGATTTCCGGTTGATGTGATTCTGGTCTGCATACGCTGGTACGCTGCGTATCCGTTAAGTTGCCGACACCTGGAAGAAATGATGGAGGAGCGTGGTGTTACTACGGTTGACCATTCTACAGTGAGCCGTCGGACAATCCGGTTTCTACCATTATTGGGAAAGATTTTCAGAAAGTATAAGCGCTCGGTTGGTGGAAGCTGGCGGATGGACGAGACTTATATCAAGGTCAAAGGTGCTTGAAAATACCTCTATCGCGCTGTGGACAGGGATGGTAATACAATCGACTTTCTATTAACGGCCAAGCGCGATAAGGCTGCGGCTAAACGCTTCTTTGACAAAGCCATGCAAGCCAATGGCGTTCCTGAAAAGGTAACGATGGATAAAAGTGGCGCCAATAAAGCAGCGTTTGATGAGAACAATGCCAGCAAGCAGAGACCCATGATGGTTCGTCAGGTCAAATATCTCAATAATATTGTGGAGCAAGACCATCGAGCAGTGAAGCGAGTGACGAAACCAATGCTCGGATTCAAATCTTTTCAATCAGCTAATAACATCTTGGCTGGTATCGAACTAATGCACATGATTCGCAAAGGTCAGATGATGATGGAGGGAGCTGACAAGTTGTCTTTTGCTGAGCAATTCTAAGTATTGGGCCTGTCGGAAAACAGGCAATAATCTGAGATAATATACAAAATAGTTATTGATGAATTGTTAGAAGATTAAAAGAGACCAAAGCGACCTATTTCTTACATTAGACGCCCTGATTCCCGCGAACCACCCTTACCGCAAATTGGAACGACTACTGCCATTTGATCAGCTCAGTCAACCTTATCATTCGCTTTATTCATATAAAGGCCGCAAAGAAAAGGGTGCTGAATTTGCATTACGAGCGCTGGTGTTGCAATTTCATGAAGATCTAAGTGATCGAGAGATGGAGCGTTTCTTACAGGAGAACCTTTCTGGCAAATGGTTCTGTTATTTGGGTCTTGGAGAAAAGGCACTAGATCATAGTTATTTTGGTGAGTTTCGCAAGCGTCTTGGTACTAAA
>JAJFJG010000121.1 GCA_021774265.1 Nitrosomonas sp.
CCGGCAGGTAAAATACCTGAACAATATTGTCGAAGCTGATCATGGCAAACTCAAACGCCTGATAAATCCAGTGCGCGGTTTTAAAACCATGAAAACTGCCTATGTAACGATCAAGGGGTTTGAAATCATGCGCATGTTCAAGAAAGGACAAATGAATGCATGGACACGCGAACAAGGTCTTCTAGGAGAAATCCGTCGTATTAAAAGACAATTCTATACTTACACCGCATAATCCAACTTATCATAGACTTACTCTGGTCAATGCTATTTTTTGCAACAGAGCCGTTGATGATGGAGGGGGCTGACCAGATGTGTTTTATTGAGCAATTTTATGCGCCGGCAGAATAAATCTGTTGAATGACATAAGCCGACGTATCTGCTCACTTGAAATATGTATTTTTACGTTAATGCGACAGAACTGGAAAAATTCCGCATGGAATGTAGGATTGTAAGCAATGTTACCCCACATATCGGTAAATTAGATTTCTAAATTATGTCAGCGATACCTAAACTAACGGTTGATGAATGGAATCACGCGCGTGGCGTGTGGGAAGGCGATCAACGCAAAGGTTTTCCCTGGTTAATTGAACAGTTGGCCTTGCCTGTCAGTGCGGAAGCTATACGGCTTAAATCAAAGAAAGAAAACTGGCAAAAAAACAAACAACCAAGCTTGGAAAAAGGCAAAAAACCAAGCTTGGAGACTAAAGAAAACAAGCTTGGAAAAACAGCATTAAAACCAAGCTTGAAACCCAAACATAAACCACCTGAAAAGCCAGATGAATTCGTTATAAAAGGCAATAAAGAAGATAGTGAGCATCATGGGAACTCAAGGTATCTACCTGAATACAATGAACAAGTTTTTAGACTATGTTTGCTAGGATCAACAGACAAAATGCTTGCTGATTACTTTGATGTAAGTGAACAAACGATTAATAACTGGAAGAGAAATCACCCTGATTTCTTTGAGTCCATAAAGAGAGGTAAGCTATCAGCAGACGCAAATGTCGCATTAGGTCTGTACGAAAGAGCGATAGGTTGCTCTCATGTTGCAACACATATTAGCGATTTTGAAGGTAACGTAACCGCCACAGATTACGTCAAACATTATCCGCCGGATACGAAGGCTGCAATAACTTGGTTGCGTAATCGTCAACCAAAATACTGGCGGCAAAACGGCGAAGCAACACCTGATAAAAAATTTGATAAAGAAACGTTAGAAGAATTAGGCCGGACGTATACGGCGCGTATGGAAAAGTCAAGAGAGCGTCAAGACAAATTACGGCTAGAACGCCGTGATCTGCTAGATCAAGTATCGCAGAAGTAGGCAATGTCATCATCAAAAAAATAGTTATTGTAAAATCTGGTGTTTGAGTATTAAATCAAGCGGCGACCTGATCATCTGACAATTAATATGTATTAGTTGTATTAGTTCGGGACTGGACAGGTGAACACACCAATTACCCCAATGATTTATGCGAAATGGCGCTGGCGCATGTGATCAAGGACAAAACCGAAGCGGCTTACCGTCGAGGCAATATGCTGGAAAAAAGACGGTGCATGATGAATGACTGGCAAAAGTTTTGTGACAAAGTAACCAATGCCAACGCAGAAGTTGTTCCAATACGAAAAGATAGATTGGCGCAAGCGCGCATCACTGCGTAAATCGGCAGTCAATTTACCAAGTATTCTAGCTCGGAGGAAGAAAAAAATGACAAGTTACCTACAAATCGCCATGCTTCTTGCTGGTTTCATTTTGACTAAACAATAACATGCAACTTAGCAAAGAGCGCCGGATAGCACGCGCTCGTAAAGCAGGAATAGCAAGTGGAAATGCCCGCCACGAGAAAAACGTTGTCAGAAATGAGGGACTTGTCCTAGCTTTCAGATACTTT
Organism: Nitrosomonas sp.; assembly: GCA_021774265.1. Lineage (GTDB taxonomy): Bacteria > Pseudomonadota > Gammaproteobacteria > Burkholderiales > Nitrosomonadaceae > Nitrosomonas. Next base: position 1,893 of record JAJFJG010000121.1, read on the forward strand.
ACAGAGCCTTCTATCTCTAAGAGAGACGCCATACTTGCTCTCAAATTTCTTTCGAGCATTAAAGCAGGGGCCAATCTGCGAAAAGGAGCTTCTGTGCTCGTTCATTTAGCCACCGCCGTCAATATCAGCAAAGACCGCCTTCAAAGGATACTACGAGAAGCCGAAAAAAACGTATAGTTGATACCGCATATATATTAATAATATATCGTAATTTTGTGCAAAATATTAATTCCGGAATAAAAGTAACCTGCTGTAATTAAACAATTTAATATTAACGGCTTCAAAAAGCGGAAAATCGCGCAAAAGCACCATCCGTCGTAATCCACAATAGCCCTTTAGCTGCCGACATTCGGTTGGCGGCCATAATAAGGATCTTACGACAATGAAAACATCTACTCCGATACTGATACGTTTAAAAACTGTCCTTTCTTTGCGTGGTATACGCAAATCTCAACATTACGAAGAGATTCAAAATGGACTTTTCACTCACCCAGTTAAGATCGGTTCTCGTGCATCTGCTTGGCCGGAGCATGAGGTTGCTGCAATCAACTCGGCTCGCATTGCAGGCAAGACGGATGACGAAATACGAGAATTAGTGGTGAAGTTAGAAGCTGCTCGCAAAGTTGCGGCTTGAGGGGGTTGCGATGACTATTATTAACTCGACAGTTTTTGCTCCCAAGCCAGATGAAGGCGGTAAAGGCGGTGAAGGAGGTGTTTTGATGACGAACGCCGATTTTGTGGCGGCGGTGTTTCCATCTCTGCCAGATGGAGCATTCGTTACGGTTTGCTCCAAGGCGGGTGACCCCTGTGTGGGTGGATGGGTGGCACACCGAGCCGATGTGGCCATTGGAGATCTTTCTGCTGAGCAGAACAACTTCGTCGGATGTTCGAGTTTTTATCCTGGCGGGGATGGCTCTTTCAAGGCGCGCAAGGCACAGTTTGCCGCCTGCCATTTTCTGATGCTGGACGATCTGGGCACCAAGATTCCGCTGGAGCGACTGGCCGGTTTTGAATTGTCCTTGCTTATTCAGACCAACCACGGCAACCATCAAGGCGGGATCATGCTTGCCAATCCGATTACCGACTGTGATATGGCGGTACGGTTGCTCAATGCCGTGATCAGTTCAAAGTTGTGCGATGCTGGCGCTAACGGGCCATTGAGCCGTTGGGCGCGCCTGCCGGTTGCCATCAATGGCAAGCCCAAACACGTTGACGAAGCCGGTGCGCCGTTTCGCTGTCGACTTGTCGAATGGCGGCCTTACAAGCGTTACACGCCGCAAGAGATTGTGCATGGTCTGCAATTGAAACTGGCACTGGCATCGGCTAGACGACTGAATAAGGAGACTAAATCCACTGCGGATAATTATATGAATATAGTGGTCTGGTTTAGTAACCAGGCAGAGAAGCGGGTAGGCGCTTTATGCGATATTTTTATGTCCGCTCATATGGAAAGCCTAAGTTTCTTTTGGCGGGTCGTTTGGGGAGCCTTGTGCTCGCCGGTGCTTCTGTCCGGTCGTCCAACCCACTCGATACCGCCCACTCGATTACGTCGAGCGGTACTCACAAACCGGAAAAAAGGACTTAAGCCATGACAACACCTAACTCTAGCGCAACCGCGCAAGCTCAAAACAGCACCAACAATCCAAGCAATAAAGAGACTTTATCTAAGGCCAAAACCGCCTTAGCTGATTCAATCTCATTAATTGAGCTGATGCAATCAACCAGCTTAATTATGCCGCGTAGCCAATCGTTACAGCTTGGTTATCTTGAATTGCAAGATGTATCAGTCACTACCAATGACTTGATTAATAAACTTGAGCTTGCACGTAACCTGATAAATGAAGACCCTAATGCAATAGAAAAGCTTATACAAGGAGGATATTTTGCCGAAAATAGCCTCCATTAAAAAGATCGCGACCATCGCACTGGGTAACATTGAAAATATTTTAAGTCATTGGCTACCCGATGGCAAACGTGAAGGCCATGAGTATTTGCCTTTGAACCCATTGAGAGCGGATAGTAAGCCGGGATCATTCTCGATCAATACAAATACGGGCGCATGGTCTGAGTTTGCCACAGATGATAAGGGTGGCGATTTGGTGGCCTTGATTGCGTATTTAGAAAATTGCTCCCAAGGGCAAGCAGCTGAACGGTTGGCTGATTTTCTGGGTGTCGATCTGGAAAAAAGCACCACACTAGAACCCGCCACAAGCAAACCAAAAGGAACGAGCAAGGTTATCCCGTCAACCGCCGCGAATGAACCCAAACGTGGCAGTGTAGATGGTGGGCAATGTGTTATGCCGATACCTGATGACGCACCTAAGCCACCCGCGGCTCATTCACGCAATGGCAAACCATCACAGCGTTACGCTTATCTTTCAACAGATGGAGAAGTGAATTTTTACCATGATCGATATGAGGAAAAATTAGGGAAGCGTAAGCAGTTTACTCCCTTAACATTGTGGCGCAAAGATAGCTGTTATAAGTGGCATTTCAAAGCACCACCGGAACCGCGCCCACTTTATGGACTGCCCGGATTGGTCACTTTTCCTAATGCAAAAGCCTGGTTTGTCGAGGGTGAGAAGGCAGCGGAAGCACTGCATAAGCTGCTGCCAGAACATCCGGTATTATGCTGGCAAGGTGGCGCTTCAGCAGTTGACAAGTCTGACTATGCCCTACTGAAAAGTCGTGATTGTGTGGTGTTTACTGATAATGATAAGCCGGGCGAAAAGGCTGGTCATAATTTAGTTAAATGTTTAAAAGCTGCGGGTGCTGCTTCGGTTCATTTGTTGGATATCGACAAGCTAAATTTAAAAGCAGGCTGGAAAGGTGAAGGCAATGCCAAAACAGCGACGCTGGAAAATGGTGAACCCCTGAGCGCTGGTGATGATGCCGCTGATTTAATACGTCGCGGATGGCAGACTGAACACTTTGCTTTACTCTTAAAGCGTGATGGTGTGCTGATTAAACCTGATGCTTCGATGAAGCAATCAAAGCAGACGGACATCACCAACAAACCAGAAACACCACAACATGGCTTTGAGTTATTCGATGATGGTGTTTATTTGATTGAGTCTGGCAAAGATAATAAACTTCGCCGTCGTTGGGTATGTGGACACCTGGAAGTGTTGGCATTGGCGCGTACCGCAGACAGTAAAGAGTGGGGAAAGCTGGTTACATTTTCTGACCCGGATAAACGAAAAAAACAGCTTGTCATACCAATGCGTCATTTTAATGGTGATGGCTTGGCGGCAACGGGTGAATTACTTGCTGAAGGCTTAACAATTGCTCCCAAGGGTAGACGGCCAGTCCTTGAATACCTTCAAACAGCCGAGATAGCGAAACGAGCACGTACGACAAATCGCACCGGCTGGCATGGTGAAGCGGATGGAATGACCTTTGTATTACCTGATACGGCCATTGGTTCGGGTGGTGAGGAATGGCTTTATTCCAATCAATTGCCCGATGCCAATCCTTTTAAGCAGCGTGGCACACTAAAGCAATGGCAAGAAAAAGTATCTGCTTTGTGTGCGGGTAATAGTCGCCTGATATTTGCTGCATCTACTGCGTTTGCTTCTCCCCTACTTCACTTGGTCAATGCTGAATCGGGTGGTTTTCATTTTCGTGGCGGGTCATCCAGTGGTAAATCAACCGCATTATTTGTTGCAGCTTCCATCTGTGGAGGAAAAAATTATTTACAGCGATGGCGTGGCACAGATAACGGTATCGAAGCATTGGCGCAATCACGATCAGATGCTCTGTTGATATTGGATGAGATAAAACAAATTGACGGAAAGATAGCCGCTGAAGCGGCGTACATGCTTGGCAATGGTTGCGGCAAGATTAGAGCCAATGCAGGTGGAGGCGCATGTAATCAAGCCACTTGGCGGCTGTTGTTCTTGTCATCCGGTGAATTAAGCTTAGCACAGCATGTAGCTGAAGCGGGTAAACGTATTCATACCGGTGCAGAGATTAGGCTTTGTGATGTCCCGGCTGATGCTGGGGTGGGTATGGGTGCGTTTGAGAACATTCACGGCTTTGATTCACCCGATAAGTTTTCTGATGCACTAGTTGCCAATGCTGCTAAATATTATGGTGTGGCGTTCATTGAGTTTATCAAGTGCGTATTGTCCAAACGTGAAGCGATTGCGCCAATGGTTCAGGAATGTGAGGCGGTAATCAGTAAAGCCACACTGACAGATAAAGCAAGCGGTCAGGCACGGCGTGTGGCTTCTCGCTTTGCACTGGTGGCCGCTGGTGGTGAATTGGCTACTGAATGGGGAATAACGGGCTGGGAGCCGGGAGAGTCAATACAGGCGGCAAGAGATTGCTTTAAATCGTGGCTGTCTGACTTTGGTGGGGAAGGCAACCAAGAAGAAAGGACAATGTTAACGCAGGTCAAGTTGTTTCTTGAACAGCATCATGAAGGCCGATTCATTGTAAAGGGTCGGACAGTTGATGATCATGCACCCAAAACTTTGCAGCGTGTAGGTTATCGTGAATGCTCAATTGCTGGTACAGAATATTATATTCTTCGTGAATCATTTAAAAGTGAAGTATGCAAAGGTTTGGATTATCTGGCGGTAGCAAAGTTACTTATCAGCAAGGGTTTTATGGAGCCTGGTGATGGCAAGAACCTATGCCCAAAAGTTAAATTAGATAATGAGGGGCGGATAAGAGTTTTCCATATTTTGCCTACAATTTGGAGTGATAATGATTGATTGGAATGCGTTAATTGAACAGCAAAAATCAACCGAATATCACGAAAATAACCAAAAAGTCGGGCATTGCCCGACCATATTGCGACTGGCTCAGAAAGTCGGGCAGACGTGAAACCTAATGCTGAAAACGATCTCATCAATTGCGCCCGACCTGCCCGACCTGCCCGACCTGCCCGACCAAAAAATGATAGGGTCGGAATAAAACAAGAAAATAACTTGCACGTTAAAGGTGTGGCTTCAGATAATTTCCGCGATGCAAAAACGTATCCAGCAAATCCGATTGCAATGTGTTTGTTGCTGACCTGTTGTAATAAAGCAACTGTAAATAGGGAAGAAACTCTCGAAGCAATTATGAAGCTTCAAACCATTCCACAAACGGAACAAATTAGATCATGGGCAATTCTCTGCCATGACTATAGTATTGATCCCTTCAGCATCATCTATGCCTTCACTCAGTCACCAGTCACCAGGCAAAGGAACCGACTGCCAAGGCTGCCAGCATATCGACATGCAATTGATTCAAGAACCAAACGAACGCAAACAATATCACTGGGTTTGCAAGAAAAGCCATTCAATATTTGAAACATATTCTGTGGGAGGACGCACATTGATCGCTCCTGTTGAATGTAATGATTATTCACCACCAACATGACCGGGGCGAGTTAAAGGTCTATGGCTTACTGCTTCTAGACCGTTTGTCTAGTTAAATTTTTGTGTGCGGGTAATTCTAGAGGGTAGTCATCTTTTTTAGGTAGAGAGGCTGGCAAAACGGCTCTGTTGCAAAAAATAGCATTAACCAGAGTAAGTCTCTGATAGGTTAGATTATGCGGTGTAAGTATAGAACTGTCTTTCAATAAGACGGATTTCTTCTATAAGACCTTGCTCGTGTGTCCATGCATTCATTTGTCCTTTTTTGAACATGCGCATGATTTCAAACCCCTTGATGGTTGCATAGGCAGTTTTCATAGATTTAAAACCGCGCACTGGATTTATCAGGCGTTTGAGTTTGCCATGATCAGCTTCGACAATACTGTTCAGGTATTTTACCTGCTGGTGTACCGTATTCTTTGGGCATTTCCCTTCTTCCTGCAATTCAGCAATGGCGGGGCCGAAAGTCGGTGCTTTGTCTGTATTGATTGTCTTGGGATGTACCCATGGCTTTATAGACTTGAGTGCTTTGCTGAGAAACCGCTTGGCCGCCTTAGTATTGCGGGTAGGAGAAAGATAGAAATCAATTGTGCGACCACACTTATCAACAGCAGAGACTGTAACAAATTCTGTGTAACTGTCTATCATTAACCCCAAACATGGGAAAGGATAGACAGACGATGAAAAACGAATAACTCCACGCAATAGCCGCATTAGCTGCTAAGAATATAAAAACCGGAGAAGACCTGAACGACTTCAGTCAGATGCTAACTAAAATCACGGTTGAGGCGGCATTAAACGCTGAACTTGAAGATCATCTTGGTTTTGCCAAGCATGAGCCGAACAAAGCTAACAATAACCGAAACGGTTACGGCAGTAAGATTTTGCAAACGGAATCCGGCCAGTTTGAACTGGACACGCCGCGTGATAGATCGGGTAGCTTCAAGCCTCACCTTGTCAAAAAGCACCAGCGTCGATTTACCTCGATGGATGACAAGATTCTTTTTTTGTACGCCCAAGGCATGACGACACGAGAAATC
>JAJFJG010000122.1 GCA_021774265.1 Nitrosomonas sp.
GGGTACGCGTTTGACTGATCTGGAAACAGTACTCAGTGAACAAGGCCAGTTGCTGGCGTTTGAACCGCCATATTTCGGTTCAGCCGCAACGCTAGGCGGATGTGTTGCCACGGGACTTTCGGGGCCACGTCGTGTGGCAGCTGGTTCAGTGCGAGATTTTGTGTTGGGTGTTCGGATGCTAGACGGCAAGGGTGATGATCTGCACTTTGGCGGGCAAGTGATGAAAAATGTCGCGGGTTATGATGTCTCGCGTTTGATGGTGGGGGCGATGGGGACATTGGGTGTGTTGCTTGAGGTATCACTCAAAGTCTTGCCGCGACCAGCCGCCGAATTAACGCTGCAACTGCCTGTGCAAGAAGCGGAAGCAATTGAGAAAATGAATCAGTGGGCGGGCCAGCCACTGCCGATTTCTGCCAGTTGTTTTTGTGATGGTGTGTTGACGTTAAGGCTCTCGGGTGCGGAATCTGCTATCCATGCAGCTCATACAAAGCTGGGCGGTGAAGTGCTAGCGGATGGTGATATTTTCTGGCAATCTGTGCGTGAACAATCGCACGATTTCTTCGTGTCTGGAAAAGCACTCTGGCGCATATCCATTAAATCAACCATGCCACCATTAACCTTACCGGGGCAACAATTCATAGAATGGCATGGTGCATTGCGTTGGCTGGTGTGTGATGAAAGGGTGGATGCCGAAGTCATACGCAAAGTAGCAAAAGACGCCGGTGGCCACGCCACGCTATTTCGCGGCGGTGAAACACGTAGCAATGGTTTTCACCCGCTTGACCCCGGCATAATGACCATTCATCGCGCACTCAAACAGAAATTTGACCCAGCAGGGATACTCAACCCCGGCAGACTATATTCAGAGCTCTAAATGCAAACAAACCTCGCCGATTTCATCAAAAATACCCCTGAAGGACAAGAAGCCGATGCCATCTTGCGTAGCTGTGTGCATTGTGGCTTCTGTCTCGCCACTTGCCCAACTTACCAGATTTTAGGTGACGAGCTAGATAGCCCACGCGGGCGAATTTATCTGATGAAACAAATGCTCGAAGGTCAGCCCATCACCGAAAAAACACAACTGCACTTGGATCGTTGCCTGACTTGTCGTGCGTGTGAAAGTGCTTGTCCATCCGGTGTGCGCTATGGTGCATTGGTCGATATCAGCCGTGGCATTATTGAGAAACAAGTGAAACGCAGCGCTCGGGCAGAAGTGATGCGCTACACCTTACGCAAGATTTTGCCCAATGCAGGTGTATTTACGCCGCTATTTAAAATGGGCCAAGCACTTCGCCCCTTGTTGCCACAAGCCTTAAAAAGCAAAATTCCATCCAAACTCGCTTCGGCTTCGGTTAAAGCATGGCCAACAGCGCAACACACTCGCAAGATGCTGATGCTAGATGGCTGCGTGCAACCCGCAATGGCACCCAATATCAACGCCGCCAGTGCGAGGGTGTTAGACAAGTTGGGAATCTCACTCTTCAAAGCTGACAAAGTGGGTTGTTGCGGTGCAGTGGCCTACCATCTTAATGCGCAGGAAGATGGACTAGATTACATGCGCCGTAATATTGACGCTTGGTGGCCATGGGTCGAGCGAAAAGAAGTCGAGGCAATTGTGATGACTGCCAGCGGTTGCGGCGTAACGGTCAAAGAATACGGGCATTTACTGTGCCATGATGCGCTTTATGCAGAAAAATCCGCCAAGATTTCAGCGCTGACCAAAGATATCAGTGAAATTCTTCACGGTGAATTAGAAAATATAGAACAATTAATTAACAAGCAAACACCTAACCCAGAAAAACCAAAACTATCCTTCCATTCCCCTTGTACCCTGCAACACGGCCAACAAATACGCGGTATCGCAGAGGAAATTTTAATCGTCGCTGGTTTTGACCTAGCCATCGTCCCAGATGCCCATCTATGCTGCGGTTCAGCAGGCACATACTCCATCCTCCAGCCTGAACTTTCACAGCAATTACTAAAAAACAAAGTGATGGCGTTGGAGTCAGGTCAACCTGAACAGATTGCTACAGCGAATATTGGGTGTTTGACGCATTTGCAAGGCGGCACGGCATTGCAGGTAAAGCACTGGGTTGAATTGTTGGAAGAGCGTTTGTCTTGATGTAATCTCGTTTTAGTTAATTCTGGCTTCGTTCCCATGAGCGGTTGGTGACATAGATCCCAGCTCACCTAGCAGGTTGGCGCGACTTAAATGTCATAAAGTGTCGTGTGCTTTTTTATAGAAACCACTTAAACTCTTTATAGCTTTATTGAAATGAATCGCCCCGATTTTTCTAGAGACATTTTAGTTTGAGTCAAGCAGCCTCATCTGACTCTTCCAATTAACGATAATATCGCCATTTCGTATTCTGCCGGCAGAATGTTTCCTATTGATTCCAATAACCGGCGATTGTTAAATCAATCAACCCACGCCAAGGTTGCGAATTCTACTTCGTTGATGCTTCGCCATGGACCACAATGCCTGCTCCAATGCATCAAGCACCAGGTCCGTATGTAATGATTGACTGACTCGCCAATCGACAATACGCAGTGCAAAAACATCCGTAATAAAAGCCACATAAGAAAATCCTGCTGATGTGGCCACAAACGTA
>JAJFJG010000123.1 GCA_021774265.1 Nitrosomonas sp.
TGCGGGGGGTGCAATCCGTTTATTGTCCATGGAAGGGCGTATGACGCTTTGTAATATGGCGATTGAAGCGGGTGCGCGTGCGGGCATGATCGCGGTTGATGAAACGACGATTGAATATATTAAAGGACGTCCGTTTGCACCTAAAGAGGCGTCTTGGGATAAAGCAACGATTTACTGGCGGACTTTGAAAAGCGATGATGATGCGTTATTTGATGCGGTCATTACGTTGGATGCAGCACAGATAAAGCCACAAGTCACATGGGGTACATCGCCAGAAATGGTCACAACGATTGATGGCTGTGTGCCTGATCCGATGCAAATTGTGGACGAAGTCAAGCGACAAGATATGGAAAATGCATTGAAATACATGGGTCTAGCGCCAAATACGCCGATCAATGAAATTATGGTTGATAAGGTGTTCATTGGCTCCTGTACCAATTCACGCATTGAAGATTTACGTGCGGCTGCTAGCGTTATTAAAGGCCAACGGGTTGCGTCAAACATTAAATTGGCGCTGGTGGTGCCAGGATCTGGTTTAGTTAAAAATCAAGCGGAAGAAGAAGGGCTAGATAAAGTTTTTCGTGAGGCTGGATTTGAATGGCGCGAACCCGGTTGTTCAATGTGTTTGGCGATGAATGATGACCGGTTAGTGTCGGGTGAGCGTTGTGCCTCGACGTCTAATCGTAATTTTGAAGGTCGACAAGGACCTGGCGGTAGAACGCACCTGGTAAGCCCAGCGATGGCGGCTGCAGCTGCGGTGGCCGGTCATTTTGTTGATGTAAGTAAGATGGTTTAATTGGATTAAAGGATTGTTTGAACTTTAAAGGAAGGCTGCTATGAAGATTTTGTCTGTGATAGCTTTACTCATTGCCGTTTTTCATTTGTCAGCTTGTAATACTTGGGCAGGGTTTGGTAAAGATCTGCAACGAGGTGGCGAAGCGATTGAGCGGTCGGTAAAATAAACTATGGAAAAATTTACTAATTTTAATGGGTTGGTGGTGCCAATGGATCGCGCTAATGTTGATACAGATGCCATTATTCCCAAGCAATTTTTAAAGTCGATTAATCGTTCTGGTTTTGGTCCGAATTTGTTTGATGAATGGCGTTATCTGGATCATGGTGAACCGGGTATGGACTGTGCTCAACGTCAGATTAATACTGATTTTATTTTGAATCAGACGCGTTATGCAAATGCACGCGTATTACTTGCGCGTGCAAACTTTGGTTGCGGCTCTAGTCGTGAACATGCACCCTGGGCACTGCAAGATTTTGGGTTTCGTGTTGTTATTGCACCAAGTTATGCGGATATTTTCTACAATAATTGTTTTAAGATTGGGTTGTTGCCTATCATACTTGACTCAAAAATCATTGATCAATTGTTTGATGAAGTAAAAGCAATCAATGGATATTCTTTGACTGTTGATCTAGAATCGCAAGTTATCACGGCGCCTGGTGGAGACGCGTTCAAATTTGATATTGACGCATTTCGTAAACATTGTTTATTGAATGGCCTGGATGAAATTGGTTTGACACTGCAGCATTCAGAGAAAATTAAACAGTTTGAGAAAAAAAGACGTACTGAACAGCCGTGGTTGTTTGTTTAGACATTGATTATTTGGTAGTTAAAGGGTGGTATGAAAATTGCTGTTTTAGCGGGTGACGGAATTGGCCCTGAAATTGTTGCTCAAGGTGTGCGTGTACTAAATGCACTGAAAAGCGACGGCTTAAATATTGAATTAGAGTCAGGATTGCTTGGTGGTTGTGCTGTTGATGCAACAGGCGAGCCGTTTCCTGACGTTACCCATCAGCTGGTTAAAGATGCAGATGCCGTGATACTAGGTGCTGTTGGTGGTCCGCAATATGATGCGTTACCCAGAGAAAAGCGCCCAGAAAAGGGACTGTTAGCGATACGTAAGGCGCTCAATCTATTTGCGAATCTACGTCCGGCTATTTTATATTCAGAGTTGGCTAACGCCTCAACATTAAAGCCTGAAGTAGTAGCGGGATTGGATATTTTAATCGTACGTGAATTGACGGGTGATATTTACTTCGGTGAGCCGCGCGGTATTGAACAGCGAGACAATCTGCGCACGGGCTTCAATACCATGATTTACAACGAAGTCGAGATTCGTAGAATTGCACATGTTGCTTTCCAAGCGGCGCAAAAGAGAGATCATAAATTGTGCTCAATTGATAAGATGAATGTACTGGAATGTACGCAGCTTTGGCGTGATGTGGTGACGGAAACAGCTAAGGATTATCCCGATGTGACACTATCTCACATGCTTGTTGATAACGCAGCAATGCAGCTAATTCGTGATCCCAAACAATTCGATGTGATGGTGACAGGAAATATTTTTGGCGACATTTTGTCGGATGAAGCGTCTATGCTTACTGGGTCTATTGGTATGTTGCCATCTGCATCGCTAGATGAGAGTAATAAAGGGTTGTTTGAGCCGATACATGGTTCAGCGCCTGATATTGCGGGTAAGAATATGGCGAATCCATTAGCGACGATACTCTCGGTGGCAATGATGTTGCGTTATACGTTCAATCAAGAAGAACCCGCTCAGCGGGTTGAAAATGCAGTGCAAAAGGTGTTGTCTCAAAAATTTCGAACCAGCGATATTTTTGAGACAGGAATGATACTTGTTGGGACGGAAGAAATGGGTAATGCGGTTTTGAAAAATTTATAAGCTAAGTTTTTTTATTACAAAATAGATTGAATAATAGTTAGAGAAAACTAAATGAAACGAGTTGGATTTGTTGGTTGGCGAGGTATGGTCGGTTCGGTACTCATGCAGCGAATGCGTGAGGAAAATGATTTTGCTTTAATTGAACCCATTTTTTTTTCAACGTCACAAAAAGGTGGTAAGGGGCCGGAAATTGGCAAAGACATACCGCGACTTGAAGATGCTTATGATATTGATAAGCTTAAATCGCTAGATATTGTAATCTCTTGCCAAGGCGGAGACTACACCAATAAGGTTTTTGCTAAACTGCGTGAGGCTGGGTGGCAGGGATATTGGATTGATGCGGCTTCTAAGCTGCGCATGGATAAAAATGCGATCATCATACTTGACCCAATTAATAAATTTGTGATCGAACAAGCATTACACAGGGGTGTGAAGAATTATATTGGCGGTAATTGTACTGTTAGCTTGATGCTAATGGCAATGGGGGGGTTACTCGAGAAGAACATGGTGGAATGGATGAGTGCTATGACTTATCAAGCCGCATCCGGTGCAGGTGCAAAAAACATGCGTGAGTTGTTGCAACAAATGGGTGAAACTCACCGTGTTGCAAAAAATCTATTAGATGATCCGGCGTCAAACATTCTTGATATTGATCGTAAAGTGACTGGGATATTGCGCGACGACAACTTTCCAATTGAAAACTTCGGTGTTCCACTGGCAGGTAGCTTGATTCCTTGGATAGATAGCGATGTTGGCAATGGACAAAGTCGAGAAGAATGGAAGGGTCAAGCTGAGACAAATAAAATTATGGGACGAGACGAACACATTCCAGTAGATGGAATTTGTGTGCGAGTGGGTGCGATGCGTTGCCATAGTCAAGCGCTGACGATTAAATTAAAACATGATATTCCATTAGATGAGGTTGAGGATGTCATTTCTAAATCAAATGATTGGGTGCAGTTTGTACCTAATGAACGTGAAATAACTACAAAGAAATTAACACCGGCAGCTGTGACTGGAACACTGTCTGTGCCTATTGGTCGCGTGCGTAAACTTTCTATGGGCGGAGAGTATCTTTCTGCTTTTACTGTGGGTGATCAATTATTATGGGGTGCTGCTGAACCGTTACGGAGAATGTTGCAGATATTATTGAAAAATTAGAAGGTTATCTCTAAGACTCAAAACTTGATAAAGAAATATGTTCCATAATACTGAAGCTACACATATTTTCTTGAATGAATTAGCATATAATGCATGGCATAATTACGGCTTACATTAGCACGGACAATGCTAGCATCTTTTATCTTCCCAAGAACTAGAGAGGGTACTTCTGTGTATAAGTTTTATTTTAGAGTATGTTTATTTGTAACTTTGTCAATTTTTCCGTATGTTCTTTATGCTGCGGGACTTGGAAAATTAACGCTTAATTCTGCTCTAGGACAACCACTTAAGGCTGAAATTGACCTCGTTGCAGTTAGAAATGACGAGACGTCTTCATTAACTGCAAATTTGGCCTCACAGGAGGCGTTCCGTCAAGCGGGAATCAATTATGAACCATTTTTTTCCACATTAGAAATAGCCATTGATGCCCGATCTAACGGCGACCCATATATAAGAATAACCTCACCTAACTCGATCAACGAACCTTTTTTGAATGTGTTGATGGAGTTGAGCTGGACATCAGGTCGCTTGATGCGTGAATATACTGTATTGTTGGATCCAATTGAGTCAGCAAGACCAGAGCCTGTCGCCCCCTCCATTGTTGATGTGCCCGTTGTGGTAGAGAGCTATTCTGAAGAGCCGGAAGTGCAAGCGGAGACAGTAATTGATCAAGCTCAATCTAAGTCCGTTGTTGTTTCAGAATCTTTTTCTGGCGATACCTATGGACCTGTTAGTCAGGGCGACACGCTATCTAAAATTGCTCAACAAATCTTTCCACATGGCGCAAACCTTAATCAAATAATGATTGCACTGTTTCGTGCAAATCAAAGTGCTTTTATTGGGAATAATATTAACCTTATTAAAGTTGGTGAGGTTCTACGTATTCCCTCTGTTAGTGAGATTGAAGAGACCTCTGTAATGGAAGCTAATGCCGAAGTAAAGGTGCATGTTGCTGATTGGCGCAATTATAAAAATGAATTGGCTGGTGTGTCGAATGAAGCAACAGCAGCTGAGTCCTTAAAGCAAGTTGATTCGGGTGAAATAATCACGGCGGTAGAGGATGAGTTTGTAGCATTAGAAGTGCAACCCGAAGAGGTTTTGAGACTGTCAGGTGGCGTACATGCGGAAGATATGTTGGAGCCCGAAGGCGAGTCTGATATTTCGCAAGAACGAATTCGTATGATTGAAGAGGATTCAATTGCTAGGAGTTTAGCGCTGGTTGAGGCGAATGAGCGAATTGAACTGCTAGAAAAGAATATAAAAAACTTACAGCAGCTATTAGAGCTAAATGATCCCGCCTTTGCCCAAGCGCAAATACAGGCTGAAAATGAGTATAAAGAAATATCAAATATGCATGAAGAGATATCGATTGATGATCTGGTGCCTGAATCTATAGGTGAAATTTTGCCTGCATTAGAAAATATCATTGATATGACTGAACAAGAGTTAGACGAGTTGCTTTCGCCTGATGCTAAATCGGAAGAATCTATCGCGTCATTGGATTTTGCTGAAGAGTCGGTTAATACACTAGCCGATGAGTCAACCAAGTTGTCTGTGGAGATACCAGTTGAAGCGTCCATTATGGATCAATTAATGGACAATATTGCTTATATTGGTGGTTTGCTGACTTTCATGCTGCTAAGTGCATTAATTGCAATTAAAGTACGTCGCAGAAAAGCCGAGATGGAAGCAGGTGAGGACGACCTGGATTTTGATTCGTCATCTTCTTTACGTGATAGAGTGGCATCTGTAGCGGCTGCTGATGCATTAGCAGCACGTGAAGAGTCGAGTGTATCGCAAACCAACGATGATAGCTTGGCTCTTGAAGCTGAAGTGCAAGCAGAAACCGAAGCCAACTTTGATATGCCTGATGCTAATAGTTCTAAAAAGAGTTCGGAAGAGATCGATTTAGATTTTTCTCAAGAAGAGACTGTGGGTGAAGGCATAGCTGAGCCAGCGTCGTTGCTTGATGAAACAGAAGATATATCGCAACCTATATTAGATCCTGAGCTTGAATCAGGTGCTGGCATTGATTTGGATTTAGACCAGCTTGGTGAAAACAATGTGAAAAGTGATGAACAAGGTCAGTCTATTGAACTCGTAGATGAGCTAATACAGGATAATGCAGGCAACTCAGTTGAAGATTCATTGGCAAGTGATACAGCAGATTTGGGCGAGGAACTAGCATTTACTGACGAAGCAATTGCTTCATTGGAAGAAGCCATTCAGAACGAGAGAAAAGCGGTAACGGAAACATCAGGGTCTGACACAGAGAAGGGGGAAGTTGCGCAACATGGAAATGAAATGGATTTTGAGTTTAATCTAGATTCAGAGAATCTGACTGATGGCGAGACATCTTCTGCTGTGACTGAGGAAATTGGCGGTAATGCTAAGTCGTCAGAAGTCGATAATAGTATTTTATTTGATCTTGACACGGCAACTGAGCCTGCTGAAGGTGTATCGCTCGACCAAGACTTATCTGAAGCAGAGATTCAGAGTCAAGAGGAGAAAGCCAATTTATCAATAGATTTCTCGAAAGAGTCTGATACACCAGAGGTTAATCAAGAACCATCGGATGATGTAACGGTAGGTGCTAATTTGGATCTTGCTGCAATTCAGGCTGAGACGACAAGTCTAGATAATGGTGCAACTGCTGCTGAACCTGAGGAGCATGATGAGCATTGGTATGATGTCGAAACTAAAATTGACTTGGCGAAAGCATACATAGAAATGGATGATGATGAAGGTGCTAAGGAAATACTAGAAGAAGTAGCTAAAGAAGGCGACGCTGGACAGCAAGAAAAAGCTAATAGTATGTTGGAAGACTTATCTTAATCTTATAAGTGATGCATTTCCTAGTTGATGTGAAGCAACTTTGGGTAAAAACGTTTGTAACTACAATTGGTTAATGAAGATCATCCTGGTTCTAGAATATGATGGGAGTCGTTACTGTGGTTGGCAAAGTCAGCCTGCAAAATGTTCGGTGCAAGATTCACTCGAATATGCATTATCTAGAATTGCCTGTACTAATGTTCGTGTTGTGACTGCTGGGCGAACTGATACCGGTGTTCATGCGCTTTACCAAGTTATTCATTTTGATACACAGGTGAAGCGTCCGTTAAGTGCCTGGGTACGCGGCACCAATTCTTTCTTGCCTGATGATATATCTGTTTTGTGGGCATCAGAGACTGGCGATGATTTTCATGCGCGCTACAGTGCAGTCGAACGCCATTATTTGTATGTTTTGGTTAATCAACCTGTTCGTCCTGGACTATTGCATAATAAAGTTGGTTGGTTTCACCAGCCATTGAATATTCAGCAGATGCAACTTGGTGCGACCACGTTGCTGGGAAAACACGATTTCTCTTCTTTTCGTGCTGCTGAATGTCAGGCTAAATCCCCCGTACGTGAAATAACAAAGCTTGATATATCCTGCCAAGGTAATACTTTTGTTTTTGAGTTTAGCGCGGATGCATTTTTGCACCATATGGTAAGAAATTTGGTTGGCTGTCTTGTCTATGTGGGTAAAGGAAAATATTCGCCTGAGTGGGTACCTAAGCTTTTGGAAAGCCGTGATCGTTCAAAAGCTCCCCCTACCTTTTCTGCAGCTGGACTTTATTTGGTGGGGGTGACTTATGATACTAAGTGGAACTTGCCTTGCTTTAATAATGCTCCGCTAATGATGTCTTTGCCATTGATTGATCAATAAAAACTAGGTGATGCTAACCGTATTATAGAAATAAGATTAGTAACTTGGCGGGACAAAATATATAATTTTGACTTTTTAAAACTAATTTATTTATGTCTGTTCGTGTAAAAGTATGTGGGATTACGCGTAGAGAAGATGCGTTATCAGCAATTGAATTGGGCGCAGACGCACTTGGTTTTGTGTTTTGGCCAAAAAGCTCACGTAGCGTCACGCCTAATGATGTTCGTCAAATTGAAGTAATTTTGCCGCCCTTTATTAATAAAGTTGGGGTTTATGTCGATCCTACTGCGGAGTGGGTTGCAGAGACATCTGCCGCTGGTTGCCTGAGCTTGTTACAGTTTCACGGTGATGAATCGCCGGAATTTTGCGATCAATTTTCATTACCTTATATTAAAGCAATTCAAGTCAAAGATGGGATAGATTTGTTACAATATGTTACTCGTTATAGTAATGCGCGAGGATTGTTACTCGATACTTACACAGCAGGTATGCGTGGTGGGACAGGTCAAGTGTTTGATTGGGCGTTGGTACCTCAAGATTTGCCTTTGCCTGTGATACTTTCTGGTGGTCTAAATCCAAACAATGTAGCATCAGCAATTAAACAGACGCGACCGTGGGCTGTTGATGTTTCGAGTGGCGTGGAGGCTACAAAAGGCATTAAAGACAAAACAAAAATTGCTGCTTTTATGCAAGGAGTTAGAGATAGTGAATGTTTATGATCTTCCAGATGAGAAGGGACATTTTGGCCCTTATGGGGGTGTATTTGTAGCCGAAACACTGATTTCGGCGCTTGATGATTTGCGTGCTCAATATGAACACTACCGTAATGATCCTGATTTTCAGGCTGAGTTTGCATATGAGCTAAAACATTATGTAGGACGTCCAAGCCCTATATATCACGCTAAGCGTTGGTCGGAGCATCTCGGTGGAGCACAAATTCTTCTTAAAAGAGAAGACTTGAATCATACAGGTGCGCATAAAGTTAACAATACCATCGGTCAAGCGCTCTTAGCACGACGTATGGGTAAATCTCGTGTGATAGCAGAAACCGGTGCCGGTCAGCATGGTGTTGCTACTGCGACAGTAGCTGCGCGTTATGGTATGGAATGTGTGGTTTACATGGGTTCAGAGGACATTCGGCGGCAAGCAACCAATGTCTATCGGATGAAATTGTTGGGTGCAACGGTTATACCAGTTGAGTCAGGCTCTAAGACATTAAAAGATGCTTTGAACGAAGCAATGAGAGATTGGGTTACCAATGTAGAAGATACTTTTTATATTATTGGTACTGTTGCTGGGCCGCATCCTTATCCGATGATGGTACGTGATTTTCAAACGGTTATTGGCGAAGAGTCCAAGGTGCAAATGCAAGAGCAATTTGGGCGACAACCCGATGTACTGATTGCTTGTGTAGGTGGGGGGTCCAATGCGATCGGATTGTTTTATCCGTACATTAATGAAGAGAATGTTCGTATGATAGGTGCAGAAGCTGCAGGTAAAGGGTTGGATACAGGGCAACATGCAGCGACATTGATGACAGGTGTGCCGGGTGTGCTACACGGGAACCGTACCTATCTTATTCAAGATGAAAATGGCCAGATTGTTGAAACGCATTCAGTTTCAGCCGGATTAGATTATCCGGGAGTGGGACCTGAACATGCGTGGCTTAAAGATATTGGTCGTGCTGAATATGCAGCAGTTACTGATGATGAAGCTTTGGAAGCATTTCATGCCTTGTGCCGGTATGAGGGCATCATGCCGGCTTTAGAGTCAAGTCATGCGTTGGCTTATGCAGCTAAATATGCACCGACACTCAGCAAAGATAAATTGTTGTTGATTAATCTTTCAGGCCGGGGTGACAAAGACATGGCGACCGTTGCACAAATGTCTGGTTTGGCGCTTTAATAAATAGTATTAATTAACTTTACATAACGCTTAATAAGTATGAATCGTATTGCTACAATATTTGCAACACTTAAATCGCAAGATAGAAAAGCGTTAATTCCTTTTATCACAGCGGGTGATCCTGATCCGTCAATGACTGTTCCTTTGATGCACGAAATGGTAAAAGCGGGTGTCGATGTTATCGAACTTGGTGTTCCATTTTCTGACCCAATGGCTGACGGCCCAACAATTCAGCGATCATCTGAACGGGCACTTAAACATCATGTCAGCTTAAGAGATGTATTTGGGATGGTGTCAGAATTCAGAAAAACGGACGCTAACACGCCAGTGGTATTAATGGGTTATGCTAATCCAATTGAAGCAATGGGTTATGAAGCTTTTGCGACTAAGGCAAAAGCGAGTGGTATTGATGGTGTTTTAACCGTTGATTATCCGCCTGAAGAATCTAGTGCATGGGTTGCTCAGTTGAATAAACAGGGTATTGATGCAATCTTTTTGATGTCGCCTACAACATTACAAAGTCGTATGCAGCATGTGGCTAAGCTCGCGCAGGGCTATGTTTACTATGTTTCTTTAAAGGGTGTGACGGGTGCGTCAAACCTGAATTTGGTTGAGGTGGCTGATATGATGGCGCAATTGCGTGAGAACATTTCTATTCCAATCGGTGTTGGTTTCGGTATTCGTGATGGTGAAACGGCAAAAGCTGTTTCAGAACTCGCTGATGCAGTAGTTGTGGGTAGTCGTATTATTGAAGAAATCGAGCAGTCGTCCAAAGCAGATATATTATTCAATGTGAGTAAACTGTTGAGTACATTACGTCATGCTATTGATGAGAAATAAAAATGACTTTGCTGTATATCAAATATAGGATGTTGAACTCATGAGCTGGTTTCAAAATATTATTCCACCAAAGATCAAACGAAAAGAAAATGGCGATAAAAAAATTGTTCCGGAAGGACTTTGGAGCAAATGCAGCGCTTGCGAAGCGGTTCTTTACTATACTGATCTGAATAGAAACCTTAATGTATGTCCACGGTGCGATTGGCACAATCGTATATCTGCAAGATATCGTCTTAACTTATTACTTGATGCAGAAGGGCGCAAAGAGATAGGTGAGGAAGTGGTTGCAACGGATCCGCTTAAATTTAAAGACAGTAAGCGTTATGTTGACCGGTTATCTCAGGCGTGTGAAAACACAGAGGAAGATGACGCGCTGGTCGTGATGCAAGGTAGAATTAAGAACGTTCCGGTTGTTGTTGCTGTTTTTGAGTTTGGTTTTATGGGTGGTTCAATGGGGTCGGTTGTTGGTGAGCGTTTTGTTCGTGGTGTACAAGTCTGTGTTGAAAAACGTATGCCATTTATTTGCTTTTCTGCAAGCGGTGGTGCGCGCATGCAAGAAGGCTTGTATTCTCTGATGCAAATGGCAAAAACAACGGCAGCTTTAACACTACTTAGTAAAGAAAAACTTCCTTTTATTTCTGTTTTAACAGACCCAACAATGGGCGGTGTGTCGGCTAGTTTTGCTTTTATTGGTGATGTGGTCATCGCGGAGCCCGGTGCTTTGATAGGTTTTGCTGGCCCGCGTGTGATTGAGCAAACGGTGCGTGAGAAACTGCCTGATGGGTTCCAACGTGCTGAGTTCTTGTTAGATCATGGTGCTATCGACATGATTGTTGATCGTAGGCAAATACGTGACAAAATTGTTAATTTATGTACTTTATTAATGCGTGTACCTGTTCCAGTGCCAGATTTGTCTGCTGATTATTAGTGCATCCACGTGTTACATAATGACTAATGATTGTTGGAAATAAGCATGGTCGGTTTCATTTCTGATTCAATTGCAAGTCTGATGTCGCTTGATGAATGGTTGGTTCATCTTGAAAAATTACATCCTAAATCCATTGAATTAGGGTTGGAACGTATAAACAGGGTTAAGAATGACCTAGAGCTAGCTCCTGATTTTCCTGTCATTATTGTTGGTGGCACCAATGGAAAAGGTTCTGTATGCTCTATGCTAGAATCTATCCTGAGTCATGCGGGCTACCATGTTGGTTGCTACACTTCTCCTCATCTGCTGCGTTATAACGAACGTATTCGTATTGACCGGAAAGAGATAGGAAACGATGCCTTATGTGAGACTTTTGGCTTAATTGAGTCAATAAGAGTTGAAAGTGGAACTCCTCTAACTTATTTTGAATTTAGTACACTTGCTGCTATGCATTTATTTGCACAGTTTAAGGTGGATATCGCAGTTTTAGAGGTGGGTTTAGGCGGTCGCTTAGATGCAACTAATGTGTTTGATGCTGATTGTGCTATTCTAACCAGTATTGGTTTGGATCACACGGACTACCTTGGTTTTACACGAGAGAGCATTGGTTTTGAAAAAGCGGGTATTTTTAGAAATACGAAGGTTGCTATTTGTTCGGAACCAAATGCGCCGTCAACAATAGCTCTGCAAGCACAAGCAATCGGTGCGAATCTGCGGCAAATAAATGATGATTTTGGTTATACAGCTCAAGATAATCAATGGCGTTTTTGGGGGCCAAATGGTAAGCATTATTGCCTTTCTTACCCATCGCTTCGTGGAGAAAATCAGCTGCAGAATGCTAGTGCGTGTTTGATGGCGCTAGATGCTTTGAGAGACTATGTGCCGGTAAGTATTAGTAATATACGCCTAGGTTTACTAGATATTCAATTGCCTGGGCGGTTTCAAGTATTTTTAGGGCAACCGATAGAAATAGTTGATGTGGCTCATAACCTAGATTCTGCGCGTGTTTTAGCTAACAACCTCGAATCCATGGGGTCATATAACAAGACCTATGCAGTATTTTCGATGTTGAAAGATAAGGATATCGCTGGAGTGGTACTGGCTTTAAAACATTGTGTTGATATATGGTTAGTATCTTCATTAAATGTACCACGAAGTGCTAGTGGAGATGATCTGGTTGAGGTTATTGAAAATGCAGGTATAAAGAAAAAAGATGGGTGTGTTATAGTTTTTCATGACCCTGTCGCCGCATATGGATTTGCCTGTGAGCAGGCGACTAATGATGATAGAATCTGCGTACTAGGTTCGTTTTATACAGTTAGTGCCGTGTTACAGCATAAAAAAGTTGTTTAACGGTGTGAGTAACGATCAGGTATTTCAAATGACACAGAATATCAGTGAAGAAGAGTTATTACTAAGAAAACGTGCTAGAAGGCGCTTACTTGGCGCGACAACATTGGTAATTGCAGCCGTTATAATTTTGCCGATGGTGTTTGATGAAGAGCCAAAATTAGAGCAGCTTGAAATGGAGATTAATTTTTCTCCTGAGGAATACACCACTGATTTTTCGCCTACATTACTAGATTCAGATGATTTGCTTGTTGCTGACTCGTATAATGAAATGCCAACAGAAGAGTCTTTATCTGTTGAGACAGTTGTGTCTCTTTCTGTAGACGAGGATCCGGAGAAACTGAAAATTGAACAAAATCGCATCCCTATACCTGGTACCAAACCTTCTTATATTAAAATTGTCTCCCAAGACAGTCCGGTAGCAGGTCATGCTGGTGCTGTTGTGGGTACGCTTGAATTTGTTGTTCAACTCGGTGCTTTTTCAGATCACTCTAAGGCAAGACAACAACAGCAAAATCTTGTGTCAAATGGCATTCAAGCTTATACGGAAACATTGTATGTTAATAATAAGGAGATGATGCGCGTGAGGGTCGGTCCTTTCTCATCTCGTATATCTGCGGAAAACGAGCTTAGAAAACTGAATCAATTTGGACTGAATGGTGTTGTAACGGCTAGATAGTTTGCGCGTAAGGATTTTAAGTAAAGATAAGCTTTTGTCGATACTAAACATACATTCATTACCTGTTCTCAAATGACCATCCTTGATTACGTCGTTCTGAGCATTATTTTTGTGTCTATCCTGGTTAGTATTGTGCGAGGATTTGTACGTGAAATATTGTCTTTAGCTGGTTGGGTCATTGCATTTATGATCGCAGCTTCTTTCGCGAGTCAATTTGAATTATTGTTGCCATCCAGTGTTACTGGGGAGTCGCTACGCATATTAATAGCGTTTGTAGTTGTGTTTATTTCAGTATTACTGGTAATGATGCTGGTGACTATGCTGTTGTCATCTGCCATTAAGAGTGTTGGGTTAGGTTTTATTGACCGATTACTTGGTGCATTTTTTGGTTTCTTACGTGGGGTTGTCGTCGTGATGATTCTAGTTTTGATTGCCGGATTAACAGGACTGCCTAAACAACCTTTTTGGCAACAAGCATTACTCAGTCGCCCCTTGGAAACTGCAGCCACGGAAGTTGTGGCTTGGTTACCAATCGAGATATCTCAGCGGATTAGTTTTGAAAATGATGAAGAATAAATTACTTGCCTTAAGAAAGATCATTTTTAAAATATGATCAATTTTTTTATTTTTTCTTTACTGATCCGAGTTTAATTCGCGGAGTCTATTTATGTGTGGAATTCTCGGTATTGTCGCAAAATCGCCGGCAAATCAACTATTGTATGACGGTTTGTTAATGCTACAGCATCGTGGTCAAGATGCGGTTGGTATTGTAACAGCAGAAGAAAACACCTTTCATATGCATAAAGGGCGCGGTATGGTGCGGGATGTGTTCCGTACACGCAATATGCGTTCTATGGTGGGTGGTATGGGGATAGGGCATGTGCGTTATCCGACCGCTGGCTCAGCAAATTCACCTGCTGAAGCGCAGCCGTTTTATGTTAATTCTCCTTTTGGTCTTGTGTTGGCACACAATGGTAATCTTACCAATGCGGCACAACTGAATCGAGAGCTATTTCGCGCCGATTTACGCCACGTAAATACGAATTCGGACTCAGAAGTATTACTTAATGTCTTGGCGCATGAGCTGCAAAGTTGCACGGATAATTATCAACTTGATCCTGCCACAATTTTCGCTGCTGTTACGGGTGTACATCAACGCTGCCAAGGTGCTTATGCGGTTGTTGCCATGATTGCGGGCTATGGGTTGTTGGCTTTTCGTGACCCTTATGGAATTCGTCCGCTGGTTTTTGGCTCCATGGAAACCGAGTACGGGACAGAATATCTAGTGGCGTCTGAGAGTGTAGCGCTTGATACACTTGGTTTTAAGTTGATACGCGATATAGCGCCGGGTGAAGCTATATTTATTGATGGTGATGGTAATTTCTACTGTAAGCAATGCGCGACTAACCCTTCCCTGAATCCATGTATTTTTGAGTATGTCTATTTGGCGCGCCCTGATTCGATGATGGATGGCGTTTCTGTATATGAAACACGGCTTAATATGGGCGAACGTTTAGCCGACAAAATAAGTAAGAATATGCGGCACCTCAACATTGATGTGGTGATTCCGATTCCCGATTCTAGTCGGCCAAGTGCTTTACAACTAGCTAATCATTTAGGAGTAAATTTTAGAGAAGGCTTTGTTAAAAATCGCTATATTGGTCGTACTTTCATTATGCCGGGACAACAATTGCGTCGTAAGTCTGTTCGTCAAAAGCTTAATGCAATGAGTGTAGAGTTTAAAAATAAGAATGTGTTGTTGGTGGATGACTCTATTGTGCGCGGTACAACTAGTCGAGAAATTGTGCAAATGGCTCGAGAAGCCGGTGCAAACAATATTTACTTTGCTTCTGCGGCACCACCAATACGTCATCCGAATGTCTATGGCATTGATATGCCAACGCGCCAGGAGCTGATCGCGACAGATTGTAGTGAAGTAGAGATCGGCCGAGAAATTGGTGCTGACCAGATTATTTTCCAAGACCTTGAAGCTTTGAAACAATGCGTGTCGAAGGTTAATCCATCACTTAAAAGTTTTGAAACTTCCTGTTTTGACGGAAACTATATAACGGGAGATGTGACGCCAGATTATTTGATCGCTTTAGAATCGCAGCGGAATGATGGTCTAATAAAACTACAGCGGAAATCTAGCACGCAATTAGATTTGAGCTTTATAACAATGGACTAATTGAATATCAAATTAGATTCCGTCATAATCACTAATTAAAAAATATTTGATAAGGTTTTGTGTGTCAGACGATCTCGAACAAGAAACATTAGCAATACATACGGGTATTCACCGCAGTCAATTTAATGAGCACTCTGAGGCCATGTATCTGACCTCAAGTTTTGTTTTTGAAAGTGCAGCTCAGGCTGCTGCGCGGTTTTCTGGTGAAGAGCCTGGGAATATTTATGCGCGATTTACCAATCCTACCGTCACTGCGATGGAAGAACGATTGGCCGCATTAGAAGGTGCTGAGACATGTATTGCAACATCAACAGGTATGGCTGCTATTCTTTCATGCATAATGGGTTTACTTTCATCAGGTGATCATATTGTTGCATCGCGTAGTTTATTTGGTGCGACCGTTAATCTATTTAACAATATCCTAAAGCGCTTTAATATTGAGACAACCTATGTATCAGCAACTAATGTGGGCGAATGGGAAACTGCGATAAAGCCGAATACTAAATTACTGTTTATAGAAACACCATCTAATCCGTTAACAGAAATCTCTGATATATCAGCTTTGTCGGCTTTGGCAAAGCGTAAAGGTGTTTGGCTTGTAGTTGACAATTGTTTTTGTTCGCCAATATTGCAGAAACCACTAGAACTGGGTGCTGATATTGTAATCCATTCCGCAACAAAATATTTAGATGGTCAAGGCAGAGTATTGGGTGGTGCAGTATTGGGTAACCATGAATTGTTGATGGATGGCGGGGTATTTGGATTTTTGCGTACTGCTGGCCCTACAATGAGTGCATTTAATGCTTGGGTGATTTTAAAAGGGCTTGAGACACTTAAAATACGTATGGATGCGCATACTGCTCACGCGATGAAAGTTGCTCGCTGGCTAGAGAGCCAGCCCAATGTGGCACGAATTTACTACCCTGGTTTGCCATCACACCCGCAATATGAGCTAGCCCAGAAACAGCAAAAAACAGGTGGTGGTATCGTGTCGTTTGAAGTAAAGGGAGGTAAGGAGGGTGCTTGGCGAGTGATAGATGAGACCCGTTTAATTTCTATTACAGCAAATCTAGGTGATGCAAAAAGCACATTGACTCACCCAGCATCGACTACTCATGGTCGCATTACACAAGAAGCACGCGACAGTGCTGGAATTACTGATGGTTTATTACGTGTCGCGGTAGGGTTAGAATCACCCAATGATATTATGGCTGATTTGGCCAGAGGCCTATCTTAGGAATTAGAAAATTTCGAGTTAACTCAAAAGCCAGTGTCAGATAGTTATTCTCATCATTCATCTGGCTCAGAATTAGTCAGTATATTATACGACCTCTGCTTTTTGGATGACGACGTCTTCTAATGGTACATTCTGGTGCCCACCACTACTTCCTGTTTTAACTTTCTTTATCTGATCAACAACTTCTTTACCCTCCGTTACCTTGCCAAAAACACAGTAGCCATAGCCTTGTGCGGTAGGTTCAGTGTGGTTTAGGAATCCATTACTGGCAACATTAATAAAAAATTGCGCGGTTGCTGAATGAACGTCTGATGTACGTGCCATGGCAACCGTATAAATATCATTTTTCAGGCCATTTGCTGCTTCATTTTGGATGGGCGCATTGGTTTTTTTTTGTTTTAGACCAGATCCAAACCCGCCGCCTTGAATCATGAAGTCATCAATGACACGATGAAAAACTGTGTTGTCATAGAATCCGCTGGTGACATAATCAAGAAAATTCTGTGCGGTAACGGGTGCTTTCTCACTATCTAGTTCAAGTGTAATAACACCGTAGTTAGTATGTAGTTTGATCATTTGTTTCCCTAGTTTTAGATGTTTTATTTAGGTTATTCTGTTGTTGAAATTAATTCAATTGTTTCAATAATGATAGTGGACTTTGGTACGTCACTTGAGAAAGGGCCACCAGAACCTGTAGGTGTTTTGCCAATTTGATTGATGACATCCATGCCGCTGGTTACTTTGCCAAATACAGTGTAGCCATAGCCGCGCTGACTTGGGGCTGTGAAGTTAAGGAAAGAATTGTTAGCCACATTAATGAAAAATTGTGCCGTTGCAGAATGTATATTTGAGGTGCGAGCCATGGCAATGGTACCAATTTCATTCTTTAAGCCATTGTCAGCCTCGTTCTGGATGGGTGATTTTGTTGCTTTTTCTTTGTAAGCTGTATCAAAGCCACCACCCTGAATCATAAAGTTTGGTATAACGCGATGAAATATAGTGCCTTTATAGAAGTCGTCAACGACATAACCCAAAAAATTCTCTACAGTTTGGGGTGCTTTTTCAGGATAAAGCTCAAGCGTAACGTCACCAAGATTAGTCTTTATGATAACCTGTGGGTTGATGGCGAATGCAGCGTTGCTTAGTAGAAAAAAAGAAAAAATAAATAGTTGGATGATTCTCATAACGTCTCCCATCGTATGTTGTATTGCGTTCTGAAGGAAAATCTAGAACGTTCTTTATGTTATAATTCACCGGCATTTTCATTTGATTATGCGCTGGATGTCAAGGATTCTATCAAGAACACAGTCCGCTTCACAATCTTACTTATTCATAATGCTTAAAATTTACAATACGCTCAATAGAGCAAAGCAAGAATTTGTCCCATTAATACCAGGAAGCGTCAAAATATATGTCTGTGGTATGACAGTTTATGATTATTGTCACCTTGGTCATGCTCGAGTTTTAGTGGTGTTTGATACGGTCGTGCGTTGGTTTAAAAGCATTGGCTATGATGTGACTTACGTGCGCAATATTACGGATATCGACGATAAAATAATTAAACGTGCGATTGAAAATAGAGAACCATTAGAGGCCTTAACAGATCGTTTTATCCATGCGATGGAAGAAGACGCCGCCGCTTTGGGTATTTTGAAGCCTTCATTTGAGCCTCGTGCAACTCAATATATTGAAGAAATGATTGCTATGATTGCAATATTGGTTGAAAAGAAGTTCGCTTATCCAGCTGACAACGGTGATGTGTATTATTCCGTGCATGATTTCCCTGGATATGGAAAGCTTTCTGGCAAGGCACTAGAAGATTTGCGCGCGGGTGAGCGGGTAAAGGTCGATCAACATAAAAAGGACCCTCTAGATTTTGTGTTGTGGAAAGCCGCTAAACCGGAGGAGCCACATTGGGATTCCCCTTGGGGCAAGGGTCGCCCTGGTTGGCATATAGAATGTTCGGCGATGTGCGCGCATTATTTAGGCGAGCATTTTGACATTCATGGTGGCGGGCAGGATTTACAGTTTCCCCATCATGAGAATGAAATTGCTCAAAGTGAAGGAGCACATGACCATCCTTTTGTTAATTATTGGATGCACAATGGTTTTGTGCGTGTTGATAGTGAAAAAATGTCAAAATCCTTAGGTAATTTCTTTACCGTACGTGAGATCCTTAAAAAATATCAACCAGAAGTCGTACGGTTTTTTATTGTGCGGGCACATTACCGTAGTCCATTGAATTATTCTGACCATCATTTAAATGATGCGAAGAGTGCACTAGACCGACTATACACGGCATTAAATGGCGTTGATGCTGGCGACGAGGTTGACTGGGAAAATGCTGCGGCACAATCATTTGTAAGAGCAATGAATGATGATTTCAATACACCGGAAGCCGTCGCTATATTATTCGATCTTGCCTGTGAAGTTAATAAAACTGGCTCAACTCAAAAAGCAACGTTACTTAAACAGCTTGGTGAAAGACTAGGCTTGTTGCAACAAAATCCACAAGATTATTTGCAGCAAAGTATCGGTGCTAAGAGGGAAGAACAGATTACACCCGAATCGATTGAACAATTAATTAGTCGGCGTTTAGATGTACGAAAAAATGGTAATTACGCCGAGGCTGACAACATTCGTAATCAATTATTAGATGCGGGTGTGGTGCTTGAAGATGGTGCTAAGGGAACGACATGGCGTCGTCAATAATTAAAGACATGCCATAAATAAAGCCTTGAACCAGTCAGATCATTAAGCTCGATTGTTTGTTCTGGTTCAATACCTGGGATAATAAAACTATTGCTAATAAATAAGCTGCCGGGACGCATTTCTTTGCAAGCTTTCTGCCACAGTAACTTCATCGGCACAGGAGAAAGATATGCATATACAACATCGTATGGAGCAAGGTCGTGTTTCCAAAAGTCACCCCATTGAACGTTACAGTTGGGCGCGCTCCACATAATGCGCAATTTGCTTAATAAATAGGGAATAGGCGCTGCTTCAATACCAAAGAAGTGTCCTTTAGGCTGAGTTTTACTTAATTGACTTAGTAATCCACCGCACCCACATCCTACATCAATTAACGAAAATCTTTTTTCTTGAGGTAATAACGAAGTGAGGCCTTCAGCTGCTTTATTACTTGACAAGTAAAGCGGTACTTGCGTTTGGAATGTTTTTCCCTGTATGAGTATCAATATCAGAAAACTAACAAGAAACCAAATGGGTGAAATAGAAAGTGCTAACGTCGCAATTAAAGCGGGAGAGAAAGCTAAATGTATGAACATCCACCATTTGGGCATCTTCTGTTGGTAGCTAATAGTCGCTGCAGTAGTGCCATGTAATAAGCTGACTTCAAATAGACTTAATGTATCCAGTGTAAAAACAATGACGGATGAAGAAACTAAGAAGAGAGCCAGTATTTGAATCAACAATGCGACTAATGTCGATGGTGGATTAAGCCAATGATAATGTTTATGGTTTGCCGACTTCATCATTCTCTGTAGCTTCTTTGTTTAACTCTTGTATGTCTTCGACAGCTAAACTTTGTACATTTTCAGTAATGGCTTTTTCAGCTTTTTCATTCATTACAATGATGCTGATTCTGCGATTTATTGGGTTGAATGGGTTTTCTTTGTCAAATAATACGGCAGAGGATAGCCCCACAACACGCAGTATTTTATCAGGCATCATGCCACCAGAGATTAGTTCTCTTCTAGATGCGTTTGCGCGGTCAGCAGATAATTCCCAGTTACTATAACCCCGGTCACCTGATGGAAAGGGCGTTGCATCGGTATGGCCTGTCAAACTGACCCTATTGGTAACATCATTGAGCATCTTGCCAATTTCATGCAATATAAACTTAGTATAAGGTTGTAATTTTGCACGACCACTGGCAAACATGGGCCGATTTTTTTCATCAACTATTTGAATGCGTAAGCCTTCAGTTGTGATGTCTATCAATAACTGGTTTTTAAACTTGTTTAATATTGGGTTTGACTCAATGGCATGTTCAATCTTAAGCTTGAGTTGATTGAGACGTTCATACTCACGACGTTCTTGTTCTTTACGAAGTGTTTCAAGATCGACAACTTTAAAGTCACTTATTTTATTAATCGCTGCGTCAACTTGACCATCACTGTAAGTTAAGTCTGCACCACCACCTTTAACAATACTGGATCTATCGCCTACACCCTGGCCACCAAAGAAAGCGATTTTCATTGGTGTGCCAAAATACTCAGATATGCCTTTTAATTTGTCATCATCTGCAGATCCAAGAAGCCACATCAATAAGAAAAATGCCATCATCGCGGTGACAAAATCAGCGTAGGCTATTTTCCAAGCGCCGCCATGATGTCTATCAGCTACTTTTTTTATACGTTTAATTACAATTGGACGTTGAGAAAGATCGTCAGACATTGGCTACCTATTCAGTACGGTATTAAATTCATTTCAAAAATTTTCATGTTAAGACTTGCTGTTTTTGACATGTTCTTCCAGTTCCACGAATGATGGCCGCTCAGTTGTAAATAAAACCTTTCTACCGAATTCAATGGCTAATACCGGAGAGTAACCATTAAGGTTAGCTAGTAGCGTGACCTTGATACATTCAAACAGTTTGGATGATTCATGCAAACGATGTTCGAGCTTTCCAGAAAGCGGTGTTACAAACCCATATGCGAGAAGAATACCTAAAAAAGTTCCAACCAGTGCAGCAGCAATTAACATGCCAAGCTCCGCTGGTGGAAGATGAACAGATTCCATGGTATGTACAACACCCATAACTGCAGCGACAATCCCAAATGCAGGTAGACCATCCCCAAGTTTTGCTACCACATGAACTGGCACTTCACCCTCCTGATGATGCGTTTCTAATTCATTGTCCATCAGATTCTCAATTTCCATTGAATTCAAATTGCCGCCAATCATTAAACGCAGGTAATCAGTGATAAATTCAATGACATGGTGGTCTGCAATAATTGCCGGGTATTTAGAAAATAATGGGCTGTTTTGTGGGTCATCTACATCGGATTCGATGGACATTAGGCCTTCTTTACGTATTTTTGACAGAACATCATAAAGTAGCGTCATGAGTTCCATGTAGACGGCTTTGTTATAAGGTGTTTCCTTAAAAACGCCAGGTAATGCCTTTAAAGTAGCTTTAATTGCTTTGCTTGAATTACCAACAACAAATGCACCAATTGCTCCACCACAGATCATCAATACCTCAACAGGTTGCCATAAAGCAAGTAAATGTCCGCCTGCAAGTGCAAATCCACCAAATACTGAAATAATAATAATGACATATCCGATACCGACCAACATGGTAAGAGAGCCTCTGAAATGTTATGTAAGGAAAAGTAAAAATTGTTGATAAAATTTACCATGTGGCGGATGAATTAAAGGCTGGAGTAGTGATGAAATTAACCCATATTTCTAGTTAGTGTACTGAGATTTATGAATTGATGAGACTGATGGGTTTGATTAATATTTGAAGGCGAGGTTATAAAATGTTGATGATTGGGCTTATGATTTGTAGATCCAACTGTTCAGTAATTGCCGCGCTGGACTAATGATTTCAGAAGCGGTCATGCCCAGAGGACCGTTATTTTGCTGAAGTAGCGTATCAGCTGCTGCGCCATGTAGATAAGTAGCCAATAGTAAAGCGTTCTTTATTTCTAATCCCTGAGCTAATAAAGCGCCTATCATGCCAGACAAAACGTCACCTGTTCCCGCGCTGCTTAAACCTGGATTGCCGCTAGTATTGATATAACGGTGACCGTCCGGTGTAGCACAAATGCTGCCCGTACCCTTTAAAACAATATAACAGTTAAAAGCATTCGCCAGTTTTAATGACGCTGCCATGCGATCACTTTGAATTTTTTTTGTGTCAGTGTCTAACAATCGTGCAGCTTCTGTCGCATGGGGTGTCAATATGGACGGGGCCTTGCGTTGTTGTAGTTTATTTGCCAGATGGGTGTATGTAGCAATATGGTTCAAAGCATCGGCATCAAGTACCAATGGGTGGTGCGTATTAAGTGCAGAATCTACCCAAGTATGGCTATCCGGCTCCAAGCCTAAGCCAGGGCCAACAACCAAGCAATTTATATTTTCTAATTTGAATAAATCATGAGGAGATCGAAGCATTAATTCTGGTTGTGTCATATCAACAACCGGCGCATCTCGTCCAGTGAGCCCCAGATATACGCGTCCTGTACCTAATTTTAAAGCTGCTTTACCAGCCAACAAAACAGCGCCAGTCATACTCGTTGAGCCGCCAATAAGACCAATACTGCCATAAGTGCCCTTGTGACTATTAGCGTGGCGAGGAGAAGGTAAAAGTTGTTGTATAGAAGATTGATCAATTAACCAAGTATGGGGTGTCAGTAATCTTGGTGGGTTGAGTTCAAGGTCACATAATAGAACTTCACCGCAATGATCAGGGCCGTCATTGGTAAATAGCCCCGGCTTGAAACCAATAAATGTGGTGGTATAAGTCGCATGAATGGCAGCTTGTTGAATACAACCATTATCACTACCCAGGCCGCTTGGAATATCCAAAGCGACAATAGGTACATTCAAATCATTGGCCGACTTAATAATGCTTAGATATTTCTCGTTTAGTGGTCTATCTTTATTCTGGTCAAGTCCAATACCAAAGATCCCATCAATGACGGCATCCCAGTAGGTGTTCTTGGGAATTTCATTCAGTATGTCATCACCAAGAGTTGAGTAGGCATCCAGCGCCTGTTTTGCATCTGCAGATAACTTGTCACGATGGCCGGTAAATATCAACGTTATTTGAAATTTCCACTGTTTAAGATAACGGGCAACAACAAATGCATCGCCGCCATTATTACCTGGACCAGCAAGTACCAGAACACGGCTTTTTGTTTCTGATAATAGTTTGTCAGCAGTAATCTGTGCCGCAGCATAGCCTGCTTTTTCCATCAAATTCGGTGGGTCTGGCAAAGCGAAGGCCATTTTTTCCATTTGCCGAATTTCGGATGTTAAATAAATAGATGGTGCGTTCTTCATAATTGGATGTTTAAAGCAAGGTAGGGTTAACTTCTCGTGTAAAATTGCAGTATTAAAATTATTAATTTCAACTTTCAAATGCTTCGACTCCGTGGCGGTAGCGCACTATCAAAATTTCGTCTGAAAAAATTAACCAGCACCGTTCAGGCCAAATTCCCACAAGTTTCTCATATTTACGCTGAATACTGGCATTTCTGCGCATTAGTGCGTGAATTGCAACCGAGTGAGCTTTCTGTTCTCAAACAGCTGCTTATTTATGGGCCGGTACAGCAAACAATTGAACCCACTGGCGAGTTGTTGTTAGTATTGCCACGACCCGGCACGATTTCACCATGGTCTACTAAGGCGACAGATATCAGCCATCACTGCGGTTTGCAATCTGTCGAGCGAATTGAGCGTGGTATTGCTTATTATACTCAAGCAACAGAAAAACTCTCAGTTGAGACAAAACAACAA
>JAJFJG010000124.1 GCA_021774265.1 Nitrosomonas sp.
GTTGGAAAATGGTCGGGCAATGCCCTACTTTTTGGGTTATTTTCGGTGTTTTCTATTGATTTTGTCTGTTCAATTAACGCATCCCAATCAATCATCATCACTCCAAATTGTAGGTAAAATATGAAAAACTCTTATCCTACCTTCATGGGCAAAACTAACTTTACAGCATAGGTTCTTACCATCACCCGGCTTCATAAATCCCCTGCTGATAAGTAACTTTGTTACTGCCCGATAATCCAAACCTTTGCATACCTCACTTTTAAATGATTCACGAAAAATATAATATTCTGTACCAGCATCAGAGCTTCCACGATAACCCACACGTTGCAAGGTTTTGGGTGCATGTTCATCGCCCGTTCTACCATCAACAGCAAATCGACCTTCATGATGGTGTTCAAGGAACTCCCTAACTTGCCTTAGCATTTGTCGTTCTTCCTGGTTGCCTTCACCACCATAAGCACCTAGCCTAGCCACACCTTAAAACATGATAAGGCCGCTTGCATCGCTTCATCTGCCTGCCAGCCTGTTATTTCCCCATTCAGTGGCTAACACACCACCAGCGGCCACCAGTGCAAAGCGAGAAGCCACACGCCGTGCCTGACCGCTTGCTTTATCTGTCAGTGTGGCTTTACTGAATACCGCCTCACATTCCCGAACCATTGGCGCAATCGCTTCACGTTTGGACAATACGCACTTGATAAACTCAATGAACGCCACACCATAATATTTAGCAGCATTGGCAACTAGTGCATCAGAAAACTTATCTGGTGAATCAAAGCCGTGAATATTCTCAAACAATCCCATATCCGCACCGGCATCAGCGGGAACATCACATAGACGTATCTCAGCACCCGCATGAACACGCTTACCCGCATCATCCACGTGTTGCGCTAAACTCAATTCACCGGATGACAGGAACAACAATCGCCAAGTGGGTTGGTTACGTGCGCCACCGCCTGCATTGGCTCTAATCTTGCCGCACCCATTGCCAAGCATATACGCTGCTTCAGCAGCTATCTTTCCATCAATTTGCTTGATCTCATCCAATATCAACAAGGCATCTGATCGTGATTGCGCCAATGCTTCTATGCCGTTATCCGTGCCACGCCATCGCTGTAAATAATCCTTTCCACCGCATATGGAGGCTGCAACAAATAACGCACTAGACTTTCCACTGGATGAACCGCCACGATAATGAAACCCGCCTGATTCTGCATTGACCAAGTGAAGTAGGGGAGAAGCAAAAGCAGTGGATGCAGCAAACACTAAACGACTATTACCCGCAAACAATGCTGATACTTTTTCTTGCCATTGTTTTAATGTACCACGCTGCTTATAAGGGTTGGCATCGGGCAATTGGTTGGAATAGAGCCAGTCTTCACCACCCGAACCAATGGCCGCATCAAGTATAACAAAGGTCATTTCATCAGCTTCACCATGCCAGCCAGTGCGGTTGGTAGTTCGGGCGCGTTTTTCTGTATCCGTTGTTTGTAGATACTCAATCACCAATTGCCTGCCCTTGATCGCAATGTTCAAACCTTCAGCAAGTAGTTCAGAAGTGGCCGCCAATCCATCGCAATTAAAATGACGCATGGGAATTACAAGCTGCTTCTTTCGTTTGTCAGGGTCAGAAAATGCAACAAGCTTTCCCCATTCTTTGCCATCTGCGGTACGTGCCTGTGCTAACACTTCCAGGTTTCCACAAATCCAACGACGCCGCAATTTACTATCCTTGGTTGGCTCCAAGAAATAAACGCCATCATTAAATAACTCAAAGCCACGTTGCGGTGTTTCTGATTCTGGTTTGCTGCTTGTCGCCGTCTGCTTTGATTTCTTCATCAAGGCATCAGGTTTAATCTGCACACCATCACGCTTTAAGAGTAAAACAAAGTGTTCAGCTTGCCAGCCACGACGTACCATGTCAGCCGCATCATCACCAACGGCCAAAGATTCGCCATCTGTTAGCGTTGCCGTTTTTGTGTTGCCTTCATCGTTTCAACCTGCTTTTAGACTCAACTTATCGATGTCCACTAAAACAACCAAGGCGGCACCCGCATCTTTTAGCCGATTTGCTAAATCATAACTTGCTTTTTTGCCTGGTAGATCATTGTCAGGAAACACCACACAGGCACAACCTTTCAATGGGGAATAGTCCGACTTACTCACCGCCTGACTGCCACCTTGCCAACATAACACCGGGTGTTTTGGTAACAATTTTTGAAGTGATGCAGCGGCTTTTTCACCCTCGACAAACCAAGCTTTTGCATCAGGAAAAGCAACCAATCCAGGCAGGCCATAAAGTGGGCGTGGTTCCGGTGGTGCTTTGAATCGCCATTCAAAACGTTCACCCTTGCGCCACAATGTTAAAGGGGCAAACTGCTTACGCCTCCCTAGTTTTTTCTCATATCGATCATGATAGAAATTCACCTGACCATTTGCGGTGGTGTAAGCATAGCGGTGTGATGGCTTGCCATTTCGTGAATGGGTTGCGGGTGGCTTGGGTGTGTTATCTGGCACTGGCATAACACATTCCCAACCATCGCCCGAACCACCAGAACAAGATTCATCTTTATCAGGCGATGGCTTAGCCTTGCCCGTTGCTTTTGGTTTGGATGTGGCGCGTTCTGGTGCGTTGGTTTTTCCTATGTCAACACCTAAGAAAGCTGCTAAACGTTTAGTCGCCACGCCTTGGCTGCAATTTTCCAGATACGCAACCAAGGCGACCAGATCGCCACCCTTATCATCGGTAGCAAACTCAGACCATGCACCCGTATTTGTATTAATCGAGAATGAACCCGGCTTGCTATCTGCCCTTAGTGGATTCAAAGGCTGATACTCATGGCCTTCACGCTTACCACCGGGCAGCCAATGACTTAAAACGCTGTCAATGTTACCCAGTGCGACGTTAGCGACTTTTTTAATGGAGGCTATTTTGCTCAACGTCACCCCCCATCTTTTCTTTTATATGCTCAACACAAAGTACATCACCAGCTTCAGCAACAATCGAAATGATTTTCTCAAAAATTAAATTTGTTGATTCAACATTTTTTTCTTTAAATACAAACCCTGAAGCAAATAGAGCGTCTAAAAATTCCAAATGTCCTATTGCAACATCTAGATCAATATCATCATCAGGTGATAAATCCCGGTTTATCGCTTTAGTCGCCTTAATCAATGAACGAATAACCCCTGCAACACCTACAGGGTTACGCACCAAAGCGCTTTTTTTATTCGATCCTTTCATTGGGTTCACTTGATCCATCGCAGCTCTTAAAGTCCCGGCAATCAGGTCAATACGGTTGGGTGTTGTGTAATCAGCGCTGAAATCAGGGTCGTCTTCATCTTCGTTACTATCATGGCACTCCGTATTAATTTCATTTGAATTTATGACGTTAAATTTCTCATGTGTCAGACTATCTAATGAATCAAAACAACTTTCAGTTGTTGCAATCAAATAGGTAAGCGCCAATACTTCTGATGCGGTGACATTTCCGCAATATGAAGAAACCCCATTTAATACCGCCCTGATATCACTGTACCCCGTCAGCGCAAGTTGGACAGATTAACTTGATTGCCTAAGAGACGGATTTAGTTCATCGTTACTACTAAAGCAGGAGTGATGAT
Source organism: Nitrosomonas sp. (assembly GCA_021774265.1). Taxonomy (GTDB): domain Bacteria; phylum Pseudomonadota; class Gammaproteobacteria; order Burkholderiales; family Nitrosomonadaceae; genus Nitrosomonas. The sequence goes on from JAJFJG010000124.1 coordinate 3,625, forward strand.
GACAACAAAAGATTACCAAAAGCCAAGTGCGGAAAAAGCGGTTCGTGATA
>JAJFJG010000125.1 GCA_021774265.1 Nitrosomonas sp.
GCTGAACTGGGCATTGTAGTTCCAGTTTCACTGGGGAAGCTGCGGCGATCTTTGCCGGAGATATTGGAAGATGGAGATAACGGGTTGCCAGGAAATTTTCGTAGTTTATTGGCAGAGCTGAGTGACGAATTACGCGTATCGGACGACAACATCATTGCATATGATGCGCGGATTGCACGCATGGCACAGGAAGATGATCGCATAAAACGGTTACTAAAGATTGAAGGTATGGGACCAGTCGTTGCCAGTGCATTAGTCGCGGCAGTGGGTAATGCTTGTCAGTTTAGCAAAGGAAGAGATATGTCGGCATGGCTTGAGTTGACCCCGAGTCAACATTCCAGTGGTGGTAAACCTCGGCTGGGAGAAATTAGCAAACGTGGCGACAAATACGTGCGCATGTTACTGATTCACGGTGCCCGTTCTGCACTCAATGCGGCCAAGAATAAGGAAGACGGACGTAGTCGCTGGGTGATGGGTTTGGCTGCGCGGCGTAACAAGAACATTGCAACTGTGGCGCTGGCAAACAAGAATGCACGGATCGCTTGGTCGATATTGAGCCGCGGCGAAACGTATCGAGTGGCGGTATAACGTCGATCACAATGAAAGAAGTTAAGTTTAGGAGGCGTTCAACTAGCGATTGTGTAGCAAAACGAATTGATGGCAAACAGGTCAGACCGGCGTAATTAATTCAGGTCAATCAGCAGGCTCACTGTTAAAGCAGAAACTAACAAAGCCGCCAATGCTATATGAACCTTACGCGCGAAACCCATCATGGCTCGGGTAGTACGCTACCCAATAGGAAGCCGGATATACTGAAGCAGCTGCACCTTAAAGCTATCACACGGTTTGCTTGCAAAACGGGAGGACTCCATATACTGATTGACACAAACTAAAAGAGAAGCTTGATTCAGCCGTTAAAGAAGGCGCTAGAGTGCGTATTCGCTATACAATGAAAAAAAGATAAAAAGAAAAGGATGACCCAATGATAGAGTAACGCGCACTTGCCCATTTACGCGCAATGACTAATAGTCCGACGACGCAATTCCACGATGGGCAGTTGGAGGCCATTGTTGAATTGGTTCAAAATAGCCGTCAAATGTTGGTAGTTCAAAAAACAGGCTGGGGTAAAAGTGCGGTCTATTTTATCGCGACTAAGTTGCTTAGAGAGCAAGGTAAAGGTCCGTCGATCATTATATCGCCGTTAATTGCTTTGATGCGAAACCAGATTCAAAGGCCGCTCGCCTTAGTTTGAGGGTTGCTACTGTTAACTCATCATTGTCCAAACCAGAGAGGGCTGAGAATGAGAATAAAATTACTAGTGGTCAGGTTGATGCCATTATTATCGCACCTGAACAATTAGCTAACGATAACTTCGTGCAAACGGTTTTGAGTAGTGTGCTATCTAAAATATCCATGTTTGTGGTGGATGAGGCACACTGTATTTCTGACTGGGGTCATGACTTTAGGCCGGATTACCGTCGAATAGTGCGTATTCTACAGGCCATGCCCAAAAACTTACCCGTTTTGGCGACGACGGCAACAGCCAATAATCGAGTTGTGACGGATATTCAAAATCAGTTAGGTCGGCACATAATAATTAGCCGGGGTGAGCTATCCCGTAAAGCCCTGCATTTGCAGAACGTACCGTTAATGCCAAAAGCAAAACGGCTGGCATGGTTGGTACAAGCCTTAAATCAGATACCAGGAACTGGCTCTATGCGAAAACGATACGAGACTGCGAGCTAGTGGCAGACTGGTTAGTGCAGAATCAAATCAATGCCAAGGCTTATTCGGGTGATAGCAAGGGTGATGATCGTATTGATCTTGAAAATGCACTACTGAATAACGGTGTAAAAGCACTAGTGGCAACATCGGCCCTTGGCATGGGTTTTGATAAACCCGACATCAGTTTTGTTATTCATTTTCAGGCGCCTGGCAATGTCGTTGAATACTACCAGCAGGTAGGTCGTGTTGGGCGTGGCATTGATGATGCTTACGGCATATTGATGCAAGGCGAAGAAGATGAGCGTATTCAGAGTTTTTTCATTGAGCGCGCCTTTCCTACACAAGATGCAGTGGATGACTTGCTGCAAGCTATCGCTAGTCAGGATGGTTTGAAAAAAGCAGAAATGGAGAAACATACCAACTTGTCATTTGGTAATATCGAGAAGGCGTTGAAGTTTTTGTCAGCTGAAGACCCATCACCTATTTTGAAAGATGGTACAACCTATTATAGAACGGCTATCGATTATCAATTGCCGACAGAGCGTATAGAGCGCCTGAGTGCAATCAAAACCGGTGAGTGGGAACAGCTACAGAACTACTCCACATATTCTCAATGTTTAATGCGTTTTTTAGCTGAAGCCCTTGATGACCCACTGGCTGAAGATTGTGGTAAATGCGCAAATTGTGACCCTGCATCCACCTTAGAAATTGAGATTCCTCAGCAGCTAGCCATCAATGCCTTAGAGTTCTTGAAGTATCGCTATGTAAAAATCAAACCTCGCAAGCTTTTTGGGGGGTCAGGTGCTCTTGCAGCAGAAGCTTTCCCTACTTACCAACTACCGTATAAAAATCTGAACTGGCAAGCAGAAGAGGGCCTGGCTCTATCTCGTTGGAAAGACGGCGTATGGGGTGATGTAGTTGCCGCAGGAAAGTCCACCGATCAATTCAGTGACGAACTTATCGCACCCATGGTTCAGATGATTCAAAGTATGCCAGTTGAGCAGCAACCTAAATGGCTAACCTATGTACCATCACCCAGGCATCCCACCTTAGTGAAGAACTTTGCCCATAAACTGGCCGGGACACTAGGCATCCATTGTTCTGATGCAGTTACGATTGCATTAGAAAAGGCACCCCAGAAAACGATGGAAAACAGCTTCCGACGTAGCGAAAACCTCGATGGCGCCTTTGCTATTGATCCGGCTCAAGTCTATGGCGCCCCGGCTTTTCTTTTAGATGATGCTTTTGATTCGGGTTGGACGTTTACTGTGGTCACAGCACTTTTAAAACGAGCCAATGCAGGTAAGGTTTACCCCGTAGCTCTTACCTCAACGAGTAACCAAGGTTAATCAATGAATATCGATAGTGTATTACAGGCTATTTTATTGCTTTGTAGCTTTTTCAATAAAAGAGCGAAAGCAGAAATATTAAACCGTTAACGCCGACCGAATACTCGTGTTTAGCGACATGGCTGCATAAAAATAAATACACCCCAGCTGATTTTCTTAGCCGGGAAGAAGAGCTATTAAGTAAATGGCAGGATCCAAAACACAAAATCACCAAAGAGCGTTTGGCTGAATTGTTACAGCGTGCGGCCAGTATGGGCTTTGCATTAGAGAAGTGGCAGCAGCAAAAAGTATGGGTATTAGGTCGTCCCAGTCAGGAGTACCCCAAAGTGCTGAAAGAGACATTGGGAGATACCCGGCCGCCGTTGCTCTATGGTATTGGAAATAAAGAACTGTTAAATACTCAAGGCATTGGTTTTGTCGGTTCTCGGGATACTAATACCGATGACGAAACCTTTACTCAGGCCTTAGCACAACGAACAGTAGAGCAAGGCTTTACAAGTAGTCTCAGGTGGTGCAAAAGGTGTTGACCAAACCTCAATGATTGCCGCTTTGAATGCCGGAGGTTCTGTCATAGGCGTCTTGGCGGACTCTCTGCTAAAAACGGCCACTAAGCCACAATACAGAGCAGCCCTGCAAGAAGGTCGTTTATTGCTAATTACACCGTATTACCCTGAAGCCGGTTTTCACCCAGGAGCTGCGATGGGTCGTAATAAATACATCTACTTGTTATCGACTGGTGTGGTGGTTGCTAAGTCAGGTGAGGATGGTGGGACTTGGGAGGGAGCTAAACAGAATCTCAAAAAACAGTGGGTGCCATTGTGGGTCCGAGACCTAAAAAATGGTGGTAACCAGAAGCTGATAGAGCTAGGTGGGCAGCCCTTATCGGAAATTAATGTCTATTTTACTGAGCTTAAATCCAGTTTCTCTTTCGAATCAATAGCCAGTAATCAGGCGAAGGAATCAAACCAGCTAAAACAAGCGATTCAATATTATATATCTACAAAAGATATGTTCGGTAGCTCAGCGCCTAATGATATTGAAGAAAAGTCAGACCTAAAGGAAAACCCCGATCTAGAAATTATGCCAAAGCCAGATGAAAGAGAAATCCGCTCAAAAGAGCAGATCTTAGAACAAAAAGTTGAGCAAGAAGACGAGCAAAATGTAATGGCTTCTGAGTCTCTCCCTCAAGAGTCTCTAGGTGTGTTCCTTGATGTGTTTTATGAGGAGTTACAACAGCAGAAAGAACAAACCTATATACCTAAAGCACTTGCAGAAGAATTCCCAGAATTAAGTGAGGCCATTATCAAGCAATGGCTAAAAACATTAGAAGAGCAGGGTCTGGTTAAACGCCAAGGCAAAAAACTAGCTTATACCCTCATCGCTAAATAATCCTAGTAAAGGACGACACAAGAGAATTATGAATACTGAGTTATCGAATTTCACGCTTCCCAGAGATCCCGCCGAGCGGACCGTGGAGTACCACGCACCCTTCTTCAGGCCCGATAGAGAAGTGGACTATCGTATAGCCGGAGGAAACCTTCGAAAAACAAAAACAGTAAAGGATTACGTTTATGGGCTTTTGGTCGGATACCCGGCAATTAATATCTGCGACAGGTTGCACACTGTCGGAGGGTATGGAGTTGTTGGCTCAAGGTGCGAGCGAATTGGAGCAGGCCACACATCGCCTCAGCTTGGAGTCTAAAATAATGTTACGCGAGCAGCAAAGAGCGCGCCTGGGTAAAGGCTGGTTTTGCTTGTCAAATACGGATAAACACCAGGAGCTGCTGGATGCTTATGCCGAACTGATTCGGGAATTTCCAAACGAGAGCACTAACCAGTTTAGTGAGCAGCTGGCTCAGCTGCATGCTGATCGCCGAGCGTTAGCTGTCAAGAATCAGGTAGAGATTATCACTGCGCTTAATGAGCGCGTGAAGTCCACCAACTATCGACTGGCTATTGACGACATAAGCGCGCGCATTGAGGAACTTAAAGGTGATATCACGGAGCTGGAACCTAGACGTAGAACGAAAGCGTCTGGTGCTGTAAAGACGAAAGCACGGCGATATGATGGGAAGCTTAGCGGTACGTGCGAATATTGGTACGAGAACGGTAAACCCCGTTGGCGCATTCCATTTTCCGCAGGACAAATAGTCGGGAAAGTAGAGTGCTGGCGTGAAGATGGCAGCACCCTTCTTGAGGCAGATTTCGCCAACGACATGCAGTCATTTAGAGTGTATTCGCCAGACTCGCAGCTGTTAGCAAAGGTGAAGATAAATAGGCCCGATGTATGCTTAGTTTTATACTTCACAGAATTGAACGGAGTTACCTTCCGTTGCCAGTTGGGACGCAGGCCGTCGAAGATACAATTCGCTCTTAAGGTGCTGCGCACGCCCAGACTCTTGAAGTTTATTTGGCGGGCAAGAAACCCGGGCATTGAGGCAGACAGGGCACACGATATCACCACTTTGGGAACTCAGAGTGACCAAGCGATAGAGGAATTGTTGGCCATTCGTAAAGCCGGTTGAGTATATAGAACAAACATGGCTGAGATATGGATTTATCAGGCAGATCGTAATGCACAACATTGCGAATGTTGCTTTTATCGATGCCCATACCAAAGGCAATGGTCGCGACGATGCAAAGATTTTGTCTGACATAAAGTCGCGTTGGATCTGTTCCCGTCTGTCGCTATTCATACCCGCATGGTACGCCTGCGCATTAAGCCTTTGCTCTGTCAGTGCCGCGCCGACGTCTTCAGCGGTCTTTTGCAGGGTGACATAAACAATGGTGCTTATTCCGGATTGCCGCTGCAGCCAATTAATCAGGCGGGGGATTTTCTCCTGCTCGCTAATGGCCTTGACCCATAGATGTAGATTGGGTCGGTAAAAGCCGGTATTGATGACATCTTCTGCGGTGATAGCAAACTTGCTACCCATGTCTTCAATGACGGCAGGGGTTGCGGTTGCGGTAAGTAGAAGAGTTTGCGGTATCGAAAATTCTTGTTGGTAGCGGGGCAATTTCAGGTAATCCGGGTGAAAGTTATGTCCCCATTCGGAAATGATGCAAGCTCAGCGATTTTTGGAGGCTCACGCTGCTGCGAGCAATCTATTTAACCTTGGCCGTCATCTGGTATCTGCCAGTGATTATCGGGATTTAAGACAAGGTGCTTTTGCGTCTTGGAAAAAGGTAACAGTAGCTTAAAGCCTGCAATTACAGTGTTTCGGTTGGCCGAAAAGTTAACTTGGCAATACCCAATTTTATGCTCTGGCAAGGTAATCGCGTCAAGATCAACTATACACTTGATAAAATCAACCACATCAGCTTTCTTTCGTTAATGCGACAAAACCCGCATTCTGGTATTCTGCGATCTCTGCCAGTTTATCCAAGTCTAATAAGCTTATTTTTTCCGACTGAATGGCGATAAGGTTGTCACTGCGCAGCTTATGCAGAGTCCTATTCATATGCACAAAGCTCATGCCTAAAGTATCAGCCAACAACCCCTGAGTAAGTGGCATGCTATAAGTATTATCGACCGTTTGTCCGACCACTTTCAACCGATGATACAATTCCAGCAGTAAATGTGCTGTCCGCTCATAAGCGCTGCGACGGCCAATGCGTACAACTTGTTCTACTAACAAATTTTCTTCATTGCCGTGAATCAGATCATATAGCGACTCAAGTTTAGGGTGCAAAGCAAATAAATTCTGCAAGGTATCAGGTTTAAATTTGCTGACATGCATCGGTGTAATACTAGAAATGGCGTAATTTGTTTTTGACACATTCAAAGCGGGAAGATTAATAATATCGCCAGGCAAATAATAGTTAATAACCTGTCGACTGCCGTTGCTAAGATCGGTATAACGACATGCCCAACCTCTATTCACGATAAGCCATTGTCCTTGCGTATCTCTGGGATTTAAAATTTCCTGGTATTTCTCAAAGACAGCCGTTTTTTCGTGTAGTTTTCTAAGTTGCGAAATTTCTTCTTGACTCAGTTGTTGCAAAAAGCCTAATTTTTTTATGAACGGCCACACGTGTTTGGGTGATTGTTTAGGAATATGGTCAGGTTTGAATTGAGCATGCATTTTCTAAATCTCCTTTTGATTTTTATTAAAAAAATTTAAAAAGTAGTTATGATCTTTGCTCAGCTATGGGTCTGTCGGAAAATAGCTTTTTTAAGGAAAATGCAATTTTCAATACATTGATTAATAATTAGTTTATTTTTTAAATATTGCTAATTTTTCCATTTTCCGACAGTCCCACTATGAGCCATTTTATAGACTAAATGACTTATGTAAACCCACCTAGAGATTATCAAATAAATTTTAAAAGTCAAAGCTAATTTTATTAAGAACTACACTGAATAACCGTTTGTAATAATTGACGCGTTGATATTTTGCGATAGCGTGCGATCAATACAGAATTCTTTTTGTTACTTGGCGACCCAGATTGATATCTGGAAGAGAAAGACCAGGCGGAATAAAGCTAATGTTGATCAAGCTAATATGCTAGAGAACACAAAGCAAGCAGAGTAAAAAATATTACCGAGAAGTTAACAATTGTTATGAGTAAATATTATTTTATGTTTATAATTGTCTCTAAAGAGAGACATAAAATAATATTAAGCTATTTAAAATAAACAATTATGTATCGTTATACGTGGAAAAAATTACATGCCATTGCAGAAACTTTAAGCCAAAGCGGTGATAAAAGAATATCGCTTGAAAAAGCCTTATTTCAATTAGACAATATTAAAGAGGCAGGTATTCCGCCAAAATTTAGAAAACAAGTTCGCTCCATCAAAAATAATTTATTGCCTCCTGAGAATCAATCACTGATCACGCGCTCAAATAATGTTTCTTCCCCGATACAGAACCTAACTGAAGATGAGATCGATGATATTATTCATATGATTTGCACGCTTGAGTCATTTATGAATCCTAATTGACCATGTTTTCAGAAAGTCTTTTGCTCCGGTCATTTACTTCCACTTCTTGGTTCATCCGGCAATTGCGTACTTAAGCACTCAACCGACCAGAACATAATTGGTCTCATGCAGCGCCATAATTTTTAGCTTAAAGAACTGGTTCTGTCGCATTAACGAAAGAAAGCTATTTACGCCCATTCCCTCGAAAAGGACAATTGGGGGACGGTAGGGATTCCTGCGTAAAACGATGATCAACCTGACAATCATGTAGGCAAACACCGGCTTACAATCGACTATTACGAAAATATCCTAAGGGCCATGCCGGTGTTACTAACAATAAACGACAGGTTTACCTGACCGACTGAATCTACTCCCGTTTACGGGATAATTTAGGAAAAATTATGTGTCGAGTTCTTGCCTATATCGGGCCAGAAATACCAATTGAAAGTTTACTCCTGGAACCGGAGAATAGTCTGATCAACCAAACCTTGGACCCGGAGCTTCATCCGCTACTTCAACTAGCGGGATGAGGATTTGGGGCCTGGAGTGAACACCTTCTGAAACCAGAACAACCATTGCTCTATCACAGACCCATGGCGGCTTTCTATGACGACAATATAAAAGGAATCATTCCGAGTCTCCGGCTAGCACGCTGTTAGCTCACGTAAGAGCCGCAGCTTACAACTCGAGCACTGTTCTAGCCGACGAAAACTGTCACCCTTTTTCCTTTAAAGTGACCCCCTGGATTTTTGCTCAGAACGGTAACTTGCCTAACTGGAGAATATTGCAAAAAGAACTGCTATCACACTGTAAGGATAAGTACTTGAAGCAGATGCGGGGCACTACCGACATAGAATTTCTTTACGTGCTTCTCCTCTCTCTGATTAAGAGTGATAGTGACGATGATGTTCAACATGGATTCGAGGAAATGCTAAAACTCATCGTTCAGGCGATAAAAAAGCTCGACCTTGTAGAGCTCAACAAGTTAAAAATTGCCCTGGTTGCTTCGAACCGAATCATCGGGGTCAACTACGGCTCAGGGCATAGGGGAGAAATTGACGTGACAGGAGACTGGAAAGAGCTACGAAAATCCGGGCACGGCAAAAACTTTGCTCTCTCCATGCTCCTTGAGCCAATGTACCTGCTTACAGGTCGGAATTTTCAGGATTATGAAAAGTCTTACGACATCGATGTTTGCTCTGACGACGAGGCAACGTCCGCCATATTCGCCTCCGAGCCCTTGACTACAGATACCGACGACTGGTTGAACATTGAATTCGGTGAGATTGTAGCATTCGAGAAAAAAGGCGCGAACGTAACGAGAAAGGTAAGTAAATTGAACCTGTAAATGCGCAAAACCTGCGGGCGAACCCCGTGTAGTACTTCGTGATGGTATTGCCAAGTTAACTTTCTAACGGCGCAACAGTTGGTATTCGCATACAATACAAAATTCATCCAGTATATGGCCTTTCTCTTGGCGACTGGGTTTCTTATAATGTTTACGTATTGCCTCATAATATGCTTGTTTCTCTTGTCTATTCATAAGGGTAACTTCGCATGTTTTACTGGTTACTTTTAATATGAGGCCACGATAGCTTTTTACGCTATCTTTGGGTTACTTTTATAGTGAGGCAATTCGCCCATGACAATTACCGAACGGCCTCGATGTTGATGCATTATACCTGTCAAATTTGGGGATTACTCTACCAGGTCCTTAAACGAATGGTTAAAAAGCAGCAAATGCAATAGACGCATAAATGCCCCATTGTCTGTTACAAACGAGAGAGGCTGTGCTGAATAACGATTTACTCTGCTATTTTGAACGCTGGTATCTGAGTTGAAGATCGAGAAAAACGCGTAGAAACTTGCATCAATATTAAAACTATAGCGGCCTGATTTGATAAAATACACCCCATTTTTTTGCTCTCTAACACTAAAGCCATCATGACTAAACTCGTCCTGGGCCCCATGCTGCGCTTCGTCGGTGAGACCGACGCCACGGTCTGGGTAGAGGTTGATGCTGCGTGCGAGGTCGAGATCCTCAATCATCGTGCGCCAACGTTCGAGGTGGAAGGTCACCACTATGCATTGGTCTGCATGACCGATCTATCACCCGCGACGCGGTATGAGTACAGCGTCCACCTGGACGGGGACAAGGTCTGGCCGGAACTGGACTCCTCTTTTCCGCCCAGTGTCATCCGCACGTTCGACCCGCATGCTACGCTGCAGATCGCATTCGGATCATGTCGCGTGGCAATGCCGCACGAACCGCCCTTCACACTGACGCACCAGGAGGATGCAACGCACGGGGTAGAAATCGACGCCTTGCGTGCGTTGACCTTTCGTATGCGTGCGCAGCCGGAAGAGCAATGGCCGCACGCGTTGTTGATGCTGGGCGACCAGATCTATGCCGACGAAGTCTCCCCCGCAGTACGGGAGTGGATATCTGCGCGGCGCGATACCAGCCAGCCACCTGGCGAGGAGTTGGCAGATTTCGAGGAATTCACGCGGCTGTACCGAGATTCTTGGAGCCAAGTGGATATTCGTTGGCTGTTGTCGACTATTCCCAGTGTGATGATCTTCGACGATCACGACGTTAACGACGACTGGAACATCTCCCACGACTGGGTGCAAGGCATGCGCGCCAAACCGTGGTGGCAACAACGCATCACCGGAGCATTCATGTCGTATTGGGTCTACCAGCACCTGGGCAATCTGTCCCCGGACGAACTGCACGAAGATACGTTGTTCGAGAAAATAGACAGTAACCGTCGCGAAGACTTTGGAAAGCGACTGCGCGAGTTCGCCATGCAGGCAGACAAGTCTCCGAGCAGCTATCGCTGGAGCTTCCATCGTGATTTCGGCGACGTGCGCTTGGTGGTTGTGGACTCGCGCGCGGGGCGGATACTGGCGTCCGATCGGCGGGATATGCTTGACGAGTCCGAGTGGCGATGGCTCGAGTCGCATGTGGACGGCGGCTTCCAACATCTGTTGATCGGCACGTCGCTGCCCGTATTCATGGGACACGGCTTTCATTACCTGGAAGCCTGGAACGAGGCGGTGTGCAATGGCGCGTGGGGATCGTGGTTCACTAATATCGGTGAACGCATCCGCCGCAAGCTGGACCTGGAGCACTGGTGCGCATTCGGGACATCATTTCGGCGGATGGTTGCCTTGATCCGCTCAGTGGCAGCCGGCGAACGGGGCCGGGCACCCGAAACCATCACGGTGCTGTCCGGCGACGTGCATCATGTCTACCTGGCTGAGGTGGAATTTCCCGGCGCAACGCTCACTAGCGTGGTCTACCAGGCGGTGTGTTCACCCTTTCGCAACCCGCTTGGTGCACGCGATCGACGCATCATGCGCGCGGGCTGGTCCGCGATGGTTGGTAGGCTGGCCAGGAACTTGGCGCGTATGGCCGGTGTACGGCAGGCCGAGGTGAGCTGGCATCTGTGTCATCCCGAACCCTGGTTCGACAACCAAGTGGCGACATTGGAGCTGTCTGGGCGGCAGGTATTGTTGCGCTTCGAGAAGTGCCTGCCAGTCGAGGATGCATCGCCGCAACTGAAGCAGGTATTCGAGCATCGACTGGACAAGGACTGACTTCGTCGAACTGGCGTAACAATAATGGTGTAGTTAGTCGACCCTGAATATTATCTCAACACATTGATAACGAGTAACAATACGCACATTTTTCGTGATAATTTCGACCGCAAATGGTAAAATAACACACTATTTTCTGGTCGAAATGGTTAACAAGAATGCTCACATCAAGTAGCTCCTCCCATCAAACTAACCTCTTTGAAACAGATCTACTTTTACAACTTGACCCAAACGATCCGCTCCTCAAACTATCCACAGTCATACCCTGGCATCATTTTGAAGAAGTTTTCGCAATACATTACAAAGAAGCCGTTGTTTTGCAGTGGAAACGCAATCCTTATTACCAAGCTTTTTGTGGTCTGAAAGCGTTTCAGCAGAAACTGCCATGTCACAGTAC
>JAJFJG010000126.1 GCA_021774265.1 Nitrosomonas sp.
CTTCTTACTTCAGCAATAATATCCATACTTAACACTCCAGAGTTCTCCGACAAAATGTCGGATATTAATCAATCTGGGGTGGAAACTTTTCAACGCTGTTTTCCCCAGAACTCTGGTAAGTTTTGCACGCTGATTAACAAATAAAATAATGGAAATAGCACAGATAAATATCTAGTCTAATTCTCGTGCATATGTTTTTTTAAAATAGCTTTTGGCGAGACTTTTTTAGGGCCGACTAATTAACCAATTCCTCGACTTTGTCACAAATTACTCAACAATCCTTAACTCCGACATCATACATATTTTCCACCTAAAATATGGGTTTCACAGATACACTATCAAATACCCTCAATTATTTGTCCAACACAGGAACTCTGCTTAGAATTTCCTCAAATTCCTCAATATCCTGTATTGGGCATGTGAATCCACTTATCTCTGAACGGGCCGTGTTTTCACATGGTGCTACTTTATTTAATGGAGCAACCCGATGTTCCTCCCAACACTGTCGGCTGGTAAGCCCTTCAGTTGGACAATTTTGATCTACTAATATATTTTCAGCGGGGCTTATCCGTGTTGCCATTACATGATGAGGTCCCTGCTCTTCAAAGAACAGTTCAAAACTATCGCCTACTTGCTGGTTATAGTCGTAAACGAATGTACGTGAAGGAGCTGTGACATGTGCCAGACGATAAGGAGCTTCATATTTAGTAACAATCGCGTATGGGCTTAAAGATAAGCGGCTATTTTTTGGGCCATCGTTCTGCTCGAATTTTACATTTCTTAGTAAGGTATACTTTGGAGCATATCGAGCAGAGGACTCTCTAACGTTAACATAGTTACGAAGATAAGCATCATCCACCAATGTTATCTGCGGAGGAGGGACTTCTCCTAAAAAAGACACGCCTTTACTCAAAAAAGCTGGTAAATCAATGCCTAAGTTGAAACCTTCAACTCTTATATTCCTCAGCGCTACATGACCTGATAGATACGTAGTACTACTTAGGTCAATACCCCTGTTTGTACCACCTTTGTTATTTTGGTTTGATACCTCTTGATCACTAATAATAGTAATATTATCGTAAGAGGCGGAAATATTACGCTGAGAGTATATTCCAGTCTGTTTGATATTCCAAAGAAGATAATCGCTTATGTTTCCAACAAAACCTGAAAAACTGGTCCATATACCAACACCGCTAGCGTACACTTCATTGTCTTTAGATAATCTTACCTCAGGTGCCCAGGAGTCCTTATAGTTTGTCCACTGCGATAAATTATCTAAATCAGCACCTCTGAAATTTGGCACAATAGGTCGATTTCGCGTAAAACCTTTTGAGCGAGCATTATACATAACGCCAGCATAAGCAGCATTAGCAGTCACATTTCCTGTAACTATGTTGTCTTTACCTGTAAACCATAAACCAGAGCCTTCATAACCAAAATCAGCAAATCTTAGGGGCCTACCAAACCCTGCAACCCCGCCATATCTAGGATTAAAATAACTTTTTATAATAGTGCCAACTTTAACAACAAAATTATTACTGAAAACGTTTTCCGTTTCATTCCCATCTTCTGTTATTATGCTTGCGCCTTCAACGTTATACACAACGTTATTATCTATGAGGCCGAAGTGTGAATTATGTACGACTACCCCCCACTTAGCTCCGTCGTCTACTGCGTTACCTACTATGGCAAACTGATATCCGGTGTTGCTTGCATTTTCTGGCCCCATATGATGATGCATATGAAGAGGATAACGGCCAACCTGGTTTTTGCCAATGTGTATCACTTCGCCATCAACAGCGATTGTGTTATCTAATGGTTCGGCTGTAGTGCGGCCCATACCAACAAATGAAACATATCTAATATCAACTTTGGATCTGTCGGTAAACAAACCGTGTCCTCTAACACCATTTGGGTCTTCGGATCGAACCACAATATTTCTGGTCAAGTTGCCTATATGTGGCATGCCAATAATAGTTCCATTGCTGTCTCGGCCACCTAAATGATCGTACTGTAACGACTGAGACAATGTAATTACATTGTCATTAATGCTAGCAATAGTGAATTCTTCAAGTTGAAGATCAATAGACATTACTGGTTCAATTGAGTATTTTCTGATAAGTGGCACTTGCCTAGTATCAGGTAACACAATTTTGTCTCCCACCACCCAACCAAGTGGTGTCGTTTCAAGTGTGAGTGTATTTTGTCCTGCTAAAGGCTCCAGGGCTAGTCTTACCCAGGTTGGCGTCATTGCTTTGCCATGCATGTTAACTTCGCCGAAAACAACCAAGCCTGTTCCGTACTGTAATGGATCGTAAACTGCGGTTATTGGGTCCGGGCCGAAAGTAGCAAGTGGTCTGTTTGCAATAATTATTTCGACTTTCGTATTTTCTGATATTGGCTTTGATTGAGTCCCGACATCCAATTTTCCTTCACGATAGACTAAAATAGTGCCTACCTTGATTCGGCTATTTACGGCCGTGTCAAATGCAAGTGTTCCCTTAATACCCAGAGCAGCCAAAGCATTATTGCTGATGCCATTATAGTCAACTGCATGTCCCTGCGCTATTTTAACAACATCATCAATTCCAGGTATCTTTCCTTCAAACCAAGTAGAAACATCAAACCAATTACCACTTTGTTTTGAAACGATCGTTGGGCTAGCTGCAAAATTTGGCACACTATGTCTATTAGTTAATTCCTGATCGTATTCCATTATAACTGCTGGATGGTGATGGAGTGATTCTGCTGCATATGCCGCCGATAAAGCTATAAACATATGTATAACTATAATTAATAATTTCCTCATTTTCTTACCTATGTATCATTGTATTAATTTATAAAATAAATCGTCTTTATAATTTAACTATCATTTATATATATAAAATTTCTGACTAAAATATAAACGCAAGTATATGAACGACTAATATAAAAAAGCTTTATCAGAAAATTTGTTGGGTGCGTGAATAGAACGAGGAAAGTGCTTGATAATTTCTTTTCCTGGCGAGCTCACTGTCATAGCACTAATGCTGGTAGCTTTGTGTCCACACTTCGCTATAACAGCGGTTATTATTGGCGAGTCTTAATTCAAAATACGTGGGTAAAACTACCTCTAATTCTTAGCTTAAGATATAATTTATATAATATAGTTTTGTAAAGCTATATTACAATAATTGGAGTGGCTTCCATTAACAGGACTACCCAAGATTAAATTAAACTCGAACATGGCCTGTTAATCGAACCCAAATAAATCGATAATATTGCCATTAAACCCAATCTTGTATTCAAGTCGATAATGATAGAAAACCGGGTGTTCGCCTTAAAGTGGTTGCAACCAACATGGAGCCTGTCTACAACGCCACATTGCAACCCAATCTTCCGCGAGCAACACGGACGTTTGATCATTTGCATATCAAACTATTCATCAAAAAGCTGACAAAATGTGTCGTGACCTACAACGAAAAGCAAAAATGGGCTGAGTAAACCCGTTATAAAGGGTATCCGTTGGCTGTTTACCCAAGAACCCTAACGGGTTTCATGGTGGACTGAAACCTCGACATCACTTCCTTACCCCATAAAGGCAAGCACTTCTAAAAGACACAAGAAATTGAATTATAGGAACCTTTTTTCAAGCAAAGAAAAAACACTCAGCAGTGGGGTCGACGATCAACGACTTAGGCGTACATGGGCTGACGGACTCAAACGCTACGTGACGCTATTGATTGTGGGACACAATTACAGCGTATAGGAGTGATTCTTGATTGAACAGAACGGAATAGTAGCTTGAGAGAAAACAAAAAAAAGCTTAAGAATGCTGCTTAGATACGCTCAAACCTTTCTCCTTAATTTGCCATTGGCTACTAAACCGATAGTTTTCCATACGCTTAAAAAAATAATTTATTCACTATTTTCAAAATAACAGGGTTTTCTGTCAGGCACTATTAATCAGCCCGCTAATACGGCGATTAATTATTATAAAAGTGTTTATATCATTCATTAATTATTTATACTGAATGCCGTTAGGTCTGCTTAGATTTTTAAAACTGCGCATATATGTATGTTTAGCCATTTAAAAACTCACAAAACATTTCAATCAAAAAATTAAAGCAATGGAATTAACTAATCAGCACGTGACCACAAGCATTTCTTCCTTCTGCAATGAGAGGGGAGTTCCAATAAAAGATCAATTGATTGATATGATATGCAACAACCCAGACCTTCCAGCACTTGGAACATCCATATTCAGTGTCCTACAAATTTCATCATCGGCAAATGAACCAACACAGGAATTAACCGATTTAATCTTATCTGATGTTTCATTAACCCAGAAAATCTTGCGCTTAGCGAATTCAGCTAGTTTTCGCAAATCACCTAGTCATGCAGTCACAAGTATTTCCAGAGCAGTTCAGCTACTTGGATTAGACACAATAAAAGCTTGTGCTTTAGCCATGATGTTAATCGAAGGCATACCAAAAAATCATGCAAAATATGTACGTTATGAACTAGAATTCGCATTATCCGCCAGCTTAATTGGTCGCAAATTAGCTAAACGAAGTGCTTTCCCAAACACAGAAGAAATTGCAATTGCCGCGTTATTTAAAAATATGGGAAGTTTGTTAACTGCTACCTTTGATGAAAAACTATATAGGGAAACGATGGCCCTAGTTAAGAATGGGACTCATAACAAAACGCAGGCTTCTTTACATACCATTGGTTGTAGTTTTGATACATTAACTGAAATTGCAATGCGAGAATGGCGAATCCCTAATAATATTATCAATGCAATGAACCTCTTACCATCTGAGGCGTTGTTTATTCCAAAAAACCGCCAGGAGTGGATGCAACAAGTGGCTGAATTTAGTAAATCGGCCGCTTAGCTTGTTTTGCAAGCTAACACATCGAACGAACTTATAACAGAAAACACATTGCTCAAACAATTTGGCGCAACTTTACATTTAGATCAGGCCCAGCTAAACACACTTATTGCTTATGTAACTGTCAATCAGCGTTGAAAACTTTCCAGTGTCAGCGTCGAAAAGTTTCCACTTTATTCGGTAGGCAAATCAATATTTATACTCTTTTTCCGATGCTTGAATCGGTAAGAATCATTACCTGTTTCTAGGATGTCACAATGG
>JAJFJG010000127.1 GCA_021774265.1 Nitrosomonas sp.
AAGGAGCGTGGCATTACGATTTTGTCCAAAAATTGTGCCATTGATTACGAAGGCATACATATTAATATCGTTGACACACCGGGTCACGCAGATTTTGGTGGCGAAGTTGAACGTGTTTTATCTATGGTGGACGGTGTATTATTGCTGGTGGATGCGGCAGAGGGTCCCATGCCACAAACCCGCTTTGTTACCAAGAAAGCCCTTTCATTAGGTTTGAAACCCATTGTAGTGGTCAACAAAATTGATCGCAATGGCGCACGGCCTGATTGGGCAGTAGATCATACTTTTGAGTTATTCGATAAACTGGGTGCAACGGAAGAGCAAATGGATTTCCCCGTGGTTTACGCCTCGGCGCTGAATGGCTTTGCCATGCTGGATTTGGATAACCCCAGCCCTGATATGCGCCCATTGTTCGACACCATCATAAAACATGTACAACCACCAGCAGGCGACCCTGATGAGCCATTGCAATTACAAATCAGTGCATTGGATTATTCTAGTTTTGTTGGACGTATCGGTATTGGGCGTGTCACACGAGGACGTCTCAAACCCGGCCAGGACGTTATGGTTTTAACTGGCGACAAAACACCCAAGAAAGCACGAGTTAATCAAGTCCTAGGTTTTGAAGGTATTGAGCGCGTGCAAATGAAAGAAGCTTTAGCTGGCGATATTGTGCTGATCAATGGCGTAGAAGAATTAAGCATTGGTACAACACTAGCCGACATTAATCAGCCTGAAGCTTTACCAATCAGCATGGTGGATGAACCGACACTGACCATGACATTCCAGGTCAATACCTCACCGTTTGCTGGACAGGAAGGTAAATTTATTACTAGCCGTCAATTACGTGAGCGCCTGGAAAAAGAATTATTAACTAACGTCGCAATGCGTTTGGAAGATACGGGCGAAACAGACTCATTTTTAGTGTCTGGTCGTGGTGAATTGCATCTCACTATTTTGTTGGAAAATATGCGTCGTGAAGGTTACGAGCTTGCGGTTTCACGTCCACATGTTGTTATTCGTGAAATTGACGGTGTTAAATGCGAACCGTTTGAAATGTTGACAGTCGATGTCGAAGAAGCTAATCAAGGTGCGGTGATGGAAGCTTTAGGCTCGCGTCGCGGCGACTTGCAAGATATGGTTTCTGACAGTCGCGGACGGACACGACTCGATTACCGTATTCCGGCGCGTGGCTTGATTGGATTTCAATCTGATTTTATGACCATGACTCGCGGCACTGGACTTATGAGTCACGTTTTTGATGAGTTTGCTCCGATGCGCGCTGATATTCCAGCACGTAGAAATGGTGTATTAATTTCTGCAGAAAAAGGCGATGCAGTTGCTTTCGCGTTGTGGAAGCTTCAAGAACGTGGACGTATGTTTGTCAGTCCCGGTGAGCGTCTATATGAAGGCATGGTGATTGGTATTCATAGCCGCGATAACGACTTGATTGTTAACCCAATCAAAGGCAAGCAGTTAACCAACATTCGTGCATCAGGTACAGACGAAGCTGTTACTTTAACACCACCGGTTCAATTAACTTTAGAATCAGCCATTGAATTTATTACGGATGACGAACTTGTAGAGATTACACCGCAAAATATTCGTATTCGTAAGCGTTTGCTACTCGAGCATGAACGCAAGCGTGCCTCACGTTCTGCCGCCTAGCTAATTCCTATCTCCTCATATTGTTACGCCATTAAACCAAGATATGCAGGAGATAAATCAGAATAAAAAGCTTTGGTATTTTGCAGATCCCATGTGCTCATGGTGTTGGGGGTTTGCGCCAACGATTGAAGCCACTCGTCAGCGTTATGCTGGACGACTGACTATTGAACTAATACTCGGTGGACTGCGACCCGGCACAAAGCTGCCGATTGAAAATCAACAACGCCAAGACATTTTGGGCCACTGGCATAATGTGCAACGCATAACCGGCCAGCCTTTTCAGTTTGAAGGCGCAATGCCGGAAGGTTTTATTTACGATACAGAACCTGCTAGCCGCGGCGTCGTGACAGTTTCTACCATAGCGCCACAATTAACTTTTCCCTTTTTCTTAGCTATCCAGCAGGCGTTCTATGTCAATCAAATTGATGTAACCAAGTCAGAGAATTTGTTGCAACTGGCAGTAGGCTTAGAAATAGACCCCGAGCAGTTCTTGCAAGTGTTTATGTCTGAAGCTACCAAACAACAAACGCAAGCGAATTTTAATCAAGCGCGACAATGGGGTATTGATGGCTTCCCCAGCTTGGTTATACAAAACAAAGCTGATCACCACCTTTTAGTCAGCGGCTATTGTCCTGCAGAAAAGCTGTATCCGAAGATTGACAATCTGATTGAGCCCGCATAATAATTGGCTGGCATAAAACCAAAGTTATTACTCAGGTGAAAAAGATGTGCGCCGAAAACAAAAAAATTAACCTTGACTTTTGATAGAACTGAGTTCTTTTAATTTCCATATGGACACGAATGATAGGCAAATTAATAAATATAAGGATACATCCTTCTTCAGCAACAGATAACCCATGTACTTCACTAACAGGTAATAGGTCGACGAGCACAACCCATCCACTCCAGCCACTTTTTAAATACTTCATCGTGTAAACGATGTTTAATAATCATGGCTATTTTCTCCAGATTTTTTTGTATCTACACCTGCCTTAAAAAACGAGTTAGCCGAATGTAATTGCCATTTATTTCATCAATGGCAAGTGCTGGCTGCCCAAGTTGACACTTTAATTACTTCCTATCTATATTTATTGTTCTTATCCAAATATTCCAATAAGCCATTGTACTTCTGGCCATGACTATATTCTTTTTTAATTTCTAGAAATTAATTACACACTGCACTTCCTTCAGTGGTGCAAGTGCGTTAGTGACTGCATCGGCTGTATAATTTTAAATACTTCTAATATTTTGGCATTAATATTGCTTTTAAATTAATATTACCATTCAAAGTAAGGCTGAAAATAAAATTGACTTGTTTAGCGCGATTAAGCCAGCATCAGCTATACGTGACTCCTATCATTCAACTGTATAGCTTGAACCTTAAAAAATAAAATAAAAAAACAGCCAGGTTGTAGCTTGACAGAGACAAAACTGGCTAAAGAATTTTTTCCCTTATTCACACTCTAATAGCATATAGGAGGTAATAAAATGCTTAATTCATCAGCCTCATCAAGTTTAGTAATAATGCAAAGGTTCGTTTTGTTAGCAACGGGAATGCAAAGTTCAGTAGCTCTACGAGCCAAAGTCATTGCATTGTACGAACAGATGGATGATCTAGATAAAATAGCTGAACTAGCCAACATCTTCATGACGAAGCTAGATAAAAGCAGTGATTACAACAGCTCCATGAAAGCCGCTGCAGCACGAGAATGGTTGGAAAATATTCATGCAAATGACAAATCGTTAGTTGCGTGCATTAATGCGATCCAAGGCCTGATTGCTAGCTTTATTAGCGGCAATATTGAAAAGAAAATCAATATTAGAAATAGAGATGGCATTAAAAATTCGGATAAAACCACCACGGTTATTGGTGATGGTGATGGTGATGCTGGCGATTCTAATATTTTAATAATCTAGTAGTAATTAATGATCAAACATCACAAGGTAAAAAATGCTGGAGTCCGAACGGAAAATGACTTATAGCCTGAAAAATAAATGCGAAAATCAATGGAAACAGAACTTACGTGTATGTAATAATTCCGACCAAATCTAACAAATTGTTTGGCTAAAGAACAAGTTGCTGGCTTTGCAATTTGCAATACTCACTCCGCGGGCGAATGCTTTATCTTCTTAGTTTTTTAAGAGCAAGACCAGTTCAGCCTGAGAATGATAAGCAGCATACAATAGATTCACTTATCCGAGCCGGCATTCCTTTTCTCCCATTCGTATCCCTTATATAGCAATATTTTTACTGTTTTTTGATGATATTTTCTTTACTCACTTATGCAAACAGGTAGAAGAAATACTCATTAAAATGTACTGAAGGTTCAATACACTGTCAAATACGCCGATGGTTGGCGCACGCACTATTGTAAGTAAGAGAGGGTGCTAGACTAGACACTGCATTTTATTTTTGGGTGCAAGTTGCAATACACATCTTGTGTTCTAGTTTAAGTCCATTAATATCCATTATTACCATAATCTTTTGAGCTAAGTTATCCGCTTGGATTCAATAAACAAGTACTGCAATCTTTATCTATATGACCTAATATAGCAGGATGAAAAATAATTTCTCCCCTATCCACCTGATATTTTTTGTTCTTTTGCTTCTATTTTTATTTGTGCTGATCCAGATTGAGATACTGACATTTGTTTTTGAGAAATTAGGGTTGCCTCCGACACTTGGTCTAGCCGTATTGCTGCTTTCGTTGTTTGGTAGCGCCATCAATTTGCCTGTTATGCGCGTTAAAAGTGATGCGCAAGCTCAAGAAATCATTCAGCCTCCATTCTGGGGACTACTTAAAACCCCAATGCAACCATTTCGCAATGAAACCCTTATCGCCGTTAATGTGGGCGGTTGTTTGATACCGGTTTCACTGTCAATTTACCTGTTCTCCAATAGTGATTTAACCTTATCCTCTGCGATATTGGGAATAACTATAATTACGGCTGTCAGTTATTACTTTAGCCGCCCAATTCCGGGTCTTGGTATTGGCATGCCAATCTTAATTGCCCCAATCAGCGCTGCATTTGTAGGGCTACTGCTGAACCCTGAACATAGCGCATCATTAGCCTACATCAGCGGAACAATAGGCGTTTTAATTGGCGCTGATTTGATGAATTTAAAAGTTATACCTAAGCTTGGCGCACCCTTTGCATCCATCGGTGGTGCGGGCACTTTTGACGGTATTTTTATTACCGGCATAGTTGCAGCATTGTTGGTATAAATAAAACATGGTAATTGCGGTACGCTTATGCACAACCAATAAAATCACTTACAAAAATCTGTTGCACAAAATGCTAGTTGCGTAGAATAACAGTTCTAGTGCGATTCGCTTCACTTTGCTTATTGTACGAGTTGTATAACTGATCTAACCCGCCTTCAACAAAGGCTTAAACACCTTCTTCAACCGTTTCTGATGAACTCGACCTAAGAAGGTATTGGTAATCACGCCGTCTTGATTAATCACGATGGTATAGGGTAAAGCACCCTGTGCATTGCCGGTTGCTTCGGCAAGTGTCATTCCGCCTAAACCGCCGATTAATACGGGATAGTCAATACCAAACTCTTCACTGTAGGCGATGACTTTGTCTTCGCGGTCAATGGCGATGCCGATGAACTGTAGGCCTTGGTCTTGATATTCTGCGTGCATCTCCATAAATTCAGGAATTTCTTCTCGACAGGGGGCGCACCAGGTTGCCCAAAAATTGACAATAAGCACTTTACCTTTCCATTGCGAAATAGCTTGATTTTCGCCATTAACATCCGTTAGTGTCGATGCAAATATAGCTTGCACGCCTCTTTTATTGGCTTCACTAGGTATTAGTTCGCTTTGAAACTCGCCGCGCAGGAATATACCGGCGGACAACATAATGATCGCCATACCAAAAAACAATACAGCTTGCTTCAGTTTCGACATCAGGAATTCCTTAATTTACTAGGGTAATTGCACAAACCCCCGCTTTCGCAGGGATGACAGATGATTTAAGTTAGCACAGCATCAAGTATGGTCAGAAAATCATCTTTATTTTGGAAACCAATAATGCGGATATCTTGAATATCATTTCCTTGGCGGTCGATGAATAAAATTCCCGGCGGCCCAAATAAACTAAAACGCTGCAGCAATGCCATGTCATCAGGTGTTCCTGCTGTCACGTCAATTTTTAGTAGCACCGCATCGGTTAATCTTGCATGGATTCTAGGGTCGCTAAAGGTGAAGCGTTCCATTTCCTTGCATGAAATACACCAGTCTGCGTAGAAATCCACCATGACGTATTTGCCTTCTGATTGTTGGATTTTCGCATCTAACTCAGCGACAGACTTGATAGGCTGAAAGGGTAACAGACCGCCAGCGTTTGCATAAGCAGCATTGTCATAACTAGCGTTGGCCATATTAAGTTTTGACAACGGCTGCAAGACATCGCGGCTGCCCGATAACACGCCAATCAGCAGCGCGACACCCATTAATAGCGCGATAACACCAACACCTTTAAGGAAACGCCTTAAACCCGATGCTCTTTCGGGCAATGGGTCGATGGCGTGCAGGTAAATGGCCGAGATAATGAGTAACGCGGCCCACAACAGCATGTGTACGACCTCCGTAATGACCGGAGATATTAACCAAATAGCGACAGCCAGCAGCAGCACACCAAAGAATTGTTTAATCGATTCCATCCATGCGCCTGCTTTAGGCAGCAATGCTCCGGCAGATGCACCGAGCAGCAGCAACGGAACACCCATACCCAACGCCATGACAAACAGTGCAGAGCCGCCTAGTACCACGTCGCGTGTTTGGCTGATATAAAGCAATGCACCCGCTAATGGCGCGGCAACACATGGACCGACAATCAACGCAGACAATGCACCCATGCCAAAAACGCCAGAGACATGTCCACCTCTTAAATGTCCTGCTTCGGCAGAGAGTTTATTCTGTAAGGAACCGGGCATTTGTAGTTCATAGAAACCAAACATTGAGAAAGACAGTAAAACAAATACCAATGCGAATGAGCCCAATACCCAGGCGTTTTGTAAGGCCGCTGATAACATTTCACCAGACAACCCAGCAGCCACACCCGCTGCGGCATAAGTGATCGCCATCCCGAGCACATAAAACAACGCTAAAAGAAAACCACGCATTTTAGTGAGATGCTGTCCTCTGTTAGCTATGATCCCGGTGAGAATGGGAAACATGGGAAACACGCAAGGCGTAAATGAAAGCAACAAACCAATGCCAAAGAAGCCAGTTAAGATCAACCAAAAATTTCCAGTCTCAAACATACGATCAATTTTGTATGACTCGGTCTCAATAGCAGGGATACCCGGGCGCATCTGGAACAATTCTTCCGTTGCATCTGGTGCCGCAGCAGCTGCATTACCGCTAATGGCTTCGGCAACCATACCAACGGCTGCGGTGAGTGCGGGTGGTAGTGTTAAACTCACATCCTTATGAATGGGCGCATAGCACACACCGACTGGCTCATTGCAACCCTGGTAAGTGGCGGCAAGCAGCAAAGGCTCGCCAATTTCAGATATTTCACGTTTTAACGAAATGATGGCTTGGAATGGTTTGTAATAAACCTCTGTTTCTCCAAATGTCAGGTCGTCTTTCATTTTCCCTGGCGGCAGAGCGATTCTTTCAATGGCGATACTCGTGTCTTTGGGCTCAAATGCAACTTTGTCACGATACAAATAATAATCTTTCGCCGGTGTGAAATTCGCAATTAATGTATGCGCGTCACGGACCTCAATGGATAGCTGAAAGGCCTGGTCTGGCGGCAGAAGTTCTTGTTGATTAGATTGACCAAGCGTAATGCCCATTTCCTGCAATTTTGAGAACAGGTTAAAAGAGCTGCCTTCCTGTGCGGATACATTGGCACTGGCCAGGAAAATTAAAAGTATTAAAAATTGAATTAATCGCATGTTTCGCTCAGAGTTATTTATTCAGTATTTGGCAATCGCGTTTCTTCAGTAATCCACTGCAAATAAGCAGGTAGCCCACCGCTTACAGGGACAATAATCACCTCAGGTAGTTCATACGGATGCATAGCTTTTATCATTTGCTCCACTTGATCGTAGTGTTGTCGCTGAGTTTTTATGAGCAGTGGAATCTCAGTGGCAATCTCAGTTTCACCTTGCCAGTTATAGACTGAGCTACATTCATTCAGCAAATTTACGCATGCTGCTAAATGCATTTCAACCAATTTCACAGCAAGCGCCAATGCAGCTTTTTTATCAGGGAAATTTGTAATGATAAGTATAGGTTCCATCATCCTAGATTATAAGACTTTCAATGTGTATTGTAATAAGAAAATTGTTATCAACATTCCGTTAAATCAAGTTTATTGGGATTGTTTTGACCAATTAATAATGTTTCAGAAAGTGGTATTGTGACCACATCAGAGAGATAAATAAGAGAACCTGATTGAAATCAGGCTCCAATACTGGGGCTAGGAGTCGCAAATGAAACAAAACATCATCATTAAATGAATGTGGAGTCATCTATGTATTGGAGAATACTTCTTCGTTTTCTCATCGTTACAAGTTTTACTTTTATCAGCTTCAATGTACCTGCCGAAACGACATATCCCATTAATTCAAGTCAAGGAATTGGTGCCTTAGGGCATATCGAACCACGTTCTCGGGTTATCAGTGTTTCCCACAATGCAGGCCCGGAAGGCGCTAGAGTTAAACAACTTTTTTTTCGAGAAGCGGATCAAGTTAGTTCTGGCGAAAAACTAGCGGTACTCTCAGATTATGATAAGAAAAACGCTGAAGTTGACGTAGCAAAAACACGTATCAAGGTGTTAGAAGCGCAACGCCATACTGAACAAGTCACTTTAACATTTAACAAAAAAGAACACCTCCGCTACCAATCGCTTAAGCAAGATTCTATGGCGAGCATTTCTCTTGCCGATGCGAAACATTTGGCATTTGAGCAATCTTCAGCAAATATTAAACGTTTATCTGCAGAAATAATCAATGCGGAATCTGAGCTGCGAATCGCAGAGGTTGCGTTAGACAATACATTTATTTATGCGCCACTGACAGGCACGATCCTAAAAATATTAACCTGGCCGGGAGAACGCATACAAGATAACGGACTTCTAGAAATGGCGGACTTAACTAAACTTGATGTGGTTGCCGAAGTTTATGAATCTGATTTACCTAAAGTCAAAGTAGGACAAAAAGCATCTATCAGCGGAACTGGTTTTAAACATAACTATAACGCTCAGGTCAGAGAGTTAGGTTTCCAAGTCAGAAAAAATGATTTAAACGACACAGATCCATTAGCGGATAGAGATAATCGCATCATAGAAGTACGCCTCACACTAGAACCTAAGGCCGTTGCAGATCTGCAACACCAGATCTTTCGCCAGGTTCATATACGGATTGAGCCGTGAATATCATGACATATTTATATTTTCCAGCACGCTTGGCTTGGCGACAGTTAGTCCATGACCGAACTAAATTGATTGCCGCCATCTTTGGGGTTTTGTTTGCTTGTGTTTTGGTTTTTATGCAGTTGGGATTCAAAGACTCGCTTTATGCCAGCGCGGCTTCAGCACCTTCAAGATTAAGTGGCGATTTGTTTCTGATGCATAAGCAAAGCGAAGCCATGTGGCGTCCGGTTAACTTCAAACGCAGTGAACTCATGCGCACCCTGGGACATCCAGCGGTTGCTCAGGTTTCACCTTTGTATATCGCCTTAGCGCCCTTTAAAAATATAGAGACCGAAGTAAAAAGGACACTCATGGTTTACGGTTTTAATCCAGACGCGCAGCTATTTGATATCAATAACGTTAGAAACATGCATGGTGAATTGCAACTCAAAGATACGGTTTTATTTGATGAGTATTCACGACCTGAATTCGGGCCAATTCGTCAATTGCTAGAAGCCGGTCAGAATGTCACTGAAATTAATGATTACAAATTAAAAATAATTGGCACCTTCCAATTAGGTGTGTCATTTGCTGCCGATGGCAATGTGGTGACGAGCGACCTAAATTTCATGCGTATTTTTCCAAACAAGAAACCCGGTGATATCGAATTAGGTGTGATTAAACTTCACCCCGGCGCGTCGATAAAGCAAGTACAAGCCGAGCTTAGCAGCCTACTTAACGAATTCGTTAATATATTTACATTTGAAGAATTGCTGGAGTATGAAAAGCTTTATTGGTCCAATACGGCACCCATCGGTTTTATTTTTGGGTTCGGCACCGTCATGGGGCTGGTCGTTGGTTTGGTCATTGTTTATCAGATTCTCTTTACCGATATCGCCAATTATCGTAATGAATTTGCGACATTGAAAGCCATGGGCTATCAACATGGCTACTTTATACGTGTTGTATTTGCATCCGCATTCTTTCTGGCCATACTAGGATTTATTCCAGGCTATATCCTGTCATTGGGCCTGTACCACCTGGCTGAATCGCAAATATTCATGCCGATGCCAATGAGTTTCAGTAAAGTCACGACCGTTTTCTTTTTTATCCTGTCCATGTGTGCAACAGCCAGTTTCTTAGCAATACGTAAACTTAAAGATGCAAACCCGGCAGATATGTTCTGATGCCAGCATTAATCGACGTACATAATCTGGATTTTAGTTTCGGCAGTGGTGAATTGACACAACCTGTCCTAAAGAACGTGACGATTTCAATCAATAAAGGTGAAGTCGTACTAATGACAGGCCCTTCCGGTTCCGGCAAAACGACATTTTTAACGATTATCGGGGGGCTGCGCCAAGCTTCTAACGGCAGTGTCAAAGTGCTCGATCAGCAATTAATTAACAGCACGGAGCAAGTTAAAGTTAAAGTCCGCCAACAAACCGGCTATATTTTTCAGCAGCACAATCTTTTAAAGCCACTGACTGCGCTACAGAACGTTAGCATGACCTTGGAAATGCACAACCACATGACCGAACGTGAAAGACTTACTCAAGCAGCAGACATGCTGAAAGCGGTAGGGCTCGGCGATCGATTAAATTACAAACCAGAGCAACTATCCGGTGGGCAGCGTCAACGCGTTTCAATTGCAAGAGCCTTGGTTGGAAAACCCAGAATTGTTCTTGCAGACGAACCAACGGCATCTTTGGATAAACAAAGCGGCCAGGATGCAGTTGGTATTCTTAAACAATTAGCTAAAGAACTAGGCACCACCATACTGCTAGTAACCCATGATTATCGTATCCTGGATATTGCTGATAGAGTGGTAGAGTTAGAAGATGGTATGATTCAAAATGCTTAGAGATCGTATTAAAATTTGGTAAAAAAAGATTCCATTAACATTTCTTTAATGTGTGTTGGCTCAGACACGATCTGGTATTTTTGGACTCAAAGCGCGACCAAAGCGACTAGTCGGCATTCGACCGATACTGCTGAAAAACTCGAAGAAACTGAATCTCAATATTTCTGGAAATATTCATTTTTACTTATAGAGAAGAATCACTTGATACATACGTGTACATATAAGTCTCATAAAGAAATTGAACGGTATTCTGAGTCTCTCCCTACGTCTTTCTGCTTAATATTCCTCAATGGCGTTTATATTTTTCGGATAAAAACGAAAACAGAGTTTTTCAACAGTATTGACAGAGCAGGCGGTGAGGTAGCACAAAATTTATTTTTAACAGGATAATAGAGATAACGCCAGATATCAATGGTCCGCACTAGTGAGTCCAGTGGGTCTGAAGATTAGACCTGCTAGTCGGCGACAGGCTGCATATACATTACCCGATTCCGTCCGGCCAATTTTGCACGGTATAACGCCTTATCCGCTTCTTGAAACAGAAAATCATCATTCTGCTTCTGATGAGGGATCATAGATGCCATGCCCGCGCTAGCGGTTACCTGTCTTGATTCACCAAAAACCAACCTTAGATCATTGATTGTTTTTAGGATCGCGTCTGCGACCTTTTTTGATTTCGCGAAATCAGCGTCTCCCAAAAGTAAAACAAACTCGTCGCCGCCAATACGTGCCGCAAGATCGCAGGGCCTGCGGGAAAACTGCAGCAGAGTTTTGGCAACATTCACCAGACATTGGTCCCCGGCAATATGCCCAAGTGTGTCATTGTAGTCCTTGAAGTAATCAATATCGACTTCAATTAGACTAATCGCGGATTGGTTGCGGATACTCCTCCGCATTTCTCTGGCCAAAATTTGGTTGAAATATCGGCGATTGGCCAGCCCTGTTAGCGGGTCGTGCATAGCCAGATAATCGGCCTGTTCTTCGACTAGTTTGCGCTGCGTGATATTTTGATGGGAGATTACATACATTCTCCTTGCATCATCTTTCAGGCGGGTAACACGCATTAGAAACCAGCGTTTCTCATCTGGACTGTGGCAGGAATATTCAAAGTAGAAAGAAGTACGTTTGCCGCTCATTACATCCAGGATGCCTTGAGCGACTTCACTGGCATGGCTATTGCCTTTAGCGGCAGAGGCTGACACGACTTTGAGATAGTTACTGCCTACGCTAGCATATGCAGGGGATAGTCCATTTTCGCTCCCAAAGTTGGTCCAGGCTAAATTGACGTCAATAATGGTGCCCGCATGATCAATCACGGCGATCTGCTCTTCCAGTGAGTTGATCACCATGGTGTGTAGAGCAGTCAGTTCTTTAATGGCACGTAACCTCGGATCAAGAATGCGATCATAACGAATAGTTATAAAGTTTTATATATCATCCATACATTTGGCAATAAAAGCAACAGTGTTCTTATGGTTATCGGTTTTTCTAGCCAACTGTCACCCTAAATGAAATGATAGTCAGATCTGAGGATCATGACAGTACTGGCTGTCTCATATTATTTAACCAGATTATGGAGATTTATTGAAGGAATTTACTGACTGTCAGGCCGTACCGAATTAATTTGGCGTAGTGCCTGGCCAGGCCGGAACTAGTACAGGAAATTTGCTAACTGTCTATCGGTTATTTGAAATAGCAGCATGAATTCGCCACCTCAAAATCACGCTGTAATTCATACCAATTGTCATTCGACAAAAAGATTTCCAGTGCAACATCATTTATATTTTCGGCTTTATTTAATTTCTGCCCTGGGCAGATATGCCAAGTAATTTCTGTCGCACTATTAAAGATAGGTTTCTCAATTTCCGTGACGACGCCTTCTCGTTTGGGATGAAAGCAACAGGCACTATATTTCTGATCTTTCTTGGCTTTAAGTGTTGGCTTGTCGAGTAATCCCATTTGTAATTTGAGATGCCATTCGTCGAGTGCTACGCCTTGGTAGGTGCCAAACATTCTAGAAATCAGGCCGTCGGGTGCGCGGGCAGCGATGGACAATAAAACGGGTTTCTCTGATTGATTGTCTACAAAAATGTCCAAGTTAATGACGCCATGCGAAGGATAACCTGAGGCCAAGATTTTCAGTATTTTTGTTGAGAATTCTAATAGCAATGAATATTCAGGATCTTGTTCTCGAACGATGATATGGCCAATGGGTTTCCCATGAAGAAATTCATTATTCGGTCGAAAGTTTTTGCATGGCGCAAAATAAACACATTCTCCATTAATGACCATCACGCTGGTATTGTACTGCGTACCCTGGTCAGTTTCTGGCTCTGAGGCCATGCTGGCATCTGAACCGTTTAATGCTTTTTTGAGTGCTAACTGATCGACAAATGGCCGTATTTGATCCAGTTTATCTCCTGCCAAACTAAGCGCCTCGCACATTTTTGCGGCCAAATGAACTGAAAATTCATCATTTGTGATGATCCGGCATTGTTCAGGTGCGAGTTTGAAGTGGTGTTTAACCTGACTAAAAGCGGTTAACAATGAAGAAAAATCATAGTGTTCCATCAGTCGCACACAATCTAAATGCTGAAATTGAGCGGGGATTATTTTACTTAAGCCTTCGCGGCTACAGAGCAGCACAATATTGCAGTCATGCTTATGGAAAAATGAGAGGCTAAATTTAACTGGCGATTTATCTTGCAACAAAAAAACCGTTTGTTTCTGGTTATCAATGGAAGTGTTGGCAAAAAGCGTTGGCAAAACTTCTTGCTGAAACCGTGTTTGAATTCTTTGGACTATTTCCTGAGCACAACCCCATGATAGCGTGACGCCTGCACCACCATGGCCATAATTATAAAACAAGTGGGTTCCTGGGACGCTTTCAACGCACACATTAGCTTGTGTAAAAGGTCGTAGGCCTACTCTAACGGGCTCTTCTTTATCTAGCGGAAGTGCGCGTAGTTCCGGTAAAAAACTCAGGCAACCATCGTACATTTGTCGTATTAGTGGGT
>JAJFJG010000128.1 GCA_021774265.1 Nitrosomonas sp.
GGAAATTACCGATTTTTATCTGCCGCCCGAAGGTTGCTCGTACCGCATGGCAGTGGTGAGTATGAAAAAACAATATGCTGGGCATAGTAAGCGCGTCATGTTTGGTATCTGGAGCTTTTTACGCCAATTTATGTACACCAAATTCATCATTGTCACTGATGATGACGTGAATATTCGCGACTGGAAAGAAGTCATTTGGGCGATTACTACCCGTGTTGATCCAGCGCGAGATACTTTGATTGTTGAAAATACGCCGATTGATTATCTGGATTTTGCTAGCCCCGTTTCAGGTTTGGGCGGAAAGATGGGGTTGGATGCGACGAATAAATGGCCGGGTGAGACGAGCCGTGAGTGGGGGACGCCTATTGCGATGGATTCGGCGATAAAAGAAAGGGTTGATACGATTTGGTCTGATCTAGGGCTATAACTAAGTGACATTCCCCCAGCGTTTGATAGGGTTTCACCTCGCTATTTAATAACAAGATATTAAGTGAAGGAAAAAGTGATGAAATACGCATGCTTCTTTGCGGCGGTAGTTTTTTCGTTGTTTACTTATTGGCAATTCAATGATTATGAGCAGTATGGTACGGAGCTTTGGTATGGCTGGGTCATCCTCTACGGCGTGACTGTCCTATTATCAATGGGTGCCATATTTCGTCCTTTGTCGCGTTTGAGTTATATAACGCTGGGGTTGTTAGCTATCACCGGAGCTCTGGTTCGAGCGGCTTTTATCAACTGGCATGAGCCAATTTTCTATAACGAAGCAAATCCTGCTGGAAATGAGGCTGGCGGACTTTTGGTCGTGGGATTGTGGCTGATGTTCCTTGCTTATGCGGGAATAATGAAACCGGCTAAATCATTAACTCCTTAACCCGCCTATTTCATCCGTGTGTCTGAATATGCTCTGTTGCCCTAGCCACTATTATTTCTCAATTAATTATCTAAAGGTATCTAAAAATATGTGTTACCGACCAAAATCTAATGTGCCGGTGCAATGCTGGCGCTAGAGGTATGAATATATTTAAGCTTTTCAGCAATAATCTAGCCCCATTAACATTAACCGCGGCGATTACGGCCTATATATTCCCTCATGTGTTTCTGGTTTTTGAGCATTTTTTTCTCTGGTTTTTTGCGGCAACTATGTTCTCGCTGGGTGTGGTTTTGGATCCGAGTGAGTTAAAACAGGTTCGCCATCAGCCTAAGCAAATTGGCCTTGGGTTATTGACACAATATACGGTAATGCCATTGCTCGGCGCGATGGCAGCTTATAGCAGCGGCTTGCCGAATGATATTGCCTTGGGATTGATCATTGTCGCTTGTGCTCCCGGCGCTATGGCGAGCAATGTGGTAGTTTATTTGGCGGGTGGCGCTTTGGCCTATTCAATTGCATTGACTACGGCTGCCACGTTACTTTCACCTTTGTTAACACCCGCATTAGTCGAATGGCTGGGTGGTGCATTATTGCCCATTCCGTTTTGGCCGATGATGCAAACGATTATTCTTATTGTGGTTCTGCCTATCATCCTCGGCATGATTGTGAAACGTTTAATGGGTGATCAAACGCAAGCGATGGGTGAAATTGCACCTGCCATTGCGGTGCTGTCAATTGTCATTATTTGTAGTTATGCGGTGGCCGCTAATCAGGAACGTATTGCTGATATGGGCATGCAACTATTTCTGATTGTGGTGATGGTTAATTTGGTCGGTTATCTGGCCGGTTGGCAATTAGCCAAGTTGTATGGTTTTGAGAAGAAGCTTCAAATTGCATTGTCGATAGAAATCGGCATGCAAAATGCCGGTTTGGGTGTTGCACTTGCGCTCAAACATTTTTCGACAGCAACTGCCTTGCCCGGTGCTATTTTCGCCGTTTGGTGTATTTTAACGGCAGCGGGTATGACGGCTTATCTGAGAAAGCGCTGATTCAATCATGTTGTCATTCCCGCGAATTGCACATTAGCGTGAGTTCGCCAGGTTTAAGGGTGCCGGGTTTGCTGTCAGGCCGCCAGCCGGTTTGATTTGAAGTTGCTTAAATACCTCTATTCTGTTTAAAACGCGCTAGATTTTGCTGGAAACTATTGAATTGATGGTTAACGGTTTCGTCGTTAAGTGCTTGTAAAAATGGTTCGGCGATTTGTAGTAGCTGTTCATGCTCGGCAATGGTTTGCTCCGCATATTGTGGATAGCTCAATATGCGTTTTTCATTGTATCTCAGTGCTTCACATAATAAGGCACACTGCTTTGGTTTGTTTTCAGAGGAACAGAAAGCCAACTTGAAATATGAAATAAACACATCACGCAAACGTTGTTCGCTGTCGCCGTGTCTACTTAAAAGAGCGGTGCATTGTTGTTGTACGGCATGGGCGAGTTTTTCTGCTGTTTCTATCCGGTTCACCTCCTTGAGTAGATCAATCAGGTCGAGTTGCGTCCAGAATGACAGGGTGTCAAAATTAATATGTGGGTTCTTGGGTAAATGCGCTTCCAATGCTTCGAGATGTTTGATTGCGCGTGAGAAGTAGCCTTGTTGCTGGTAGCGTTGCAGTAACGTCGCCAATAATTTGAGGTGAAGTGCTGGGTCGGATTGAAGTGGCACTGTCTGTGCAAGTAGCAATAAATAAAAGCTTTCTTGTTCATCTTCTGATAATTCCTCTGCATTACCCTGCTGTAGCCATTGTCTGCCAGCGGTGATAATTTGATCAGCGAGGCATGTTTGAATCTCCGGCAGTAATTCAATACGCTGACGGGCTAGATCATAAAATACACGGTGGCGAAATTCGTAAATGGCGGCGCTGGATGCGGCCAGAATGGCATGTGGTCGAATTGCGCTGGATAGCGTTTCTTCGGTTTCTGGGGTGGTCAGTGTGCTGTCCAGTTTTGTGGCTGTTTTCAGAAGGAAGTCTTTGATGAAGCGCATACCCTGGTAGCTGGCATAGCTTAATAAGGTTTTCAATTGTTCGCTCATCTGGTGGTAGCGACGCGCTTGAACATCATGGAGTTTGAAACTTTTTTGTGCCATTTTATCTAATGCGGACGGGATTAGCGGCTGGGTGAGGTCTTGGTCTTGAAAGTACCAACGTTCATTTTGCAGCTCTTGTAATATTTCGTTTAGTAGTAACGGGTTGCCATCTGCACGTTGAGACAAAAACCCCACTTGCTCATCAGTCAAACCGGGTAAGGCGGCTTTGATGATTATTTCCATCCCTGCAAGACGGTCTATATCATGGAGGCTAAGACAGTTTTGGTCGATTGCACGCATTCTTTGACATAGTCCAGGCAAGGGGTGAGCGGAGTTTTCTTGATCCAGTGCAAGATTCCATTCCTGTTCCCAATGCGTGGCTAGTATTAATAGTGGCCAATCATTTTGAATCGCGTGGTGGAATAAATTTTCAATAAATCGGGTCGATGCGTGGTCTAACCACTGCGCGTCGTCCAGGACTAGAATCAATGGCAGGGCTGGAGCATTGGTGGTTCTTGTCATGACATGGGTGAGTAATTCATGCAGTTTATCCAAACGCGCTCGCTGTATTTGTCGTTGCTTTTCTTCAATGTTGCCTGTTCCCTGGTGTTGTGCTTGATATTCGTCATGTGCGGTCTTGCCAAACTCGAATAGGGACTTAAACGTACTAACCAAACCTGCGGTGGCGGTGTTGGAGGCGTGTCAATCAGCGTTGAAAACTTTCCAGTGTCAGCGTCGAAAAGTTTCCACTTTATTCGGTAGGCAAATCAATATTTATACTCTTTTTCCGATGCTTGAATCGGTAAGAATCATTACCTGTTTCTAGGATGTCACAATGG
>JAJFJG010000129.1 GCA_021774265.1 Nitrosomonas sp.
ACCATTGTGACATCCTAGAAACAGGTAATGATTCTTACCGATTCAAGCATCGGAAAAAGAGTATAAATATTGATTTGCCTACCGAATAAAGTGGAAACTTTTCGACGCTGACACTGGAAAGTTTTCAACGCTGATTGACAATTAAGCACATCATGTAGCTTATGCAACCCTTTTTGTGTCAACACTTCCCGTTTTAGTTGAAATTCAAGCCGCCAAACTTTGTCATGTTCATTCCATCCAGCTTTATTCCACAATTTATGTAAATAATACTTCTTTGATTGCTTTTCTATTTCCAGTGTTTTGTCATACAGACGACAACTAATCACACTACCTGCTCCAATCACCCAACCGGAGAAATCACGCTCTATAGAATAGGTATTAATAGCTGATGCACGTGTCACCCAGGCATGGCGATCCCAGCTTTCCATATCCACTGAGCTAACGAAATCAACAAAAATATCAATTCGACTTACATTAGCTGATTCGTGAATGACACCAAATTGACCCAGAATAAGACGTAACGCTTTTTCTGCTGCTACTGAACCTACATGTGTCAAATATTCACTGGTAATCTTCACGTAAGCAAATGGCATGGAACGGCTACGAGAAAACTGGATACGAAAAGCGTTATCTTCCAGAATATAAGGAAAGAACCTTGTGCCCTTATCTTTTACTTCAAAGATGTGGTCATCAATTGGATATTGAGCCTGTGCTTGCTCATAAGGCTCAGATGATTGTGCTACCTGCTTAAGTACTTTTAACTTACTGTCAATTTCTGAAAATAACTCACCTGGATAGGAAAGATAAAGGCTATCAACACCCCAGCGAAGCAATTTAAAATAATTAGGAATGCTGTTATTAGGTACTGTGTTACTAGGCGTCGTACCTTGAGAGGATAAAACTGACGGTGATAAATCATCCACCGCCACTGGTGCCACTTTGCCAGTACGGCGCGCTGTTTCTCGGCTTGCGCCTCGAACAGTGCGGCGTTCTGGCTCTGCGGCTTGAGTTTTCTTTGATGTTACAGTTTCAGATACAACTTTGATTTCTTTTTTCATGATAAAACCTCATATCCACGGCGATCATGCAAATGCTTATCGCAACGGATAGAGATTCTGTACATCAAGAGAAGATTTGTATCCCACCCAAAAAACGAGTTTTTAAGTGATTGCGTTTTGATGCATATAGGTATCGGCAAATTTACGTAAAGATTTTTCAACACCACCACCGGCTGAATTAACCGTGTAGAGTTTTAGTTCTTCTACAAATAGCTGATAAAGTTGATCATTAGATAGACGTGTTGCGCCCGCCTCAGAAAGGATTTTAAAAACCAGGCGCATTTGCTGAAAATTAAACTGCTTGAGTTTTGCAGTAACACCACTTTGCGTTTTTCTGAGTTTATCAAGAAAGTCGTTATCACGCAGTCGCCTTGCCTTGCTAACCCTCTCATTGACTGGTTGGCATCCAATGATGGTTGCGTCAATTCGAATCGCATCAAACAACGCGCGATCATCACCAGATCGAACACGATCAATCAGTTCATTCAGGAAACAGCCGTGGTAAAGAACACAAAATAAGGAATATTGGACAGAGTAAAAGTAGGCGCAAATAACAGGAAGAAAAGGACGCAAGGCTTCAATATCTTCCTCGGTAGGATCGTCTCTTGTATCGAAATGTTCATTGACTTGCTCGGCAACATTCGGTAAAGCTGAAATTTTACCAGATGATTCAGTAACCTGTTTGCGCCAGGCTATACCCTGACCCTCTGAAAGAAGACCAGGAAAGTTAAAGCCTACAAGATCTTTAACGGGTAATTCATATAAGTGACACCAACTGAATGAAGCGTTATCTTTATCAAACAAACGATCATTATATTCTATGATAGTTTGCATAGTTTCCTCAATGCCAGGCATTATCTGCGCCCATAATTCAAGGAAGGATCGTAAATTTTGTGCTGTAATACCCTCTGCTTACTTGGTTTCGCTCATGATCTAGTAGTTCTAATAATTTAATTCGATAAGTAAAAATATCTACATTCCTTAAATATGGAATATCATCCTATTAGAACGACAGAGTTATAGAAACATTGACAATCCTAGTCTATCGATAGAGATTGTGTAGATAGTTATATACAAATAACAGTTAAAAGACAGTCGGTTAATTTGAATAGATTTTAGAGGAACACAATAATGGAACCAATCTCAATGATTGTAGGTGCGTTAGTTGCAGGTGCCAGTACAGCATTAAAAGACACAGCAAGTCAGGCAGTCAAAGATTCTTATCAAGGACTGAAAACACTGGTGATCCAACATTGGAAGGCCAAAGCTAAAGATGATGCAAAAGCTGAGGATAGGGCCAAAATGCTATTTGATGAACTTGAGCGTAACCCAGAAGTTTATGAAAAACCATTAGAAAGCAAGCTGAATGAAATCATACCAAAACCAGAAACAGCTTTGATTAAACAAGCCCAGCAATTAAAGAAATTATTAAAAGAAGCGGGATACTCTCCAGGGATAGACATTATTAATGTTGGAGACAATAATAATAATATACAGATAGGTAACAAAAACACCATAACTACCAACAAATAGATTCGGTTAAATTCGTCCAATCAATAAAAGCAAAGAGAACCCGAAATGGTAAACGACGACTTGCAGAGTCAGATACAGATTGGTGACAATAATAAGAATATCCTGATTGGTAACCACAACAAGATATACGGCATCACAGATGTTGAATTAGCTGAGCAGTTGGGTGTAGGAAAAGCGGCACTCAGGAACTTTTTTAGATTACTCAACCAACAAAATGTGTTCGTCGAAGAATGGGATCATACTCTACGAAAACTGGCTGAACACCATAAAGAGCTAGAAAAACGAGCGGCGCTGCTGGAATCGGATGATCCTGAAGTTACTTCTTTGCAGAGCCAAGCCAGGAAGGCGATTGCAAATGTCCAGTATGAAGATGCTGAAGATTTACTGGAAAAGGCGGTGGAATTAGATAATGCTGCGGCTGATAAAATCAAGGCAAGTTTCTTAAAACGCAAACGTTCAGCAGCAGAAAGTCAGGCGCTAAAAGCTAATTCACTCCACACACGTTATGCACTTACTGAATCAATAACGGCATATGAACAAGCCGTAGATTTTGCTCAGAGAGGAGAGGATGAAGAGAAAGCAACGTCGTATAAAAGTCTTCTCGCGGCGGTATATTACGATAGTGGCCAATACGATAATGCCATAACCTGTTTTGAGCAGGCATTGGATAGTTGGCTTAAATCTTTAGGTGACAATCATCCCAACGTTGCGTTGACTAGGAATAATTTGGGAGAAGTGTGGCGGCAAAAAGGTAATTACGACAAAGCCATAACCTATTATAAGCAAGCATTGGATAGTTGGTTTAAATCTTTAGGTGACAATCATCCCAACGTTGCGACAGCCAGGAATAATTTGGGAACTGCATGGCAGGCAAAAGGCAATTACGACAAAGCCATAACCTATTATGAACAAGCATTGGATAGTATGCTTAAATCTTTAGGTGATAATTACCCCAACGTTGCGTTGGCTAGGAATAATTTGGGAGAAGTGTGGCGGCAAAAAGGTAATTACGACAAAGCCATAACCTACTTGAAGCAGGCATTGGATAGTTGGCTTAAATCTTTAGGTGACAATCATCCCAACG
>JAJFJG010000130.1 GCA_021774265.1 Nitrosomonas sp.
CCATTGTGACATCCTAGAAACAGGTAATGATTCTTACCGATTCAAGCATCGGAAAAAGAGTATAAATATTGATTTGCCTACCGAATAAAGTGGAAACTTTTCGACGCTGACACTGGAAAGTTTTCAACGCTGATTGACAACCTGCTAAGAACAAAGTGCATTCGGATACCGTGGTGAATGCTCTAGAAGTAGGTTATCGCTGGGCGGAAGACGGTGATACAGGCACTTTGAGTCGAAATGTCGCCGGACGAGTTATAGTCAGCAACTATGACATTTTGGATCTCTCTATTGAAGAAAGAAATAAACTCTTTTTGTATACCAATACACTACCGGACAACGAAATTTTCGTTGATATTCGACTCGGATCGCCTGGGGGAGACTACCCGTTCCGTGGCGTCATCAGGTTGCGTGCATTCATGGCTATTTTAGAATTCTTGGGGCGAGGGATATCAGAGGAAGTAGAGTTTCCAGTTGAAAGAGACTTTCGAACTGGTAAAACCCGGCTCAATCCAGTTAAGACCATGGAGGTCGATGATGGATCGAGTGATTTGGACAAAGGCACATTTTCAATATCCTATGAAAACCGGACCTATTCCATTCTAGACGGTGACAGCCCTGTTGAATTTTGCCAATCGACGTGCTTGTTATCACAACGCTAACCCTTTTGCCAATGTTTGATATCGCGTATCGCAATACCTCGCAATAAACGACCAAGAATATCGGCGCCAGTAATTACCCGTTTTTCATCAGACCAAATAAGGATAAGATCGTCATCGACGACATCGTCCACATCCGATTCCGGACTCACCTGCAAACGAGGCAGTACCTTTCCGAGCAAAGTCTTAGAGTCTTTGATGATAATGGGACGATGACAATAAATGTAAGGATTGATTGGTCCTGAACCAAATAGAGATTCTCGCAGGAAAGCATTAGCATTTAATGCCATGCAGGGTTGATTGAATTCATCGACAATAATTACCCATTTTTTTCCAGAACTATTAACTTCGAGCAAGAACGGATCTAGGGTATGACGTTCAAATTCCGGAAAAATTGGCATACCATCCTTTAAGGGCAGGCAAATTACGCTATCAGGATCGACATACTCACCTTTTTGAGTGACAGGAATGTCATCCAGCGCCAGAAAATTTAAAGCACCAATACCCTCCAGACGATCTACATCCGATTCCTCTGCTTCAATATGTTTGCGAATTAATGATCGCAAATCACGTTCTCTAAAATAAGGAATACTCTCTTTGCCTAGCCACCAATCCAACATCATCGCCGAAGGTTTAGCTACCGGAAAAAGAATGATTTGATAAAAACGTATCAAAGGTGCCAGCAGTGCCCCCATACGCATAGCATGACGGGAGAAGTAAGCCTGTGGAA
This sequence comes from Nitrosomonas sp., assembly GCA_021774265.1. Lineage (GTDB taxonomy): Bacteria > Pseudomonadota > Gammaproteobacteria > Burkholderiales > Nitrosomonadaceae > Nitrosomonas. The sequence continues at coordinate 1,387 of JAJFJG010000130.1, forward strand.
TTATTTCGCCAGCGAATGTAATAAGGATTGTTGAAAAGAAAAAAGCAGCTAACCCGGCCATTACAGAGTTTGACAGCAGAGTCAAAAGAACATTAATGCCAACGTTACCCCATAAAATGGTAGCAAGCAAAAAATTGAAGTCATTACGTAGCGCTAAGATCTTTACTGCATCATCATTTCCGGCTGAAACATCTACTTCCAGGTGCAAACGGCTAATGCCCAATAATGCCAAATTTAGGCCTGAGAACATAGCGGATTGACTGATACAAAATACGATACCAACCCAAATCAGAGTGTCAGCTGTTAGAAAGTTCATATATATGATTGTAGTAAAAAAGCAATATTGCAATCATGCTCCTGAATACTAGGACATACTCTAAATATCGAGAGGCCATATTTTGCAAAAATCTCGTCAAATATTTCCACTAGAAAGCACAGATGAGCGAATGTGTAAATCGCGTTGTGGAAACGGAATTTCAATATTGTGCGCTCTGAATTCATGCAAAATTCTTCGATGCAATTCATCAGTTACCGGGAGCCTATCATCCATGCCACGAACAAACACACGCAATGAAAAATCCAGAGAACTCTCACCAAAACCGACAAAAAATACTGACGGCTCTGGGTCTTTCAGTATCAGTGATGACTCTTCAATGACCTGTTTTAATATACGCAATGCCTGTTCTTCGTCTGAACCGTAAGCGATGCCGACGGGTATTACCACACGGGTCATGTTATCACTCAAAGTCCAGTTAATAAGTTTTTCAGTAATAAAAATCTTATTTGGCACAATTAGTTCTTTCTGATCCCAGTCGACCAATGTTGTTGCGCGAATTTGAATACGACTCACTTTGCCGGTAACTTCGCCGACCGTCACAGTATCGCCTACTCGGATGGGGCGCTCAAATAACAAAATAATTCCTGATACCATGTTGGCAAAAATCTCTTGCAAACTGAAACCCAAGCCGACACTAATTGCCGCCACCAACCACTGTACTTCCGACCATTTTCCTCCCAGTTCACTAGCCACTGTAATAAAGGTAATCGTAATTACTGCATAGCGAGTCAGATGAATGAGTGCATAACGACTGCCAGAAGTCATGCGAAACCTGCCGACAAGAAACAAATCAATCAGACTGGAAAAGTTTTTGATAAAAATTAACGTCAATGCCACATACAACAGGCTAAAAAACACGTTAACGAGTGTGATGGACTGCAACGACTCCTGCCCATCTATTATGACTATATGCTGCCACAGAACCACCTGCTCAAAAATTGAAAAAGCGGGCAACATATCACGCCAAATCAACCAGCTGCCCACAGCTAAAACGACAACAATTAAGACATCGAGCAACTTCTCACTTTGTTGATTGATTTTGGGTATGTCCAGCAAAAGCTCTTCTTCTGGATTAATTGTCGTCGCGCCAGTCTTTCCCTCTGCTTGCTCCTGTAATTTACGTCTTTGCCTGGCATTTTGTAGTGCTAACTGCCGATTGGCCAGCACCAGCCAACGCATAACAACTTCATGCAATAATACAGAAAAAAATATTAAGCGCAGTAATAGTACTAATTTATTCTGCAACTCCAATGCGCTTTGATAATATCCGGCAATGGAAAAACCGATAATTATCAATGGAGAAAATACTAAAGCGAAATACAAAATATAACGTAAACGCCATACCCAGCTGGTTGGATTTTCTCGATAATAGTCTTTCCCCAGTCCAGAAACAGGGTGAGCAAAACGGTGGAGAACATAAGCTAAAACCAGCAAGATAATAATCAACGCCATTCTGCCCAACGTGTAGCTGTGTTCAGCGTATACCCCATCGGCAAACATGCCAATTAGAAATATTGCAGGAACTACAACAACACGAACCCATTTTAATTGCTCATGCAACAAATGAATACTGTGTTCTTGCCAACTACATAGCGTTTGTACAAATCCTGCGGGTTTAAATAATTGGTAAAAAAACCCAATAATCAGCAAAGGAATCATTGCACTCAACAAACCATCGGCCACCAAATGGCTAAAAGTTGCCACCTGGTTATTGATAAGCAACAACCACCCCGGCCAAGCCAACAATAAGGGTATTGGCAGTGCCAGCAAGAAAACATATCCCAGCCCATAAAAGGTAAATACAAAACGATCAGCATACGGTTTACTAGCTTTTTTTAGTAAATCCTTCAAACGAATTATGGTGACTCGCCTAAACCAGAGCAGCAAGGAAATTATTAAAAAACCTAATGAAGCCAGTAATGGCCTAGCTTGCACACTGTGACTCAGATCCTCCGCTAGCTGCTGCCAATGCGATGTTTGGCTAAACCAAAGAATCGACTCTAAAATTTCATGCGCATAATGTTTATTGATTACCGGCGCACTGGGCACCCATAACAAGCGTTCGTTCAGATAACGATCAAATTTCTCGCCCAAGGTAACCAACTGTTGCAGGGAATAATTTACATCAATGACAATTCTTGTAAATTCCGAATAAACCAAAGTGAGCTTTTGAACCAATTCTCTTTGGTTATTTAGCAAACCACGTAATTCAACACTAATATCAAATTTCTCAGCTTCGTCAATATCGTCTCGCACATGAAGCGACATCCTTAACTGTATAGCTTTATCTATATCAGCTAGTGACCTCTTCACATCATCCAATTGAAACTGCTCAAGATTTGCTAATGCCACCTCCTCCTGAATACTGTCAATCAATTTCTGATTGCCTTTAGCCAAAGGCAAATTGCGGCGCTGCTCACGCAATAGATTACCCAACGATGGGCTGAGTCCTGCCAAATTAATCTTTTTCTCAGCGTTTTGAAAATCACTTTCCAACTGCTTGTAGCGGGCTTCTAACTCCTGTTTCTGATCCTGATAACGCCCCAGCTTTTGGGTGACCTCCTTTAGCAACTGGTTGTAACGGATACTGTCTCGAGTGGCTTTTTGTATGACCGAATGCTTGTCAGACGCTTCTTTTTGTGCCTGAATTAACGCTGCACGTTCTTGCTCAATATCCTGTTGCCTATTCTTATCCAAGAAGTTATCTAACTGTAGAATCAACCCTGACAACTGTTTACTTTGCAAATTGCGTAATTGCAATTCGAGTCTTTGCGCCTCTAAGTTTAGCGGATAAACGAGATTATCAAGACTCAGCTTACTCAATATCGCGTTCAGCATACGGGTACGGCTATCCAACTGAACTTGGCGTGCTTTAATTTCCAGTTTATTCAACGTTTGTCTATTTAGAGCTGCCTGCTCTTGCTGGGTATTGGCCAGTCGACTATTAGCTTCGGCCATTTTCTCTCTGATCTGTTGCTGTACTTTAAGTTGCTCAGCAATCTGAATTTCTAACCGATCAATAGAAGATTTCAGTTCATTCAAATTAGATTTCTCAAGAATCTGGCGCTGCTCCAGATCATCAATAGCATCATGCAGAAACTTCTCTTCCTGGTTATCTTTTAACTGGTTTTCAGCTTCGTTGACACGCTTCTCTAGTTGCTTAATTTCAGCAGGCAGATTTCTTAGCTGGTTTTGAGCCAGCTGACTTTCTTCCTGCAAAACCATCAATTCTTCGAGATTAGTTTCAGCAGCGTAATAAGCAGCCAAAATCCTCTGCTTAAGTCCTTCTTCAAGATTACTTTTATTTGTTATTTCATCAATGCTTTTCTGGATTGCTACTAGAGTTAATTCTGAATGATTAGCAGTGTTGAAGGCTGGTTTTACAACAGGCACGACAACCTGCGCAAGCGACACACAGGTTGGCAAGAAAAGAAGTAGCAGAAAAAAAACAGTCCGGAGAGTTACAGTGTTCATATTAGTTAATTAATCATTCATGCAGGCGTGAATCTAACAGAATAACTGATAATATTTAATTAGTGTTATTGTTAGCGTACAAAAGCTTTAAAATATGTATTATCAGAGAATTATAGACTGTTTATTATGAATTTTAAGATCCCAGCATGGCATCGCTTACACAAGCAGGCAGATAAAACAGAGCTGATTAGTTCTGCCGACAAATCGGGACTACCTCCAGGCTCACTCGTACACATCGGTGAAAAACATGAAATCGAAAGCAAAATTTCTGTTACACAGTACAACGCCGATAAACTACTACAACATGACATTGCATCAATTGCTGAATTAAAGCATCTACGAGATAGCGCCCTAATCACCTGGGTCAACATTGATGGATTAAGCGATGTCAATATTGTGGAAGGTATTGGCCAGGAACTAAACATCCACTCTCTGGTCTTGGAAGATATTCTAAGCACGCATCAACGCCCCAAATTGGAAGAATACGAGGACTATTTCTATCTGGTCGTTAAAAGTATCAGTGTCGATTACGAAAATAATTTTAATCTGAAATACGAACAAATCAGTATTCTGCTATTGGCAAATGTTGTGGTTACCTTTCAAGAAAAAGCTGACGATACATTTAACCATATCTATAACCGATTACAGAAGGACCGCCTGAGAAAACTTGGCAGTGATTATCTGGCTTACGTAATACTTGATACGATTGTTGATGAATATTTTGTGGTCGAAAACAATCTGGATGAAATAATTGACCCTTTGGAAGACAAATTATTATCCAATCCAACAGCAGATATGTTGCAAATCATTCAACAGATCCGCCGCGAATTGATTACTATGAAACGCAACATTTCTCCTTTGCGTGAATTGCTGACAAAAATACATCACACGGATTCGACCCTATTACAGGAAAAAACCATACCTTATTACGACGATGTGTATGACCATGTTTTACGCGTAACAGAATCATTGGAGTCTTACCGGGAAAGAATTGCTGCCATGCAGGATATTTATCTCTCTAGCATCAGCAACAAAATGAATGAAACAATGAAAGTCTTGACTATTTTCGCATCTATTTTCATCCCACTAACCTTCATCGCAGGCATTTATGGAATGAACTTTGAATACATGCCAGAACTAAAATGGCGTTGGGCTTACCCAACATTATGGGTAATATTTATCAGTATTAGTGTTGGCTTGTTGATTTATTTCAGAAAAAATAAATGGCTCTAGAACACTGTCGGATAGAGCAAGTTAGTAAGTTGACTATTGGAAACGAATTACAGATATTATCCGCATCAAGTTTTTTATTGTATCGCCAAAAGCGAGATTGAGAATTAATTTGTCTTTCAACTAACTTTGCACAAAGATATTTTTATTCTTTTTTCTGCTATCTTGCTGTCACAGCAAACATTCTCTTGAAATTATAGACTATAGTAATCAGTTTCCACTTGCTCACTCTATCTTGCGTCTGAAAAATAACGAAATGGACGCCTACTACCCTAAACGGCATCAACGTGCCAAAGTAGTGTTGCAAAAAGCCCACTGAACTAGAGAGGAGCGTCCAACATGAAGATTGCAACAATAGGTATTGATTTAGCAAAAGAAATATTTCAGGTTCACGGAGTTGATGACCATGGCAAAGTGGTGCTGCGTAAGCAGCTACGCCTGAACAAGATTACAAAGTTCTTGCCAATATAGAACCCTGCCTGATCGGTATGGAAGCATGTGGTAGTTCACATCATTGGGCGAGAGAGTTTAGGAGGATTTGGTCACACCATCAAGCTCATGCCACCCCAATTTGTCAAACCCTACGTAAAGACCAACAAGGATGACATGGCAGTTGCGGAAGCGATTTGTGAAGCAGTGAGCCATCCCAACATGCGTTTTGTGGCGATCAAGAACGTTGAACAACAAGCGATTCTGCCGATACACCGTGCCAAACAAGGTTACGTTAAGTCTAGAACCGCACAGGCAAACCAGATACGTGGCTTGCTCTCTGAATTCGGTATTATTATCCCGCAGGGCATCCAATCAATCAGCAAGCGTATGCCAGATATTCTGGAAGATGCCGAGAACGGTTTGCCTGGAGCAATGCGTCATTTAGTGAAACGATTGAACGATCACCTCAAAGAACTGGGTCGACAGGTAGGGGAATTAGAATTGCAGATTAAGTTGTGGGACAAAGAGAACGAAGCCAGTCAAAAGTTGGAAGCTATTCCCGGCATTGGTCCAATTACGGCGAGTGAAATTATGGCAACTGTAGGGAACGCCAGAGAGTTTAAGAACGGCAGATAACTTTCGGCATGGTTAGGATTGGCGCCAAAGCAACGCTCCAGTGGTGGTAAGCAAACAATGCTTGGCTATCAGCAAGCGTGGCGACACTTATCTGCGTACTTTACTAATTCATAGAGCGAAAGCGGTCATACGTTTTGCCAAGAAAAAAGCAGAACCAGAAAGCTGGCTGCGACAACTGATAATTCGGTGCAATAAAAACGTTGCCGCCGTTGCTCTGGCAAACAGGAACGCACGTATCATATGGGCGTTGCTCGCCAAAGGCACTATAATATTCCACCCCAATCACACTTCGGCAACTTCCGCTGCCGCTGCCTGATCGAGGCGGACGATTAGAAACATATTGATAATGTTATTTCGAGAACAAGTTTAAGGAGAGAAATTTCCACCGACTGCACAGGCAATCATGACATGATGGCAAGATAAGTCAGACCGTGGTTAGGAAAGCTCGTTCTGGTACAAGCACATCAAGTGCATAAAAGTAATAGAGCCTTAACCAGCGTATTCCATCAGGGGCAGAGGCAGTGGCCTCACATAAAGTCCGGATGTATGACAGCAATCTTTACCTTCTTAAAATCACTGATTGAATGCTTGGCATAACGTGGGCGTCCATGTATGTGCCAGAGGCATAGCCATACACCAATAACGCTAACATCAAAACGGATGATAGGCTTCTTAACCTTTGCTGGAGTAACGGTTTGTTAGCCTTCTCAAGCCTAACTAATTAATGACTTGATGGTAATCCGCGTCAAATGGTTATCCGACAGACCCGAAATGATATGGCCAATACTAAAGCTTGGAATAAAAATAAAAACTATTGAACAACAAGCTATCATCGGACTGAGTACTTATCTGCCAACTCGTATATTTTTAACGAAACAGTACGAAGACTTGGCGCTAAAAAATGAAAACACGGCTCAGTTTAATTATCACTTAAAGAAAACAAATAGAAACCTACAAAAAAAGAAGGTGGCCTTCACTTGAAGGCTTACTGGCACAGCTTTCCAAGATTCCAGCTGTTTTTTTGTTGTATTGCAATTTGTTGTAATAACTCGTTGTTGCCTATTTATTACATCTTGTTTAAAAGCAACAACGACGTACTCTAAACACCATACAACTTAGGTTTTTAGGTTAAAATGCATATCTTCATGCATTAACCGTCACCCAACTCCCGGCCAATAATGGCTGTCGGGTAAAGGTCGCTTGCCGAAAATAGCTTGGCCTACACGTACTATCGTGGCACCTTCTTCAATTGCAAGTTCGTAATCTCCTGACATACCCATAGACAGTTCTTCAAATGACAAACCTGTAGGTGCTTCTTGTCGTAGCATGTCACGGATATTGCGCATTTTAATGAAACATTCACGTACACGGTCATGATCTGTGGAAAAGATAGCTAACGTCATTAACCCTTTTATTTTCAACGAGGAATAATTAGGCAGCTGATCCACAAATGTACGGACATCGTCCGGCGCTAAGCCAAACTTACTGGCCTCACCTGAGCTGTTAATTTGAACATAGACGTCCATAGAACGACCTTCTATTTGTAGTCGTTTATCTAGCTCAGCCGCAACTTTAAGACTATCTAGTGCTTGAAATTCGTTAGCAAAACGTGCCAGATATTTTGCCTTGTTGGTCTGCAAATGACCAATTATGGCCCATTTAATATTGAGCTCTTTTAATGTTTCAGATTTTTCACGTGCTTCCTGTATTTTGTTTTCACCCATTTCATAGCAACCTGCGGTATAGGCAAGACGCAACCTTTCCGCTGGTACCGTTTTAGTTACCGGCAGGAGCCTCACACTAGAAAGTTCACGACCCGAACGAACACAGGCCGCAGCTATATTTTGTTGGACTCTAGCCAAATTGTTCTTAATTTCCGTTATTTGTAGTTCTTCTTCGTCCAAAATCCTCTCCTATCAGGTGGTCACATTGTTTCATACAATTCACTGTTCAATTGTATATGACTTGCGTCACTTTTTCGATCTTGATACCTGATGAAACACCATTTTCCAATGACTGCCATGACGTTTCCAAACAGAACTTCGGGTCGACACGGCTGCGGTAACATTACTTCCTCTTACTTTTTGTGCATGATAAATAGCCAACACGATATCAGTTGATAACTCGTTAATACGAAAATTGGTTAATAACCATCGGTCGCTTTTATTCTTATTCATTAACCATTCAACCACAGCTTGCCGCGCAGTTATATTGCCCGTATTACCAATTTCTTCAAATGACTGAGCTAGTAGTTCATCAAGTAAAAAAGGATTTTCTTGCATATCGGAATGCAACAATTTTTCTTCTAAGGCTTGAATATGTTTGGTAAGTTTACACATACATATGGTTAATGCGCTGATCTCACACGTGTTATTGCATAAAAAAACTAAACTGAATTATGAACAAAGGCTTACTTCCTAATATTTTGTCTGTTAATTCGAGGAAAGCTCGTTCCAGCATTTTACTTCCAATTGTGATTATTTTTTTACCAGTGTGTTGTATTCTGACAATAAAAGTTTTACATCTTTTTCTAAGGTTAAAGTACACATCATTGTCCTAACCAATGCGCTATTCTTTTTATCATTTCGATGCTTTTAACTCTTTTCACTCATAGTTTATAATAATCTGAAAACTACTAACTTTGCACTTATCTGTGAGTACAGTTCTTGAGCAGATACCACTAAACAATGATAATACGAAAAAGTCAACAATTAATGATAAACCATTGTATTTTTTTCTTAAAATAAACAGCCATGAATAAAAAAAAGAAAGTAAAAGTATTATTCGTCTGCATGGGCAACATCTGCCGCTCCCCTACTGCGGATGCTATATTTAGACATCAAGTTAAAATGGCTGGTCTGGTTTCCGATATTAAAGTAGATTCAGCTGGAACACATAGCTATCATATAGGCCATTCTCCAGACGAACGAGCGCAAGCTGCAGCGCTAAAACGTGGCTATGACATGCAAGATTTACGTGCGCGTTCTGTAGCACTCGAGGATTTTTCGCAGTTTGATTATATTTTGGCAATGGATCATGACAACCTCGCTATTCTTGAAGATCGCTGCCCACAACAATACCAGCATAAACTGACATTACTGATGAAATATAGCAAAAATCATTCTGCAGATGATGAAGTTTCTGACCCTTATTATGGTGGTAAGCAAGGATTCGAGAAGGTATTGGATAAAGTTGAGGCTGCCAGTGAAGGTTTACTTGAACACATTTGTCAATCCGATTTGTAAAAACTATAGTACATTGTTGCTATTATTCATCACGCAATTTATTTTTACTATACTTTTATCTGATTTGACTCGGGAGCAAGCTCCCGAGATTTCTTCCGTTAAATCATTTACTGTTTTAGTTCGCTTAGCTACGTGTTTTTCTACATCGACCTTAGTGAATCCAGGCAGGGTCATTTTTTCTGTGGACACTCCGCCGGCTAAAAGCCGGTGGCTTCAGGTTACGGCTTAAAGCCGGATTAATCGGCCATTCGGCCGACCTGCAATAAGATTCAGCTATATTAACCAATTTCTCAGCTCAACCGAGAATTACTCCTATAACCCTAAATTCAACATCAAAACTTTAATTGCCGCCTAAAGGCGCAGGATTTACCAATCCCCTATTGGATACTTTAAATGTCGTTCATCCTGACAACTCATCCAAAATAAAAGAATTCACACTCTTTAGTGCCATCAATAATTTCTGAAATGATTGAAGTAAAGCGGGGTTTAATTCTAGTCCATATAATACCGCTTGATTTTGTTGTGAAACAAAAGCCCCAGTTGTTGGGCTCAAAAATGCATAACGGTAAAGAGCCATACTGTATATCTTTTGTGTTGATTATGCACTACTTGATAAAATGTAGCGGTCTTACCATATCGACGGAGAGTTTTCGAATGTACTCACCGCTTTCTCCTATCAACGAATTTCCTGTGTTTTATTCACACATCATAATCTAAGCACAACAAAATGTTATATTGCTTTTAACGCAGATTACTCAACTTACCATGCAAAAGAAAATGCCATTCACCCGCCTCATATTTATTTTAATAGCCCTCGCGTTGGTTGGAGTCATCATTTGGTATATGCTACGTCCTCACCCCATTGAAGTAGAATTAGCCACTATCAGCCGTGGCACCGTAGAAAGCATCATTGTTAATACCCGTGCAGGCACGATTAAAGCCTGCCGACGGGCTAATCTTTCACCGACATTAGGTGGGAAAATTACTCAACTTTGGGTAAAAGAGGGGGAACGAGTAACACAGGGCCAAACATTATTGGAACTATGGAATGCTGACCTCGTCGCACAACATGAACTGTCACAACGACAATTAGTCATGTCACAAGAACGTAGTCGTGAAGCATGCATTATTGCTAATAATGCACATCGTGAATCTACACGCACTCAACAACTCGTCTACAAAGGATTTGTTAGTTCACAGTTTGCTGAAGATGCCGATGCCAATGCGCGAGCCAAACAAGCCAGTTGTGATGCTGCAACATCTGACATTAAACGTGCCCAAGCACAAATCCATGTTGCGCAAGCTGGGCTTGAACGTACAATTTTAAAAGCACCATTTGCAGGTGTGATCGCACGTATTACTGGTGAAGTAGGTGAATACACCACCCCTTCCCCACCTGGCGTTCCGACACCGCCGGCCATAGATCTGATTGATGACACTTGCTTATATGTTAGTGCGCCAATGGATGAGGTTGATGCATCAAAAATTAAAGTAGGCCAACAAGCACGAATTACTCTGGATGCCATGTCTGGTAAAATTTTTAATGGAAAGGTCCGCCGAATTGCTCCTTATGTCACTGAAATTGAAAAACAAGCACGTACGGTCGATATTGAGGTAAATTTTAATCAGCCTCCCACACAAACTTTATTGGTAGGCTATAGCGCTGATGTTGAAGCCATTATTGAACAACGTGATAATATTTTACGTATTCCAACGCAAGCAATACGACAAGACGACAAGGTGTTTATACTGAGTTCAGATAATAAATTAGAAGAGCGACAACTTGAGGTTGGTTTAGCTAACTGGAATTTTACTGAAATAGTAAGTGGCCTAAATGAAGGCGACCAAGTATTACTGTCATTTGATCAAGATGAAATAGAAGTCGGGATCCACGTTCAACAAAAAAATAAACAGCCATGATCCACCTTAAGCAAATAACACGTCAATTTTTAATGGGTGACCAAATCGTGTATGCGCTCAACAAGGTTGATCTAGACATCGCACAGGGTGAATATGTTTCAATTATGGGTCCATCAGGCTCTGGTAAGTCAACCTTACTTAATATTATCGGACTACTCGACCAACCAAATAGTGGTCACTACGAGTTGGATGGTAACGATGTCACTGATTTGTCCGAAACTGAACAAGCGCGGATAAGGCGCGAAAAAATCGGCTTTGTGTTTCAATCATTTCACCTAGTGCCGCGCTTAAGTGCAGCTGAAAACATTGAATTACCATTAATACTAAGTGGTATTTCACCGGACGACCGGAAAACTCGCGTTAATGATGCACTGCAGGCATTTAATCTTCAAGATCGCGCTCAACACCGCCCTGCCGAGCTATCAGGCGGCCAACGCCAACGCGTAGCCATTGCTCGCGCTACAATTCTTCAACCTACTGCTATACTGGCAGATGAGCCGACTGGCAATCTAGACCATCGTATTGGTGCAGAAGTAATGACGTTGTTAGAAAATTTGCATCTTGCTGGGACAACGCTAATTATCGTAACCCATGACCGTGAACTTGGTTCACATGCACATCGTCATATTGGCATGTGTGACGGAAGTATTGAAACGGACACGTCATGACACTGAGAGATATCTTGCTACTCTCATTACAATCGGTCATGAGTTATCGTGTTCGATCTTTATTGATTATCTTGGCTATGGCATTGGGTGTATCAGCTGTACTTGTACTCACTGCATTGGGCGATGGTGCACGACGCTATGTGATTAATCAATTTTCTTCGATTGGTACCAATCTCATTATTGTTTTACCAGGACGCGCTGAAACTTCGGGTTCATTTCCGGGCGCAGTACTTGGGCAAACACCACGTGACTTGACCCTGAAGCACGCGCAATTATTGGGCCGATTACCACAAATTAGGCGATATGCCCCGCTTAATGTTGGCGTTTCGGAGTTAACCGCAGCCAATCGCCTACGTGAAGTAACGGTGCTTGGAAGCACTGCTGACTTAATACCCATAAGGCATATGAACCTAGCTCGGGGTAGTTTTCTCACTCAAGGTTCTGAACACAGCGCCCAGATCGTTCTTGGTGCGAAATTAGCCAAAGAATTCTTTCCACGAAGCAATGCTATTGGTCAACGTGTAAGACTTGGAGAGAATCGTTTTCTGGTCTCCGGTGTCTTAGCCTCACAAGGCGAGTCTATGGGCTTCAACACAGATGAAATCGTTATTATCCCAATTGAATATGCTCAGAGCTTATTTAATACCTCGTCTTTATTTCGTATCTTAATTGAAGCCAAAAGTCGTAATGACATTCAGTCTGCCAAACTCGCCATACTTGATACACTCAAACAACGACGCGATGGTGAAGATGACATTACCGTCATCACACAA
>JAJFJG010000014.1 GCA_021774265.1 Nitrosomonas sp.
GGGGGTTGGTAAATCCCACGCCTTTAGGTGGCAGTTTACGGTTTGATATTGAGTTTAGGGGTATAGGAGTAATTTTCCGTTGAGCTGAGAAATTGGTTAATATAGCTGAATTTTGTTGCTGATCGGCCGAATGGCCGATTAATCCGGTTTTAAGCCGTAACCTGAAGCCACCTGCTTGTAGCCGGAGGGGTATTCACGTATAAATACACAATCATTATGACAACACGCCCATCTATTAAATTTTTATTACGCCTAATATTTACTTGTTTGCTGATTTCTGCTGTATCGGCAAACGCCAGTCAACGCGGCGAAGTTAATTACGATATTCATGTCAATATCGATCCAATTGCACGGACGTTAGAAGGGCGCAGTATCATTACGGTGAAGGATACGCCAGAGTTGCAGTTAGTGTTGGGGCGTCGTTTTGAAGTGGTTGACGCGTTGATTGAAGGTCAGCCGCTAGAGGAGATTGAAGATGCCAGTCAGCGTTTTCATGCTTGGCATATACCTTTTAGTCTTGGACAGTCGTATCGAATCGAGATCCAATGGCGCGGTGAGTTGTCGCCGCTGGATACGTCGTTAGATCACCAGCAAACGCTGGGTAGGCCCATCCCTGTGAGTAGTGAGATGGGGACTTTTTTACCGAAGTCTTCGGGTTGGTATCCATCGGTTATGGGTGCATTGGTGCGTTATCAGGTTCATTTGGAATTGCCGCCGGGTCAGAGGGGACTGGTAGCAGGGGAACTTGTTAGTGAAACGGAATCGGAAGCAGGTTATCAAGCCAGTTTTGATTTCCCGCTTCCATCAGAAGGCATTGATTTAATGGCGGGGCCTTATCATATTACAACGGATACGATTCAAGGGGCTAATGGTAAATCCATTCAGTTACGCACCTATTTTCACCCAGAAATCAGCCAGCTAGCAGAAGGCTATCTGGATTCAGTGAAAGGTTATATTGGCCTGTATGAATCATGGATAGGGAGCTACCCATTTACTGAGTTTAGTGTGGTATCTAGCCCAACACCCACGGGGTTTGGGATGCCGACGTTGACGTATTTGGGCATAGATGTGTTGCGTTTACCTTTTATTCGGGCAACTTCGTTGGGCCATGAAGTGTTGCATAACTGGTGGGGGAATGGCGTTTATCCTGATTATCGCAAAGGCAATTGGTCAGAAGGGCTGACCACCTTCATGGCAGATTATGCGTATAAAGAACGTGAGAGCGATGAGGCGGCACATGAAATGCGTCTGGGTTGGTTGCGTGATTTTGCCGCATTAGCGCCGGGACAGGATGCGGCATTAAACTCATTCACGTCACGTACCCATGGCGCTTCAAAGATTGTGGGTTACAACAAGGCGGCGATGTTGTTTTTTATGCTGCGTGATGAGTTAGGTGAGGAGATGTTTAACCGGGGCATTCAAGCTTTCTGGACCATGCAACGCTTTAAGATAGCGTCGTGGCAGGATATTCAGAATATTTTTGAACTGACGTCGTCAAAGAATTTGAAGCGATTTTTTAACCAATGGTTAAACCAAGCCGGGGCGCCTTCCATTCGCATTTCGGAGGCTAAACAAGTGAAAACAGACGCGGGTTTTCAGCTAACCATGAAACTTGAGCAAGCCGCACCTGTTTATCAACTGTCAGTGCCGATCGTTGTGCATGGGAAAGATGGTGAAGAAACTCGGATACTTGACTTGAATGATGCGCAACAGACATTTACCTTGGATTTGAGCAGCCAACCGTTTGAAGTGACGCTTGATCCAGGCTTGCGTTTGTTTCGTCAACTTGCAGCCGATGAAGCGCCGCCTATTTTGCGTGAAGTTATGGTCAATGAGGCAACGGTTACCGTTTTGTTGCCTGAAGAAGGTGAGGCGCGTGAAGTTGCAGAAACATTGGCGACTCGTCTGCAACGCCGGCAATTAAAATTAATTTCGGCTACCAATAATCTGCCAGTGGCGCCGATATTGGTGATCGGATTGCGGCCGGAAATTGACGCATGGCTTGAAGCGCGTAACCTACCTACAAGACCCGAAGTTATTGCAGGCCATGGTTCTGCGCAAGCGTGGACATTGAACAGTCCAAATGGCGCTACACTGGCCATCGTATCTGCAGAAAATACTAACGCACTACAAGCGATGATTCGCCCTTTGCCCCATTATGGGCGACAAAGTTATATCGTATTTGATGGTGCCCGTGCCATTGAACGCGGTGCATGGCCTTTGCGTGTGCAACGGGTTGGTGTTGAATCGTAGTGTAGGCACAATATATACGCTTCATGGTTTTCATTTTCAGATTAGCGTTCGAGTACGGTGTCTTTTGCTTGTTGTGAAATTTCTGGATAATCCAGACTAAAATGCAACCCGCGACTTTCATGGCGCAGCATTGCGCTTTTAACGATTAAATCAGCAGTGTCAACTAAATTGCGTAGCTCTAAGAGGTCACTAGTTACACGGAAATTGGCGTAATACTCATCAATTTCTTCTCGTAATAATTCAATGCGACGTTGCGCGCGTTGTAGGCGTTTTGTGGTACGTACGATACCGACGTAGCTCCACATAAAATGCCTTAGCTCGTCCCAGTTATGAGAAATAACGACTTCTTCATCCGCATCTGTCACTCGGCTTTCATCCCACGTAGGCAGCTCTGGCGTTGAAATCGGTGATTGGTTCATAATGTTTTTAGCCGCTGCCTGAGCAAAGACGATGCACTCTAGCAATGAGTTGCTGGCTAGACGATTCGCCCCATGCAAGCCAGTATGCGCCGTTTCGCCAATAGCATAAAGATTATTTAGATCGGTTTTGCCATTTTTGTCGGTGAGAATGCCCCCGCAGGTGTAGTGTGCGGCAGGAACGACGGGGATTGGTTGCTTGCTGATGTCGATGCCGAGCTCCAAACATTTTGAGTAGATGTTAGGAAAGTGGCTTTTTAAGAAATTTTCCGGCTTGTGGGTAATGTCGAGATATACACAGTCCAAGCCACGTTTTTTCATTTCAAAATCAATGGCACGTGCGACCACATCGCGTGATGCCAGTTCAGCGCGGTTATCATGTTTAGTCATAAAGCATTTGCCATTGGGCAGTTTCAACAAACCACCTTCGCCGCGTATCGCTTCACTGATGAGAAATGATTTCGCGTGGGGGTGATATAGGCAAGTTGGGTGAAACTGGATGAATTCCATATTGGCGACGCGACAACCCGCACGCCATCCCATCGCAATGCCATCGCCTGTTGCCGTATCTGAGTTTGTCGTGTAGAGATAGACTTTGCTTGCACCACCCGTTGCTAGCACTGTATTTTGTGCTGTTATGGTTCGGACCTTGTCATTTTTTTTATCTAATACGTAAGCACCCAAACATCGTTTTTTTGGATGTTCAGTATCATATGGTAATTTGTCGCTAGTAATGAGATCAATGGCAATATGATGCTCAAGAATGGTGATGTTCGGATGTTGATGTATTTTCTCTCCCAATGTTTGTTGCACTGCTTTACCTGTTGCATCACCTGTATGGATAACTCGACGAATGCCATGTCCACCTTCCTGTGTAAGATGATAGCCCGTGTCACTGTTTCCATCGCGAGTGAAAGATACCCCTTGCTCAATTAACCATTCAATGGCTTGGGGGCCATTCTCAATGACATGATTGACAGTGGCTTCATTACATAATCCCGCGCCTGCGGTAAGTGTGTCGTGGATATGCTTAGAGGATGAGTCGTCTTTAGATAACGCTGCAGCAATCCCACCTTGGGCTCGGCTACTGGCCCCGTCAAGAAAGGATTGTTTGGTAATAAGGCCAACTTTGTGTGTGTGTCCTAAATTAAGCGCAAGTGTAAATCCAGCCAGCCCCGTGCCAATGATGAGTGTGTCGAAATAAAGATGTTGCATTTGAATGGAATGAGATCCACAGTTGAGAATGCAAAAGCATAACAGACTCGTTGCCAGTATGTTTCAAATAGTTTGAAAATATCGATGAATTCATTGGTGATCTTGTCAGTTTTGATATAGGTGTTTATGCGATAGTGTGTTTTTAGTTTTATTAGAGAAGAAGGCACCACGAGATAATTTCTTTGGCGTTGAATTAAATGCCAGTGCTCATAGACTATTTGGAAAATTAGTGGCGGTTGAGTGAACCATCCAATGCGATTTGTTGTCACTCTTGCATGCTATATACAGTTCCCGGAAGTGCTTTGAATAGGTATACTTGATGTGTAGTGTTTTAACGTAATAACAAAAATATAATTCAAGAATTCAGGGAACAAGGGGTATGAGTGATCGGGAGGTCGATCAACAAATAGTGGAGCGTGTGCAGCGCGGCGATAAGCAGGCATTTGATCTACTTGTGATCAAATATCAGCGTAAGTTGGCGCGCTTAATATCGCAATTTATTCGTGATTCTGGCGAGGTTGAGGATGTTACCCAGGAAGCTTTTATTAAAGCTTATCGAGCGCTTCCTTCATTTCGTGGAGACAGCGCATTTTATACTTGGTTGTACCGGATTGGCATTAATACCGCTAAAAATTTTCTGGTTTCGCAGGGTAGGCGGGCGCCAACTAATACTCAAAGTTTTGATAGTGAAGATGCAGAAAATTTTGATGAGGGTGGTAACTTGAGGGAATTAAATACGCCCGAAAGTGAACTGATGGGCAAACAAATTGCTCAAACTGTTAACCTGACATTAGATAAATTACCGGAAGAACTGCGTACCGCTATTATTTTAAGAGAAATTGAGGGGCTAAGCTATGAAGAAATTGCAAATGTAATGAATTGCCCGATTGGTACCGTACGTTCGCGTATATTTCGTGCCCGTGAGGCAATTTCTGATGAGCTGCGCCCCTTATTAGGGACAAGCAAAGACAAGAGGTGGTAAGGTGAAGAATAAAGTGTCTGAGTTGATGGATGGAGAGCTAATTGCTGATGAGGCTAGAGATGTCATTAAGCAGTTGAATATGAAAAATGAATTGAGTGGTGATTGGGAGACCTATCATATCATTGGAGATTCATTACGCCAATCATCTCGATTATCTATCGATATTTCTAAGCAGGTCAGTGAACAATTAAAATCTGAGCCAGCTATTTTAATTCCAATTGTGCCCGCTAAGGAAGACGAGGCATATAAACGAAAAAATTATGCGTTTTCAATTGCTGCGTCAATTGTTGTTGTGCTTGCTGGGTGGGTTGGGTTGCAAACATTGCAGGAGCCATCACCAATCATGGTTGTGGACAATCATATGGAAAACTCCATGCCAGTGATTCCTGTTGTCAATATGGCATCACCAACGCATCTGCATTCATTAACACCAGCAGAGTTTAATGATTACTTATTTGTTCATGGGGAGTTTTCACCGGGTACTGCAACACACGGCCCATCTATTTATCTGCATCAAGTGACTGACCATCAGGATAGATATAATCGATGATGAGAGTCATCGAGATTACTTTATTGCTGTTATTTGTTAGTGTTTTACCGGCAATGGCAAAAGATATGCCCAATTCATCAAAAGAGGCATTAGGGTGGTTAAAAAAAGTTGCAGAAGCACCCCGAAATCATAATTATCAAGGTATTTTTATCTATTATGCAGATGAGCATATGGAAACCTCAAGTATTGTTCATAAAGTAGATGATACGGGTGAGAGTGAAAAAATTGAAATAATGGATGGTTTACAACGCATTGTTGTGCGTAATAATGATGAAATGAAATGTTATTTGCCAGAAAGTAAAATGGTAGTAACAGAAAGACGTTGGTTTAGGAAATTCTTTCCTGATATTCTGCCACGTCCCTATAGTGATTTAAACGACAGTTATTTTGTTAAGAAAGGTAAGCAAGAACGTGTGTCGGGCTATGATTGTCAAGTGATCATTCTTGAACCACGGGATAGCCTGCGTTACGGTCAAAAAATATGGGTTGATATTAAAACTGGTTTGGCTCTTAAAATTGCTGTATTGGACGGAGATGAAGTTATTGAGCAATTCGCTTTTGCACAATTAAATTTTGCTGAAGATGTGAGTTCTGAACTGTTGAAATCAAAGTACTCAGAAATCTCAGCTAATTGGAAAACGATTAATTTAATCGCTTCTATTTTAGAGAATGGTGCGCTTGACTGGCAAGTAAAAAATCCTCCTGCTGGGTTTAAAAAAGTTATAGAGATGAAGCGTCATTTAACGGGTAAGCCTGAACCTGTTGACCATATTGCATTATCGGATGACATCGCAACTGTATCAGTATTTATTGAACCAATTTTAGAAGATTTGCCGCCACCGGTTACTGGATTCTATTCTAGTCGTGGCGCGATTAATATTTACGTTCTCACACTAGACGATTATAAAATTACAACCGTAGGCGAAGTTCCGCTAGAAACAGTCAAGCTAATAGGTGATGCTGTATCTAAGCGCGAAATAAAAGCAGTTACCAAACATTAATTAAGGATTGAAAATTAAAATGATGCGTAAATTTATTTTTTTGCTAATGTTAATTATACCGTCAACTATTTTGGCTCAAATTAATGTTCTGCCAAACTTCACTGATCTTGTTGAAGAACATGGCGCTGCTGTAGTAAATATTAGTGCGACGAAGACTGCATCTGTTAATGGTCATCAGGTTCTTCCTGAAATAATCCCTAATCTTCCTGAGAATTCACCTTTTCATGAATTTTTCCGACGTCATATGGAACCCTTCTCTCAACCTAGGAAAGCAGAGCCGCGGTCTATGGGGTCGGGTTTTATTATTAGTGATGACGGCTATATTTTAACTAATGCACATGTGGTTGAATCAGTTGAGAAAATAACCGTTAAACTTAATGATAAACGCGAATTCTTTGCTGAAGTTATTGGTACAGACCAGAAAACAGATATTGCTTTAATTAAGATAGAAGCAAATGATCTGCCAAAGGTGACACGTGGTGATCCTGAAAAACTGAAGGTTGGCGAATGGGTTGTGGCAATCGGCTCTCCTTTTGGTTTTGAAAATAGTGTAACTGCGGGCATTGTTAGTGCAAAAGGTCGTTCATTGGCGCAGGAAAATTTTGTTCCATTTATCCAAACTGATGTAGCGATCAACCCGGGTAATTCAGGTGGGCCTCTGTTTAATATGGCGGGTGAAGTGGTCGGAATTAATTCACAGATATATAGTCGTACTGGTGGGTTTATGGGGTTGTCATTTGCAATTCCAATTAATGTTGCTACTGAAATTGCAGACCAATTGAAAGAAAACGGTAAAGTCAGTCGTGGTCGGATTGGTGTGATTATCCAGGAAATGACTGCGGAATTAGCCGAGTCTTTTGATTTGCCTGAGGCGAATGGCGCCTTGATTGTTTCAATACAAAAAGATGGGCCTGCTGATAAAGCGGGTATAGAAATCGGTGATGTTATTTTGAATTTTGATGGAGTAGACGTTGCTTCATCTAGTGATTTGCCACGTATGGTGGGAAATACTAAGCCTAACACGAAAGTGTTTATGAGGGTGTTGCGTAATGGTGAGATCAAGAAGGTTTCAATTGTTGTTGGAGAAATGCAGGATGATGAAACGTCTGTTAGTAGCAACGAGCAAGACAAACCCATAGTGGATTCTGCTAATCGCATAGGTTTAGTCCTAAGCGAGCTAACAGCTAAGAGGAAAAAAGAGCTAGATGTTAATAACGGTTTGTTGGTTGACGATATCAAACCAGGCGTAGCCAGTCACGCAGGTATTCGAACAGGTGATGTTATCCTTGGTTTTAACAATAAAGAAATGAAAACGGTTAGACAGTTTAATCTTCAATTAAACAAAGTAGAAGATGGGCGTAATATTGCGTTGTTAATCAAACGTAATGAACTGACAACATTTATTACAATGAAACTTGATGATGACAAAGAATAAACGCGATGATGAGTACAACGAATCCACAGTCAGCACTTATTGTCTATAGTCGTGAAGAATGTCACCTTTGTCAGAACATGATTGACATACTGCAATCAATGCAGGAACAAAGCGCATTTAAATTTGAAGTTATCAATGTCGACACTGATCCTCAATTGATATCCCGTTATGGTGAGCGTATCCCAGTACTGTTGGCATTTAAGAATGGCCCGGAGATATGTCATTATTATCTTGATCAAGCGGCATTGAATGTTTATTTGTCCAAAATTCGTTAAAATGCATTCTGTTGGAATGCGTTAGTACTACTTCAATGGCGTAAAGGTATAATTTTTACAGGAAGATGATGTCACGCAAATGGACGATCGAAGGGATATTTGCTGAAACTAAACTGTTTTACAGATTAAGGCATTCCCGTTCCAGGGAATTACAATAAGTATGACTCATACTTTGATGACCACAATAGCTCAATACTAATACATTAGGAGAGTCGTCAAGTATTTATTAGCTTTTGAGAAGAGGCATGTTTCTCCGAAAAAAATTGTAAGTGCAAAACTATCTAAATCACTTTAGACATACCGCAAAATTCTTTCAACAGTTCGTTTGAACTAACTAGGGTTCGAAAGGAAATTTTCAATACCATCATATGAAAGCCTTTCTTTTAGTGTGTTGACAGCATATTTTTTTAAGCAGGTATTATGGTGTAACCAAAAGATTGAGTCTGATTAATTAAGTTGTTTATATTGTTTGTACCCCAATCGGTACTAATTGCGATAACACAATCTGATAACTGAATGAGTTCATTAGGTTTTATAAAATGTCTCTTATGTCCTGTCCTTTCGTAAATCTCTTGAGTATCTTCTTGATGACTGAAGACACCTGTAGAGCCTTGAGTGTCTTTTGGGAAAGCTTCTAGTAACTCATCGAATGAAGTTTCGGATTGTTAAATATATATTCTTTTACTACTGCTAAAACAAGTCTACCTTTGCCGTAATTTTTTTTGTTAAAATTATACTTTTTAGTGTCTCTGTTTTTTGAGAATGTCTGAATAATTTGTTTTTGAGTAAGAGTTTGATCAATACCTTCATAGTGATCGAACAATTTTTCTATAACGTTTGCTGGTGTGTCAAATCCTTTTGCGTGTTTCTCTAAACGAGAATATGTGTTTGCTGGAATTCTAATTACTTGACTCATAACTTCCTCTTACCTTCACAATTTCACAAGTTGCAATGTGACATGTGACATGTGAAATTGTGGAGTCAAGTCCGCTTTAATAAGACATGTATTCGTTTTACCTCTTATTATGAGATCGTGATCATCACGATCTTTGAAAAGACCGATTGTGTGTGCATTAGGGAGAAAGTCGCAATTTGGTTTAAACGTCAGAGAAAAAGTTTGTGTGAACGCTTGTGATTTTATAGTTCGTACCTGTGCTTTCAATGAGCTCGAACAAGTCAGATGGATGCAGCTTTCTTCAATAGGAGATAAGAGAGCTCGTGACTCTATTGAATGATGATGGCTTCCTAGAATTGCTAAAAATTAAAATTTTTATTTGTGGATGCTTCATGTAGCAAAGGTCTTTCCCTCACTTATGAACGTATGTAAGGAATAAGAGTCATGAATGAAGAAATAAGAACATATGTTGCTGATTTATCAGCCTACAGTAATGGAAAATTACATGGTGTTTGAATCAAATGCCACGGATGATTTGGAGGATGCCCAGTAAGTGATAGAGAGCTATTGCGTGTGTTGCAGATCGTTGACCCCGATTATGCCGAAGAGTTAACAGAGAGAGCTGGTGACATTCCCAGCCATTTAGCATTCTATATCGACTATGAATTTACGGGATCTGACATGAAGCTTAGTGGAGGTGTGTACATTATAGAAATAAGTTTTGGTGAGATTCATGTGTTTTGAGTGCGGTTATTAAAAAACTTATGAGAAAATATATAGTTACGCGTTTTTAAAATTGGAATTCGCAGTCTTTGTCCTGATCGGGGGACACTGTGCCGATCCGATAACAAATACAAGGCTATCAACCAATTTCTATACGTGAGTCTGAAGTGGTCAAGCAGAGAGGCATTGTGAACATAGTTTTATCGTCACTTGAGGCGGGAGCGAAGTGTGAGCATCAGAAAAAGATAAGAGAAAAGGCCAAACAATACAATTATTTTGATGGACAGGTGCACTTACTATAGAATAGTGCGCCTTTTGCTCCATTTACATTATAAATAAAAGTAGAATTTATTTGTTTGTACAAGTTGCTGTATAAATTCACAGAAAAACTACCCAGAAAATATAAATTGTCTTCAGCTAATAAGAATATACGTAACTTTTCTATTATTGCCCATATTGATCATGGCAAATCAACGTTGGCTGACCGTATTATCCAACTGTGCGGTGGCTTGTCTGATCGTGAAATGGAAGATCAAGTGCTTGACTCAATGGACCTTGAGAGGGAGCGAGGGATTACGATTAAGGCACAAACAGTTGCGCTTGAATATAAAGCGCTCAACGGTGAAACCTATTTTCTGAACTTGATTGATACGCCAGGTCATGTCGATTTCTCCTATGAAGTATCACGGTCATTATCTGCGTGTGAAGGGGCGTTGTTGGTTGTTGATGCGTCGCAAGGTGTGGAAGCTCAAACCGTTGCTAACTGTTACACAGCAATAGAGCAAGACATCGAAGTTGTCCCAGTACTCAATAAAATTGACTTGCCAGCTGCGGACCCAGAACGAGCAATTAAAAATATTGAAGATGTTATTGGGATTGACGCACAAGACGCATTACGGATCAGTGCCAAGACAGGGGAAGGAATACAGGATGTATTAGAAACGCTGATCCAACGTATTCCTCCTCCAGTAGGTGATATAAATGCCCCTTTAAAGGCACTTGTTATCGATTCGTGGTTTGACAACTATGTAGGTGTTGTCATGCTGGTGCGTGTCATTGATGGTGAAGTTAAGCCAGGAAACAAACTCATGCTGATGGCAAGCAAAGCAGAGCAATTGTGTGAGCATGTGGGTGTTTTTATGCCTAAACCCATGCATCGGAAATTACTGAGTGCGGGTGAAGTTGGTTTTATTATTTCTGGTTTAAAAGAATTGAAAGCAGCTAAAGTCGGCGATACGATCACGTTGGCAAGCAATCCTGCAAAAGAAGCGTTAGTTGGTTTTAAAGAAATTAAGCCGCAAGTATTTGCCGGGTTATATCCTGTTGAATCAAATCAATATGATGCATTGCGTACAGCTTTAGAAAAGCTACAGCTTAACGATTCTTCTCTACAGTTTGAGCCGGAGACATCTCAAGCGCTCGGTTTTGGTTTTCGCTGTGGTTTTCTCGGTTTGCTGCACATGGATATTGTGCAAGAACGATTAGAACGAGAATACGACATGGAATTGATTACGACAGCACCGACTGTTGTGTATCGAATCATGATGCGTGATGGCTCAGTCGTTGAGATTGAGAATCCATCAAAAATGCCAGAACTCTCCAAGATTGATGAAATCCATGAACCTATTATCTCTGCCACCATTTTAGTTCCTGATGAGTTCGTTGGTTCGGTCATTACCCTCTGTGTTAACAAACGTGGCATCCAAAAAAATATGCAATACATGGGTAAACAGGTCATGCTGAATTATGAGATGCCATTAAATGAAGTAGTGATGGACTTTTTTGACCGACTGAAATCTACAAGTCGTGGTTATGCTTCATTGGACTATGAGTTTAAAGAATTTCGTGCAGCAGATCTCGTTAAGCTAGATATAATGATTAATGGTGAAAAAGTCGATGCACTGTCATTGATTGTGCATCGTGAGAATAGTCAAAGTCGAGGTCGTGAATTGGCAAAAAAAATGCGCGAACTCATTCCACGTCAGATGTTTGATATTGCGGTACAAGCAACGATTGGAGCAAGTATCGTTGCGCGTGAAAATGTAAAAGCTTTGCGTAAAAATGTGCTTGCTAAGTGTTATGGTGGCGATATTTCCAGAAAGCGTAAATTGCTAGAAAAACAAAAAGCGGGTAAGAAAAGAATGAAACGTGTGGGTAATGTTGAAATTCCGCAAACAGCTTTTCTAGCAATTTTACAAATTGATAATAAATAGCGATGAATAAGTTTTTGATTTATTTTTTAATAAATAATGTAGTCATGATAATTCCTCTCGGCGGCGTGAGCTGTCTGTTCAAATTATCAAAGGATACAAAATGAATTTCCCTTTGGTCTTGTTTGTTTTACTGGTTATTACAGGTTTTGTTTGGTTTCTTGATTTCTTCGTGCTGCGGCATAAACGAGGGGCTGATGAAAGCGAACCTTGGTGGATAGAGTATCCGAAAAGTTTTTTCCCCGTTATTTTAATCGTATTTAGTTTGCGATCTTTTGTGGTGGAGCCTTTCAAGATCCCATCGGGTTATATGATTCCAACATTGATCGTAGGTGATTTTATACTGGTTAATAAGTTTACCTATGGTATCCGGTTACCTGTTATCAACAAAAAAGTGATTGATCTTAATGAACCAAAGCGTGGTGAAGTGATGGTGTTTCGCTATCCAGCAGACCCTTCAATTGATTACATTAAGCGTGTTGTTGGTTTGCCAGGTGATACCGTATTGTATCAAAATAAACGACTGACTATTAATGGTGAACCTGTTGAGACTAAATATGAGTCAGAATATAAATACCTTGAGTCAGGTTTAGGTTATGTTTATACCGATTTTTTTCATGAGTTTTTGGGAGAAGAGAGTCATACGATTATTACGGAACCGGATGTTCCTGGAATACAAATGTCGGGTATCCACCAGTTTCCCTATCGAGAGAGCTGTACTTTCAATATGTCCGGTTTTATTTGTGTTGTTCCTGAAGGTAATTATCTAACACTGGGTGATAATCGTGATAGTAGTAGTGATAGCCGTTACTGGGGTTTTGTTCCAGAAGAAAACATTGTTGGAAAGGCATTTATGATCTGGTGGAATTTCAATGCATTTGATCGCATTGGACTATCGATTCAATAAATGAGGTGCTGTCGAGTAATTCATGTTTTAATGGCCGCTATCTTTTGCTAAGTTAATGCAGGTTAATGATTTTATAGGATAACTTGGGTCAAGGAGGAGGCTATGTATTGCGGTACATATAGAACGAAACAAAGAGGAATTAGCTTGTCGGGTTTGTTGATGTGGTCAGTAGTACTTGTTATGTTGGCTGTTTTAGGTATGAAATTAGCGCCGGCCTATATCGAGTATGCGTCCATCAAAAAAGCATTGGTTGGCATAGCGAGTGATCCAAATTTCAAAGAAACTACATCACGACAGATTAGAGCATCATTCCAGAAGCGTTCACAAGTTGATGATATCAACTCGGTAACTGGAGAAGATATTGAAATAAAAAAAGAAAATAAACAACGGATTCTGGAAATTAATTATTCGGTAACAGTCCCCGTTATTGCGAATGTCTCGTTGCTCATTGAATTAAATGCAAGAAGCCACTAGATGCGTATGCACAAGGACGCAAAATATGACCTACTTTGCCATAATATAGGCTATAGCTTTAAAAATATAGCTTTGTTGCGTGAAGCATTGACGCATCGTAGCCATAGTGCACCGCATAATGAACGACTTGAATTTCTGGGTGATGGCGTACTTAATTGTGCGGTTGCTGGTTTAATTTTTAAGCTTTGCCCTGAACTTCCTGAAGGAGATCTGTCGAGATTGCGTGCGAATCTTGTTAATCAGAAAGCGTTAAATGAACTTGCTTTGGAACTTAATTTAGGAGAGTTGATTCGGTTTGGTGATGGCGAGCTGAAAAGTGGTGGGAGTCGTCGTCCATCAATCCTCTCAGATGCGTTGGAAGCCGTATTAGGCGCTATTTACCTTGATAGTGATTTTGCAAAAGCGGAAGATGTGGTTGCGACGCTTTACATGCCAATACTCGATAATCTAGATCAAAAGACACTCGGTAAAGACCCGAAAACATTGTTGCAAGAATACTTGCAAAGCCTCAAGCTTGCGCTTCCTGAGTATTCTATTATTTCAACGGTTGGTAAAGCGCATGAAAAGAAATTTAAAGTGGCCTGTGTTGTTAAAAAATTCAATATTAGAACTATAGGCGACGGTGATAGCCGTCGTTGTGCTGAGCAAACGGCAGCAAAAGATGCCTATGAAATAATTAAGCTCAATACTAATTAACCCACTCTTACTTAAGCCATTTCATTAAAGGAAGACATCACTGTGATCATTTTTAAGAATGAATAATCACGTTAATTTTCAAACAGGTTTTATCGCTATTGTTGGACGCCCTAACGTTGGTAAATCTACTTTGCTTAATCATTTAGTGGGTCAGAAAGTGAGTATTACATCGAGAAAAGCACAAACAACGCGCCACAGGATTAACGGGATCTTAACGGACAAGCAATCGCAGTTTGTTTTTGTGGATACGCCAGGTTTTCAAACTCAGCATACTAATCGTTTGAACAACATGATGAATCGTGTTGTAACTCAGAGCTTAAAAGAGGTTGACGTGGTGCTTTTTATAATAGAAGCATTGCATTTTGATGATCGCGACAAGTTGATTTTAAAGCTGTTACCGGATAATAAACCTGTGATACTTGTTATCAACAAAATTGATAATATCGCAGACAAAACACTGTTATTGCCATTTCTTGATGAAATGACTAAGTATTTTTCTTTTAACGCAATGGTGCCGATCAGTGCGGAGAAAAAAATTCAGTTACCTAATTTATTAGATTCAATACGCCCTCATTTGCCGCAAGGCGTTCCGCTTTTTGATGAAGATGACATTACCGATCGTGATGAGCGTTTTGTTGCAGCTGAATTGGTACGTGAGAAACTTTTTCGATTAATGGGAGATGAAATCCCTTATGCAACAAGCGTTGTCATTGAAGAGTTCAAAATGGAAGGTAGCATGCGCCGAATCCATGCCTCAATTATCGTAGAAAAAGCCAATCAGAAAGCAATTGTCATTGGTAAAAATGGCGAGAAATTAAAAGCAATTGGTACACAAGCACGCAAAGAAATGGAGAAGTTTTTTGGTGGTAAAGTATTTTTGCAAATTTGGGTAAAAGTAAAAAGTGGCTGGGCTGATGATTCAAAAGTACTTAGAAGTTTGGGGTATGATTAAATCTATTTATATTATGTGTGACGTTTTATCCAGAGAACACTAGAAACTATGATTGAGCTAGGCGTAAATATTGATCATGTTGCGACATTGCGTCAAGCGCGTGGTACAACTTATCCCAATCCTATTGATGTGGCATTGCTCGCAGAAACTGCGGGTGCCGATGCAATTACGTTACATTTACGTGAAGATCGGCGTCATATCCAAGATGTTGATGTGGAAATTCTGCGTGAATTACTAACTACACGTATGAACCTGGAGAGTGCGGTTACGGATGAAATGATAGCCATAGCATTACGCATTAAACCACAGGATGTTTGTTTAGTACCAGAACGAAGAGAAGAGCTAACAACGGAAGGGGGGTTAGACGTTGTTCGGCACTTCGATCAGGTAAAACGTGCATGTGGTATTTTGGCCGGCAAAGGCATTATAGTTTCCTTATTTATTGACGCAGATCGTTCGCAGATCAATGCGGCTGCTAATACAGGCGCGCCAAAAATTGAGATTCATACAGGAAGGTATGCCGACGCACAGTCTGTTGAGTTACAACAAAGTGAATTGCGCACTATCCGAGAAGCTGTGGACTATGGCTTAAATAAAGGGCTAGTTGTAAATGCTGGGCATGGCTTGAATTATCAGAATGTTCAAGCCATCGCTTCTATTCCTGGCGTTTCAGAACTCAACATTGGCCACGTGATTGTTGCCCAAGCGATATTTGTAGGTTTTGAACAGGCGGTACGGGAAATGAAGAGATTAATCTTCGAGGCGCAATGATTTACGGAATCGGTACAGATATCGTTGAGCCATCACGCATTGCTCGATCTTTAAAGCGATATGGCGATCGTTTTGCTAAACGAATATTAGCGGATAATGAATGGTCAGAATACACTAATAGTACTAAACCAGAAAGATTCATAGCCAATCGTTTCGCGGCTAAAGAAGCATTGTCTAAAGCTATGGGAACAGGGTTGCGTTATCCGGTTACTTTAAATTATATTGAAATTGCCCATGACGCTTTAGGGAAGCCATATTTTAAGTTTCATACAGAGCTTAAGCAAATGATTAAAAAAGAAGGGATCATTAATCATCATCTTTCTATTAGTGATGAGGTAAATCTTGTCTGTGCCTTCGTGATTCTGGAGAAATAACAATGACACTCGGGCCAATTATGCTCGATGTCGAAGGCACGACGCTGAGCGTTGACGACAAAAGAAGATTATTGCACCCTTTAACAGGGGGCGTTATCTTATTTACGCGTAATTTCTCATCCTATAAGCAACTCACCGAACTAACGGCTGAAATTCATGCTTTAAGAAGCCCCTCGTTGTTAATCGCAACTGATCATGAGGGCGGTAGAGTGCAGCGCTTTAAAGAGGAATTTACGTGCCTTCCGGCTATGCGTGAGCTTGGTAAAATTTGGGATGCAAGTCCAAAACATGCACAGCATCTGGCGCAGCAAACTGGTTATGTATTAGCTGCTGAATTAAACGCTTGTGGCATAGATTTAAGTTTCACGCCTGTGTTAGATATCGATCATGGGCAAAGTTTTGTGATTGGTGATCGTGCTTTTCACAGCGACCCTCAAGTGATTGCCAAGTTAGCACACCACCTGATGCTCGGATTAAAAGCAGGAGGGTTAATGGCTGTTGGCAAGCATTTTCCAGGTCACGGGTATATCCACACCGACTCTCATTTAGAAAAATCAGTGGATGAGCGACTATATGTAGACATAGAAATGGATGATATGGTGCCATTCCAGCAAATGATTAATTTTGGAATGGCAGGTATCATGTCAGCACATGTGATTTATCCTAAAGTTGACCAAAACCCGGCTAGTTTTTCAAGCGTATGGCTTATCGACATTCTGCGCAAAGAGCTAAAGTTCGATGGTTGTATTTTTAGTGATGATCTGAGCATGTTGGGTACGGCACATGTAGGTAATATCGTTGTGCGTACAAAGGCTGCACTTAATGCAGGTTGCGATATGGTGCTGGTTTGTAACGCTCCTCAGAGTTTGGATCAACTTTTAGCTGAATTAGAATGGGATATGTCTGCGGTTAGTCTTGCAAGACTTGCGCACATGCATGGAAAATGGTCTCAGCCTATTGCCATGATAAATTTGCGTGAAAATGCGGATTATATTAAGGCTGTCAAAGAAATTAGCGGCATAGGAATTTCTAATCGAGAGTTGCCGCTATAAGTTGATAAGTTTTTTTAAAGATCTGATGCCAATGTCAACATTCTTCATAGCCTTTTTTCAGTCTATAAATGTTTCTTCTTTTTCTTTAAAAATCACTCTGATCTAAACATATATACTATTATAAAATATAGAATAATGAAATAAATCTTTGTTGCAAAAAGGGCAACAGATTTATTTTATAAATATAAAAAGCCATTATCATTATTGCGCATCCTTAGAATTAGTATTAACATGCAATACTAAACAAGGCTGATAATTCAATAAAATAGAAAGATTATTTTATCTTTAAGATTAACTGTGGCGTTGAGGTTTGTTGTGTCGGAATGATCGCGTTTTTTATAATGTTTTAATTCACTATTTTTACTTATTTTTTTATCGGCCTATCAGGCTTGCCTGGTTTTTTTGGAGGAAACAATAAAGACGAATCAATGATGATGAGCAACTTTACCAATTAGTGAAAAACGATAGAAAGTAACAATAATCTAATTCTGTTAAGGAGATTCTTATGTCAAATATAGCCGGAAAAGCTTATGCCATGAATGTTATAACCCCAATACCTTGGTATAAAGCATGGTTGAATTGGTTGATCTTTAAAGCCGCGCTTTTAGTACCCAATGTCCTTAATGGTTTGTTGACCCTTTCTCTAATTCATTATGCCCGTTGGGTTATTATTCCAAAGGGCAAGTTTCCGCATCTCGATTCAAGCCAACCTAAAGAAGAACTTAAATATTCTTATATGTTGTTCTTTAGTAATTTCAATGGTAGCTGGGATCAATACGTTGACTCATTTACCTTCGCTATTCCCTCTGGCCTTGATCTTTTTTGGAAAATGAATGTCCGTTATCCAAAGTCAGTTCCTTTAACACCATTTCATAATTATATTCAACATAATCAGATAGATACTTCTCATTACTATAACGCTTATCCAATGGCGGCCTCAAATGATGTGAAGTCAGCTAAGAATGTCAAAAAAGCGTTGATTGATTTCAATGCCGCATCCAGCAATAAAGATCCCGATGAATTTCTTAAAGACTACAATAATTTATTAAACAATCTGCAGCATGACTTTGGTGAAATGAGTCATACACCAATCGTGAGCTTGGCTGCCCTAGCGGTAAAAATGCGTCATGCGGGAGCACATGAAAAGAGTCATAATCATTTGAGATAAAAGGATAATCATTATGAGATTCATGGATACATTAAATATTTTTTTAAAGCCAAATAGTAGTGGTAATGCAACGGCATTGACAACTCTTTGCCCGATTATGAATCGTGTTGTAGATGGCGAGTCATCTGTAGATATCACACGCGAACGTTGTTTGCGACTACCTATTCACGAAGAAAGCCCATTAGCTAAGGTGCCTAACACTTATTTGGCGCGTTTGTTTATATTGGATAATGTTTTTTATGAATCGTTACCAGGCGGCGATTCAGTTTTTAATTTTTCTGAAATTACGTCTATTTTTTCAGATAAGGCGCGTTTGGGTGCGTTGCCACAAAAAGACCAGTTGAAATCTAAATATCTCGTGTTCTCAAGTAATTTCCATGGCGACTTAGATGCGTATTTAAGGGGAATGTGGGATAAGTGGTCTTATGATGATAACGGACAACAACGTGATGTTCGTTATATATGGGAAAACTGCGTGGCTTTTGATGGGGTAACAGATAGTAGTAGCTTTATTAGTTACATGAAACGATGCCAACTTAATTCTGCCTTATTTTTTAACGGCTCAACGGATGATTCACTACAAGAACAGCTTAAAGCACTTTATCTAAAGCAGGAATTTTCAAAATTTGCGGCGGCTAATCAAGGTAAAAGTGCAGCGGATTTGCAAGAAGCTTATAAAGCTTTTATTGATCAAGTGCAGCCAAGTAATTTAAGTGGGCCTTCTTGGGTGCCAGGGCAGTGTGAGCCTTAACCACCATAAGCCTTCTATATAAATCGCAGAATTTTGTAAACACATCAATGAGAGTTTAATCATGACACAGAATTTAGACTTAACGGATATACAAGGAAATATTGTTAAAGCTTATGGGTCTTTCGGTTTTTTCAAAGCGCGTTATCTTTTCTTGCGCGTTGATAATGGTGACAAAGGCAGAGACTTTGTGGCAAGAATCACCTCGAAAGTCACTTCTGCAGAAAGATGGAGTAAAAGTTCAGCGCCATCGGTTACCACAAATATGGCGTTTACTTATTCAGGCTTAGAAGCTTTAGAGTTGCCTACTGCATCATTAATCGGTTTTCCTGAAGATTTTGTGATGGGTATGAGTAAACGAAAAGTTATTTTGGGTGATGATGGTCCTAGTGATCCCGAACATTGGGACAAGATCTGGCAAGAAGAATCTGTACATATCTGGATTTCGATTAATGGCAAGTCAATAGAAGATGTTGAAGAGCGTTATCAATGGGTTAGTAAACAAATTGACGCAACTGGCGGCGTGTCCTTGTTAAAAGGTCATCGTGGTGAAGATGCATTTGGTAACCCAAGTGATGATTTGCCCTATCAAGATGCCAGTATACTTTATGATGAAAACGGCATGCCGTCATCTAAAGAGCACTTTGGTTATACGGACGGAATAGGTGATCCTGTATTTGAAGGCCAAACAAATAACGAGAAACGTGTTATTGGACGCGGGAAATTGACCAGCGAAGGCGAGTGGGTGCCACTGGCGACAGGTGAGTTTATTCTGGGTCATCTTGATGAAGCTATGGAGTATCCTCATACCGCACCAAGGCCCGATTTGTTATCTAATAATGCGACCTACATGGTTTATCGCAAATTGCACCAGAATGTTGGAACTTTTAACAAATTCTTAGATGAACAAAGTAAAGTGTTTCCTGGTGGAAAAGAACTGTTAGCGGCGAAGTTTTCAGGCCGATGGCGAGATAACGGTGCACCACTGGTGCATACACCGGATGAAGCGAGTAAAGCAGATTGGGATAAGAAATTTGCAGCGGCTGATGTCCCTACTCAGAAAAAAATGTTGACTGATTTTACTTATAATGAAGATATAGAAGGCGCAAAATGTCCAGTAAGCGCCCATATACGACGTATTAACCCGCGTGGTTCTTTAGAATATGGTGTAAAAGGTGCGTTTAACACACCAGGTGCGTTAGTTGATCGTCGCCGGATTTTACGTCGTGGTTTGCCCTACGGTAAAGCTAAAGATCAAACGAGTGATGATGGTAATCACGGCATTATCTTCATGGTATTGAATGCAGACATTAATCGACAGTTTGAGTTTGTTCAGCAACAATGGATCAACTATGCTAATGACTTTAAGCTGGGCAATGATAAAGATGTTCTGCTGGGTAATCACAGTGCTAAGTGCCCAGGGAAAGTCGTATTTGAAGTGGAACCCGGTTCAGGTAAACCACCACATTTTGTGAAAAATATCCCGCGTTTAGTTGAAACACGTGGTGGCGATTATTTCTTCATTCCAAGCATTACAGCGCTAAAAATGATAGCGGGTGGTATTATCGACCCAACCTAACGGAGCCTGACAGATTGAATTTTCAAGGCTGATCGAGCCTGCCTGAATGATATATGCACACTATCTCCCGTAAATTCCTCAGATATACGCGAGAAAATTACTGATAATTAACGCTGGAGGATCAAGGATTCAGACCTTTGTTCTTCCGTTGCTCCACTCGAAACTCTATATTCAAGGAGATGCTATGAGTAGTCAGATTCCAGAGAATTCAGATACCACAGGATGTCCACTGAAGGCTGGCCTAGAGAGGCATGTTTGGCCGTCAGGGAATGGTAAAGGGATTGTTACCAAAACCTCCTCCGATGCTATCTTTGGGCCAGATGGCCTTGGTCTAGCCAGTAGCATGTGGATGAGGATTCTCAGTTTTTTGGCGCGCACCGGTATTCAAGACCAGACGGGATCAAAACCCAACGAGACGGACATTGAGGCCTGTGTAAAAGGATGGGGACAAGGCGCTTGTTCAAGTCGCGTTTTCAATGTTGATACCGGGGTTGACGAGGCTCAGCTGGAGCGTTTCATTGTGCATCTAGAAGGAATAGCAAAGGAGTTGGGTGTTCCAAACCAACGTATTACTGATAAAGTGTTAGCAGTTTTTATTTCGACTCAAGACACGGAACCTTATTTGGCGTGGGATGGCATTCGTACAGTCAAAAGTGCGCGTGATCGGTTTACGGCTCGCTTTCGCGGTCATGTTCAGTGGCAGGGTTTCGATACTCTTTGTGGACAGATTGACCAAAATGGCGTCAAGCACGCTACACCCGAATTGATTCGGGAGTTTTTCAATAGTGAGATGCCTTTTTTTGAGAGAATTGTCGAGCGACGTCATAATCTCAGGGAGGGCACACTGTCTTTGGGTGAAAAGTCAGGCATGTTAGCCAAGGTTCCTGCCCACATTGATCTTGAGGCAACTGACCGTGAGTACAAAAGGAACAAAAGTGGGTTATGGTTAATTCTTAAAATCGGACGTTACATGCTTTTTCCGCGACAGTCCCGACTGGGCCCATTGCTCAGTCCCTAATAGTTCTTTCTTCATGAACACTGTAGTTCTAATAAACAACCCCGCAGCAACGCCGAGAGGTTGTTTATTAAAGTATCCAGCCAATCTTTACCAATTACGATCTTTATAAGCAGAGCATTAATTTCAGTTACACATAGGTGCTTGTTTTCTGTGTCCCACATGATAATTAACAAAGTGGCGTAACAACTAAATAAGCTAATTAGAATTTTTTACCTGATAAGAAAGGGCGGTGATTCTATGGGATATTCACAATACCCCGATAACCAATATCAGAACGCATCTGCGCGTCGTCAAATTGGATTTTATTAGCTATTTTGTAGGCATTCTCTTGGGCTATTTTTACGTTGTCTCCCAGGGCGGTGACGCATAATACTCGGCCACCAGTAGTGATAATTTCTTTGTTGTCTTTGCCGCCCATACTAGTTCCTGAATGGAAGACGTGAAAATCAGGGTTAATCTTTTGTTGGGTCTTTAATGCTTCTAAACCGTGGATGACGTCGTTTTTACGTGAGTTACCAGGATAACCCTGTGCGGCCATGATGATGCCTAATGCGACGCGTCTATCCCATTCAGTTTCGGCTTTGTTGAGTGTGCCATTGAGTGCTTGCTCGATGTGGGTGAGTAAGTCACTCTTTAAACGCATCATAATCGGCTGAGTTTCAGGGTCGCCCATGCGGCAATTGAATTCCAACACTTTATTTTCACCGTTTGGTGTAATCATTAGCCCCGCATAAAGAAAACCAACGTAGTGGGTGTTTTCTTGTTCCATGCCGCAGATGACTGGGTCGATGATTTCTCGCATAATTTTAGCGTGACGCTCAGGGGTTACTAAGTGTATAGGAGAGTAAGCACCCATGCCGCCAGTATTGGGGCCTTGATCACCTTCTAACAGTCGTTTATGGTCTTGACTGGTTGCTAGTGGTAGGGCGTGATGGCCGTCAACCATAACCATGAAACTGACTTCTTCACCTTGTAGAAATTCCTCAATAATGACCTTTGTACCCGCACTGCCCATGTTTTTATCAACAAGCATTGCGTTAACAGCGGCATGTGCTTCATCTAAGGTCATTGCAACAACCACACCTTTTCCGGCAGCTAAACCATCGGCTTTGATGACGATGGGCGCGCCTTTTTGGTCCAAATATTGATGTGCTTCAGCAGAGTCAGTAAAAGCGGCATACTCAGATGTTGGGATGTTGTGGCGTTGCATGAACGCCTTGGAAAAGTCTTTAGATATTTCTAGTTGTGCGGCTTGTCGTGTCGGACCAAAAATTTTAAGCTCAGCAGCCTGAAATGCATTAACGATGCCATCAGAGAGAGGAGCTTCCGGGCCAACAATGGTGATAGCGATTTTTTCTGTTTTGGCAAATGATATTAGATCATCTATGGCGGTGATTGGGAGGTTTTCAAGGTTTTCCTCTAATTCAGTACCTGCGTTACCGGGCGCAACATAAACCTTTGAAACGCGTGGCGATAACGCTAATTTCCATGCAAGGGCATGTTCTCTGCCACCACCTCCGATTACGAGTAATTTCACTTGTTTTTAACCCATTAATTAATGTCGAAAATGACGCACACCCGTAAACACCATGGTAATGCCTTGTTCATCAGCGGCTGCAATGACTTCATCATCACGGATACTGCCTCCGGGTTGGATAACTGCCTTAGCACCAGCCTCAACCACGACATCAAGGCCGTCTCTAAATGGGAAGAATGCGTCTGAAGCAACTACAGAGCCTTCAAGTGAAAGTCCTGCGTGTTGTGCTTTAATTGAAGCAATACGGGCGCTATCAATGCGGCTCATTTGCCCTGCACCGACGCCCAGTGTTTGTCCGTTGGCGCAAAATACGATGGTGTTAGATTTGACGAACTTAGCAACCCGCCAAGCAAATAAGAAATCTTGGAGTTGTTGTGGACTGGGCTTTAATTGGGTAACAACCTTAAGGTCGTCTACTTTAAGATTGTAATCGTCAGGTGTTTGCACCAATAAGCCGCCGCCAACGCGCTTAAGGTCGAATGCGTTGATACCGGCTAATAGTGGAACGGTGAGAACGCGTATGTTTTTCTTTTTAGCCAGTATTTGTCGCCCATCTTCGGTAACTTCTGGCGCAATAATGACTTCAACAAACTGATTCATTATGGCTTCGGCGGCGAGTTTATCCAATGCGCGATTAAATGCGATAATACCACCAAAGGCGGAAGTCGGATCCGTAGCAAAGGCTAATTGATAAGCTGCAAGTGGGCTCTCAGCAACAGCGACTCCACAAGGATTAGCGTGTTTGATAATGACACAAGCTGGTTCATTAAATGATTTGACACATTCCCAAGCCGTATCAGTGTCAGCAATATTGTTAAATGAGAGTTCCTTGCCTTGTAGTTGGGTGTAGCTGGAAAGGCTGCCATCGAATGGTGTGAGGTCACGATAGAAGGCTGCGGTCTGATGCGGGTTTTCGCCGTAGCGTAGTGACTGAGCCTTGGCTAGATTAATGTTCAAACGTCCAGGGAACTGGTCGTGAGTTTGATCGTCGTTGGTTGCTGTGAGGTAATTGCTAATGGCGCTATCATAAGCAGCAGTATGCGAGAAAGCTTTTTGAGCGAGTTTAAAGCGCTGAGCTTGGCTAATTGTGCCATTATTTGCTTTAATTTCGGTCAAAATTAGTGAGTAATCTTCAGCATCAGTGACAACGGAAACATGTTGATAGTTTTTTGCTGCCGCACGGATCAAGGTTGGGCCGCCAATGTCGATATTCTCAATGGCATCTTCTAAGCTGCAGTCCGGCTTGGCAACGGCTTGACTAAATGGGTAAAGATTAACAACGACAAGATCAATGGTTGGGATGGATGATTGTTCCATTGCTTGGACATGTTCAGGCAAGTCCCTACGAGCCAATATGCCCGCGTGAATTTTTGGGTGTAATGTTTTAACGCGCCCATCAAGCATTTCTGGGAAGCCCGTGTAGTCACTGACTTCGGTTACAGGTATGCCTTTATCCTGAAGTAGTTTTGCAGTGCCGCCCGTAGAAAGTATTGTTATGCCAAGCTGATTAAGACCTTGTGCCAGTTCAATAATGCCAGTTTTGTCGGAAACGCTTATTAGTGCTTGTTTTACAATCATTTTTTCCTTATTTTATCTTGTATTGCTTGATCTTGTTGCGAAGTGTATTACGATTAATGCCAAGTAATTCAGCTGCTTGCGTTTGATTTCCATTAGTATGCTTAATGACAAGTTCAATCAGTGGTTTTTCAACACTATGAATGACCATGTTGTATAAAGGGCATGGCTTTTCACCGTCAA
Organism: Nitrosomonas sp.; assembly: GCA_021774265.1. Classification (GTDB taxonomy): domain Bacteria; phylum Pseudomonadota; class Gammaproteobacteria; order Burkholderiales; family Nitrosomonadaceae; genus Nitrosomonas. The sequence continues at coordinate 24,990 of JAJFJG010000014.1, forward strand.
GATCATTCAAATATTTAGTTACTGATTTACGCACACAACAAGCTATTTCATTTTCATTAATGACACTCATTTACCCGTTCCTTATTCTCGATATAAGTTAATCGTTGTCCGTAATCAGCAAGTTCATGGAAAAAAATATTCGTTGCAGCAATTTGTTCGTCAATGGCTGTTAATCGGTTCATTGCATGGCGAAAAGCAGCGGAGCCAACTAGCCCTTTGGTATACCAGGAGATATGCTTTCTCGCAATGCGAACGCCGGAATATTCGCCATAGAAGTTGTATAGGTCATTTAGGTGATCTAATAGTACACTATGAATTTCTCTGACTTCAGGTGGCGGTAAATGCTCACCAGTAGCAAGAAAATGCTCGATCTCTCGGAAGATCCATGGACGGCCTTGTGCCGCACGACCAATCATAATGGCGTCAACGCCAGTATATTCGAGAACTTGCTTGGCTTTTATTGGTGTGGCAATGTCACCATTGGCGATTACAGGTATATTAACGGCTGCTTTGACAGCTGCGATGGTGTCGTATTCGGCCTCACCCTTGTAAGCGCAAGCGCGAGTTCGGCCATGTATCGCGAGTGCTTGAATACCGGCGTCTTCAGCAATACGTGCGACCGATAATGCATTTTTTTCTTGCGTATTCCACCCGGTTCTTATTTTTAGTGTGACGGGGATGCCAACAGATTTCACAATTGAGTTGAGGATCTTTCCTACGAGTATCTCATCTTGTAATAACGCAGAGCCTGCCATTACATTGCAAATCTTTTTAGCGGGGCAGCCCATATTAATGTCAATGATTTGCGCACCTTGTTCAGCATTATATTGTGCCGCTTCCGCCATCATTTGAGGATCAGCGCCGGCAATTTGAACCGAAATAGGTGAGGCTTCACCGTCGTGATTAGCACGGCGGCGTGTTTTTTCTGAGCCCCAAAGTAATGAGTTGCTTGAAATCATTTCTGACACAGCCATACCTGCCCCCATACTTTTGCATAATTGTCGAAAAGGACGGTCAGTGACACCAGCCATTGGCGCAACGATCAAATTGTTCTTTAGAGTATAGGGGCCTATTTGCATGTTGCGAGTGTCGTTGGAGTAATGAGTTGATTAATCTTCAGTAAAATAATGATAATGTGCTGCAAATTTATAATGGAAAATGTCAGTTAATAAATTGTTTATTGTTAATTTAATCAAGCAATTACTAATTATCCTCTTACTCCAAAAATCATTCGTCTTGCTACAAATCGTTTCAACGGCGGTATGTTATCCAAGGCACAAAGCCCCATGCTACTTGCGTTCTTTAACAAAATATTATCATGGGAAAAAAGTTTTACTAATGAGTCGGTGAAAATTCGTCCAGCATTACTGTCAAATTTTCTTTTCTTGCGAAATCTTGACAACATGGCGGGTGTGCCAATTTCCGTTGTAATTTCGGGTGATGCGAGAATGACATTTGCTAACTCCCAAGCATCTCTTAATCCAAGATTAAAACCTTGGCCGGCAACTGGGTGTAGTGTTTGTGCCGCATTACCGACTAGTGCAATGCGTTGTGATGTATTCGGTGTTGCATATTTTAGCGACAACGGAAAACCAGTGCGCTTGCCTGCTTTAATGAATTTACCCAAACGATCACCAAAATGATCATGCAATTTAGAAAGAAATACAGACTCATTCATTGTGATAACTGTTTGTGCTATGTCAGGTGGGACCGTCCACACTAACGCAAAATGGTCAGCTGAGGGAAGCATTGCAACAGGACCGTCGGATGTAAAGCGTTCGTAAGCAATACCTGACTGTGGTATTTCAGTGGTTATGTTAGCAACAATAGCCCATTGTTCATATTCATACGCGGCATAGTCGATGTCCTTAATTTGCGCCGTCAAGCGACCACCATCCGCTAAAACAAGTAATTTTGCGATAACTTTTTTATTTTCATTTCCATATTCAAAATCAACTTGTCCATGGTCTGCACAGGTTTCAAAATTAGTGACTTTTGCCCCTGCAATATAGTCAGCTTTCGCTTCCTGCATCATGGTATGCATGGTGTTAAATAAATTATGGTAATTAACCACATAACCTAGGTTGGGTACGCCAGCGTCTTCAGTCGTTATCAAAGTACGGCCAAGACTACCTTTATTCGAAATATGTATAGCCGATATTGGCGTAGGATCGGATAATTTATTCCATACATTTAAGTGTTCAAGTATTAAGCGACTTCCATGTGATAGCGCAAGCGGGCGAGGGTCTTCGTCTTCTTCAGGTAATTCACGTGCTTCCAACAATAATGCGGAAAGCCCGCTTTTTTGCAAAGCAATGACCAGCGCCATACCAACGGGGCCGCCACCGATAATAACCACGTCATAGCATTTTGTTGTCATAGCATCTTATTTTAAAAGCTTTTGTTTGTACAAACATCCAATGTCAATTTGACTAATATTCTAACATTTTAAATTAAGCGCGTGAGGATAGCATAGCTCGAGTAAGGAAGAAATCTGGAGATTATGATTACTTTATGTGACAAATGAGTATGAAATGGCATAATATTCCTATGAATTACATCATTGTTAACCTATCAAGTTTTAAAAAACTATTAATTGATTTTGGTTAAATGAAGAAGTATTAAAAAGGAAATAAAATAATGAGGTTGCAGAATATTAGTTTTATATTGGTGCTATTAGTTCTACTTTGTTTTTCTGCAAGTATTTGGGCAAATTCGGCGGATAAAGAGCTCATCGCTGAGGCTGGGAAAGCTCGAGTATCTCTGGTTAAGGAATTGTTGGCCTCAAACTCCTTTGAAGAAGAGAGTTTAAATGCGGCATTGTTTGCAGCTATTAAAAGAGGCAGTAAAGATGTGACGAAAATATTACTTGATGCAGGCGCAGATGTAAATGCGCGCACAAATAATAGTTTTACTGCATTGATACAAGCATCGCAGGATGGCCGTCATTTTGTGGTAGATGTGTTGCTTGCAGCTGGTGCCGACGTAAATGCAGTAGCGCCAGACGAAAATAATGTGACTGCATTAATAATGGCATCACAAATGGGTCGCCATGAGGTCGTTACATTATTATTGGAAGCCGGTGCCAAGGTTAATGTTTCTAGAGCGGATGGTATGACACCGTTAATGTTGGCGTCACAGGAAGGTCATCGACGTGTTGTCCCTTTGTTGATAGATGCGAAAGCTAGTTTAGATGTTAGTCTAGATAATGGTGCCACGGCATTGATGATAGCATCACAGCATGGTCATTTAAGTGCTATCTACGCATTAATCGCGGCGGGTGCTAATGTCAACGCGCAGGCGTCTAACGGTATCACCTCACTGGGACTAGCAATAAGATATCGTCATCAAGAAGCGGTGAAGCTTTTAAAAGATGCTGGGGGCAGGTAAGTGTTATTTGATATCTGACCTTTCCTGTAATAAGATTTAAATAAATTTATTGACTGAACTGAATTAAGTAGAGGAAATATAGAATGAATGTTCTAGCGATTGCATTGTCTGTTGCACTATCACTAATGCTTGTAGGTTGTGGAGATGAGTCGTCATCTGATGAATCGGATTCATCGTATAAGATGATGGATGAAATGACGACAGTGAGTGAATTGCCGTCTTTTCTTGGTGAGGGACTTTCGCCTGAAGAAAAAGAAGAATTAATGAGCCAAATATTACCATCGGGCACAGATAATGGTGTGGATGTTGGAGAAAAATTTAATGAATTATTTGAAAGAGCTAATGCGGGTGATCCAAAATCGCAAACAGAGCTGGGTGTAATGTATTACACAGGAGAAGCTGTTTCCAAAAGTTTGTCCGGGCAAGTGCTGGATAATGATCCAGCACTTGCGGCAGGGTGGTTTTATAGAGCTGCTGAGCAAGGTTATGCAGATGCGCAGTTTAATCTAGGTTTAATGTATGCCAATGGAGAAGGTATTGAGCAAGATACTGTGCAAGCGGTCGAGTTATTCAAAAAAGCCGCAGAGCAAGGTAATATTGATGCGCAAAATAATCTCGGTGCGTTGTACTACACTGGAGAAGGGGTGGAAAGAAACGTGGACATAGCCATTGAGTGGTTTGAGAGAGCGGCTGCTTTAGGTAGTGTTGATGCGCGAGCTAATCTTGAGGCAATCAAATCCGCAGGCCAATAAGAATTTTAGTTAAAAAGTCATCTTGTGTGCTATTAGATCCAGAATAAACTTGAATTATATTAAATGATTGCACAAGATTCACTTTTCTTAGGTACTACTTATAGTAGTAAACAAATTCAGTAATTTTTTTCTTGACGAAGAAAGCAGGTCTGACTACCATGATCGCGGGAAGCAGTAAGGTTTTATAGCTGTTTTCTGTGTATTTATTTGTGCATTTCTTTAATTTATCTTTAAGGGTCTATTATGTCCAAGTTAAAAAAAGCGTTATTAGGTTCTATTGCGCCGATATTGTTGTCAGGTATGTTACTTGCTCAAGCCGCACCAGTTAGTGCTTCTGATGGTCAAACGAATTACGCAAGATACACCGCTGATAACGAGTTGCTTCGTCCTAGAAATTATCGTGAATGGGTATTTATTGGCGCATCAGTTACACCGAACGATTTGAACGATGGAAGCCCTGCATTTCCAGAATTCCACAATGTGTACATTGATCCGGCAAGTTGGGCGCACTGGCAGAAAACGGGTGAATTCCGTAATGGAACCGTCATTGTTAAAGAATTAGCTAGTGTTGGATCAACTGCTGCTCCTAGTGGCAATGGCTATTTTCCTGGTGAGTTTAACGGCATTGCTGCCATGGTAAAAGATGAAAAACGTTTTGCTGATAGACCAGAAAATTGGGCATTTTTTGGCTTTGCGTCATATGAAGCTAAAAATGGGAACATACAAGCTGATGAAGCATGTTCAACATGCCACAAAGAAAATGCTGGTCAGGATATGATTTTCACTCAGTACTATCCAGTGTTGCGCGACGGCAAACCAAGTAAGTAATAAACTAATTAGCAAAATAAGTTTAAATATAAAAGTTGCTAAAAAGTGGTTGTTGTTTTAAGAAAACGGACATTTTGTTTTTGACGGTATTGAACGTTAAATTAAATGTCCGTTTTTGTTACTAAAACGTATTTTTCCATTGCCGAAGTGCCGCAAATACTTCAACGGGCTCTGATAACGTTTGCTTAATATGATTGCTAACACTTGAAATGATTGCGGGCTGGTCGCAACGCAAGAAAGGATTGTTTGTTTTTTCAGTGGCGATAGAGGATGGTACGGTTGGGATGCCGCGGTGACGTAAGTCTTGCATTTTAATTTCAAGCTCCTCTAACGTTGTATTTTTAGGATCAACCGTTCGGCTAAAACTTATATTGCTTAACGTATATTCATGAGTACAATAAACTAGTGTTTCGTCAGGTAGGTTCCTTAGTTTTTGTAAGGAGGCGTACATTTGTGGCGCCGTTCCTTCGAAAATTCGACCACAGCCGCATACAAATAAGGTGTCACCACAGAACAGCACACTGTTTTCATTAATTGAACCATAATAAGCAATATGATCGGCAGTATGACCAGGGACCTCAAGTATACTTAGACTCAACGACAGTTGATCAAGTTGTACTTTTTCTCCTTCGCTAATCTGATGCGTGAGTGTGGCGATTGATTCATTAGCAGGACCATACACGGGGACTGAAAATTTTTCTAATAATGCTGCGTTACCACCGACATGATCACTATGATGGTGTGTAATCAAGATGGCGATAAGCTTTAGATTATTGTCATCTAAATAACGTAATACAGGCAGTGCATCACCTGGGTCAACGACGACGGCGTGATCCTTATTATGGATCATCCAGATATAATTATCATTAAAGGCATGAATAGGGTGGATTTGTATCATATTTTTTCCTTTCTTTATTTATATTGATTCTTTTGTTTTAAGTTATTTTTTATTACTCATAGTATAAAATCAATAATCGTTCGAATATAAGATTTATGAAAATTAGTTATGTCTGAAGAGAATGATCAACTATGGTTTGAAACGTCACTGGGAAAATACCTGTATGAATATGAGCAACGCTATTTTGATCAGGCCGTTGCTAATATTTTTGGCTATAATGCCGCACAGGTAGGGATGCCAAAGTTTAATTTTTTGCGGACTAATCGTATGCCGCTGAAATTTTGTGCAGGTACTTGTGCTGGAGTGGTACTACATGCACGTCCCGACTTTATTCCTATTGAGAGTTCGAGTATGGATCTGGTTTTATTGCCGCATGTTCTTGAATTTAATGAAAACCCCCATCAGATATTGCGTGAAGTTCATCGTACATTGAGGCCAGAAGGCCATATCATCATTTCTGGGTTTAATCCACTAAGTCTTTGGGGTACGCGTTGTCATTTTGAGAAGAATAAAAAAGATTTTCCATGGCGAGGTAATTTTATTGCTTTGCCGCGACTTAAGGACTGGCTTAAACTTCTAGATTTTGAGATGACAGAGGGACGTTTAGCTTGTTATACACCGCCATTTGGGCGGGAAAAATGGCGTAAACGTTTTGATTTTATGGAGGCTGCGGGAGATCGTTGGTGGCCGATTTCAGGAGGCGTATATTTTCTTCAAGCAGTTAAACATATGCACGGTATGCATATTATTAAACCTGGTTGGAAGAATGCACTAGCTGGTAAGAAACGAATGGCCGCCGCGACACAAGGTTGTAATGAAAATAAGTCTAAGGAAAGTGACAAATAATCATGTTTAGAGAAGAAAAATAATCGTAATGAGTAACAAACAAAGTTCAAAAGTTGTTGATATTTTTACAGATGGTGCTTGTAAGGGGAATCCAGGTGTTGGTGGATGGGGGGCATTGCTAAAATATGATAGTCACGTGCAAGAATTATTTGGTGGAGAAAAGCAAACCACTAATAATCGCATGGAATTACTCGCAACTATACGTGCTTTGGAAGCTTTAAATCAACCATGTATGATACGTTTACATACGGATTCACAGTATGTTCAGAAAGGTATCAGTGAGTGGATACATGCATGGAAAACGCGTGACTGGTTAACCACCGGTAAAAAACCGGTAAAAAATGCTGATTTATGGCAACAGCTTGATAACTTGTCTCGGCAACATGAGATTGAGTGGATTTGGGTGCGTGGACATGCAGGACATGAAGGCAATGAACAAGCTGATGAACTTGCTAACCGTGGTGTGGCACTGGTGATGCCGAGTTCATAAAAACTAGGTAAAAGCAATATTTGCCGCATGATTTTTGTCGCTCTTATCATCAATTAAATTAATCACTTCGTTAACATTTAATTTCAGTAATTCAGCAATATCTCTGTAATCATCAGATAATACGGCATCATCCCAGCCGTTTGCTAAATGACGTGCTAAATTAACAGCAAGTAAAACATTGCGCACTCGCTCTGGTTTTTCATGTTGGTCATCCACGCGTGTAATGAGTAATTTAGGTAAAGACCATTTAATGACAAGTGCAGGTTTAATTTCATCTAACGAGAAACCAATTACTTGTGCTTGTGCCACAATACTACGTAGAGTCTTGTCTTGCTGCTGAATTGTGCGAAGCTTAAGCATTTTTGTGGGTGAAGTGGTTCCGCAAAACTGGACAAGTTGTTAATCTCTGATATGAGATAAATAAAGAGAGACAACTATGAGCAAGAAACGCGCGCAATATTCATTAGAATTTAAAGCCAAAATAGCCTTGGCAGGGATGCGTAGAGAAGAAACGGTCCCGCAACTAGCCGCTCGTTATCATATTCATCCCACGCAGATTAATAGCTGGAAACGTCATTTAACTGAGAAAGCCAGTGATTTGTTTGGGAAGAATAATGACGCCAATACTAAAAACGGTCACAGTACCGACGACTTACATCGCGTGATTGGAGAATTGACGGTAGAACGCGATTTTTTAGCCAGAAAGCTCGATCATTAAATGTTGCCGAGCGCAAAATGATGATTGGGCACCACGAGAAACCAAGTCAATCCCGTCAATGCCATTTGCTGGGTGTGTTGCACGTTCGGCGTATTATTATTAGCCACAACCCACAGCTGAGAGTGAGTTGATTCTGCTGCGTCAAATGGATGAGTAATATTTGAAAACATCACAGTATGGTTCACGCAGTTATGCCACGTGGTTCAGGCGTCAGGGGATGATGATAGGCCGCAAGAAAGCAACTTCAATGATGAAGAAGCTGGGCATTATTAGCACAGCACCAAAGCCCAAAACCCAAAACCAGTATTCCGGCCAAGCAGCACAAGAAGTATCCCTATCTGCTCAAAGGCAAGACCATCAATCGTCCCAACCATGTTAGAGCTTAATATATCTTCAGGTTGTACAGCTAAGGGGAACCACTTCACATTGTGTCGGTTTTCTTTACGCATGATTTTCAGTTAATCTTAATCGGTAGGTGTTGCTAAGTAGTTGTTAGTTGGCATGTAGTATAAAATAGCAATGAAGTAAACATGATAAAAGATTTAGCATAATCTTGTAAACAACTGATTTTATGTCGGAATTCCTTGCGTCACGTAAGAAGGTAATTATAAGTGGTTAATGCATAGGGATTATTCTTATGGCATGTTTTTTGCGGAATAACTAAAGGTTAAATAAAAATACGACTTAAAGAAAAAACTGTAATTAATTAACTTGGGAATAAAAATCATGATTTAGCAAAATGAATATGGAATGAATGCGCAAAAATTATTATTTGTCGATGCCGGAGTTTTAGACACAAAAGAATTATTAAAGGATCTTCAACCTGGCTTTAAAGTTATTCCGCTCACCTCTGAGTCAGATGCTATTACCCAAATCTCAACTGCATTAGCAAAATACTCACCTATCAATGAAATCACAATTCTGTCCCACGCTGAGCCAGGGAGTATTTGTTTCTCGAATCAATTATTAGACATAAAAGGGTTAAATAATCGTGATGGTGAATTTATTAATTGGAGCGATTCACTAACGGCCGATGCGAAAATTTGCATTTATGGTTGTAGCTTGGCTTTTGGTGAAATTGGGCAGGAGTTTATACATACATTAAAGCGCTTAACCGGCGCAGAAATTGCTTCTTCTAGCTTGCCTGTTGGTAAAGTTGATGCGGGTCAGAACTGGAGTTTGGATCAGTTGACGAATCCATTTGAAGTACTGATGCCATTTCATAAAGATTCAATGGCAAATTATGTTCACAGACTGGATCCTGTCATCTCAATTAACAGAGTCGCATCTATTCTGGAGATTATTGAAGGCCCAAGCTCAACGCGATAATTGGAATTTGAAGTCACATTGTCAGAACCTGCGACGAGTACGGTAGATATCCTTTACTGGACTTTAGACGGTGCGAGTACGGCAACTGGTGGCATTGACTATGCTGAAGAAACTAGTTTTGTCCGAATTCTTGCAGGTCAAAGCAGCGCCACATTAAACATTACAGTATATGGTGATAATGCAGACGAAGCCGATGAAAGTATCATCGTGGAATTATTCAATCCTGAGAATGCCGTATTTGCCGATGGGGTCGATACGTTGCAAGCAACAGGCATCATTCTGGATGATGATGGAGCAAGCAACAAGCTAGGATTATTTGTAGAAAATGCACAAATCGTCGAAGGCGAAAGTAACTATACAAGAGAAGTAGCTGTTCCGATTCACCTTTCCCGACCTTCTGATCAAGAGCTTACCTTTGACTATCAAACCGCTGATGGCAGTGCGCAGGCAGGGGATGACTATACGTCGGAACAATCTGGAACGGTAACTTTCTTGCCAGGCCAAACATTAGCTGCTGCATTCGTACCGATCACTGGTGATGATGCCACTGAAAATGATGAAACATTTACCCTGAACGTAACACCAACCACGGCGATTGCAAATGGTTCTGATGGCGCGACGGGAACAGTAACTATTATTTACGGTGACGTTATCGATCCGAGAGATAATATTATAGAGGGCGATCAGGGTAACAATACACTTGTCGGGACGGCAGGAGATGATGAGATTTTAGGCCTTGGCGGAAACGATACACTTCGCGGCGAGAACGGCAACGACACGCTCCATGGCGGTGATGACAACGACGTTCTTTATGGCGGCGCGGGCGCAGATAAGATCAATGGTGGCGCTGGCTGGGACATCGCACATTATGGCGATTCAACTGCGGCTGTTAACATTGACATGGCTCTTACCACTCAAATCGGCGGCATTGCCCAAGGCGATATTCTGACGAGCATCGAGGTTGTCACAGGATCAATTTATAACGATGTTATTTTGGGAAATAGTGCTCGAAATAACCTGCGCGGTGGTGACGGCAACGACGGCGCGGATCGCTTTGTGTTTGAAGCAATTTCAGCGTTTACTGGTATTGATACTGTTAAAGATTTCAAGCTTTCTCAGAATGACGCGCTCGATATTTCTGATTTTCTCAGCGGTTATGACCCGTTGAGCGATGCGATTGAAGAGTTTGTTCAAATTACGGATAGCGGAGCCAACTCTCTTGTAAGTGTGGACACCAACGGTGGCGGTGATAATTTTGTGCAGATTGCAACACTCATAGGCGTAACGAGCCTCACAAATGAAGAAACCCTCGAAACATCCGGAAATTTGATCACAGTTTAGGGGGCCTGGTGGCGTTGTTGAATAAGTCGAACTTTCGGTGAAAAAATGGGGGACTCTGTTGCAAAAAATAAGCAAGTTGTTGCATTATTGAACTTCAATTCAGCAATCTGATTGGTTCAGCTACAGATAGCTTTGGCAGCTCGGTCTTAGCCCTGGTTACTTTTGATGATCCACTGGGGAAAAATCCATTTAATAGTCTTATAGATGGTGATTCTTATACCGCTTCAGTAAGTATCTCCAATGTTGTCACAGTAGTATCCAAACCCAATATTTTGGGTCTATTATTTATCAGCCTAGTCGGTATGTTTTTTTTATCGCCGTAAGACCTCGTAAATAAGAAAACCCTGTGAAGGCGTTTTGCTTACCTTTATGCAAGACGTTTGCAACAGGAATAAAAAAGTTACTACAAAAGTAGCGGTAGTATTTACCTCTATTAACGCAATACACCGCGCCGTAACAGCTGCCACATCGTCTTAAAGCCCCAAAGAATAGGGTGGCGACGTAGTGTAGGCGTGATCTCAACTTGCACGCCCGTATGGCGTTCTATTTTCCATGCAGCATAGTCCAGGTAGTCGCGGAACGTCAGCGTGGCTTTTGATAGTCTTATAATAGATAGGATACGTCCTTGCCAACGCCGCAGCCACCATAGCAAAGGTGAGTGTCGATGGTCTACAGGAGTCGGTATACACTCATATTGTCCGCTAGGTAATGTTCTTAATACGCTACCTAGTACGGGTGTGGCAGCGTGAGTCAGTTGTGAGTAAGCAACTAGATTGCTTTGTGCTAAGTGACGTGCGCGTGTTTTCTGTTCTGCACGTAATTCTGCAGCATAGGTTAGTGTTAAACCGCTGGTCCAGATTTCTTCTGCATTGGCTTGGCAGGTTCCCATTGATTCGACGCTACTTTTGATAAATTTGACTACAGCATGAGCGATGGCTTCATGGATATTTTGACGCTTGCTTTCATTGCTCGCATAAAGTAGGCGTGAAGGTTGTGCGAAGCGTGCCCAGATATAGGGGTGGAACCATATTTTGGCACCTTTTCTAAAATCTGCCATGGAAATAACCGCATATTTGGCACGTAATATTTTTTCACCCTTGGTTACTTCAAGGTAAAACACGTTGGGTGGTAGCCATGCATTTAGCATTGCCAAGTGGCGTTTTGAATAAGCGTCACGGTAATTATCAACCACGGCATAAAGATCAGCGATGCCGTCATCCAGGCTGTCAGTTTGCAGGCAAGAGCCATAGAGAATGACTGCGTCAAGGGACGAGCCGAATTGCGCGACTAGTGCGTCAGAGAGAATCGTAAAATCTTCTGAAACACTACCCGCGCATTGTGATGCAATGGTATCAATGAGTTCAGATGGCAGTTGTTGAGACGCTATGGTTGATGGATTGTTCATGGATTTATACGACTAAAAAGGTTACGGGTTCGGTTGCTGAAATACGTATGGGACCATTTTGGCTGTTGGCCTGATATAACTCGCCATCAATGATATATTCATCATCCATAAGAAATTCTAAGCTGTGTGTATTATGGCTAAAATAGCCATCTTGCGCTTTAAGTGTGTGGCCGCGCCCTGAAAGTAATGGCCATAGTGAACGCCAAAAGCGTTTGCGTTGTTGATCAACCAGGGTTACATGCAGCGGTGCATTTTCAGTTCCCCAATAGGGACGTAGGTCTAGTAATAAGCAATCTAATGCGCTGACGAGAGCAAATAAATAGTTTTTCTTATGGGTTTTTCCATCGCTTTCCGTTGTTGTTAATTCAACGGGGGCCCATTCGCTTTGATGCTTGCCAAACAACATGCCAATAAGTGAACGCAACATGATGAGTATGGTGAAAATCCCCCCGGTGATACCGCTTTGTTTGATGCTACTTCTGGAGAATTTTACACCACGGGCAATTAATCCGATACCAAAGAACATGCCATAAATTTTGTTTGAACCGGTTTGTTCGATGCACAGTGTAGGGCGTGTGATTAGTGTTGGGTTTGATGGTTGTAATAGAAATGCTTTGAGTCGCTCGAGTACCTGATCCGGTTTGCCGAGAATGCCGAGGTCGAGTGATGTCATGTTGGTTGTGCCGCCAGGGACAAGTAACAGAACTGGCCATTTATCGGTAGGATACGTGGTGAATAAGTGACTGAGTGCCGCATGTATGGTGCCGTCGCCAGCAACAATCACTAATAAGTCAATGTCTGCTTGTAGCAGATGATCCAGCGCTGTCTTAAAATCAATCGCATTGCTTGCTTCACGCACAATTACATCGGGAATTTTGGTTAATACATTTTGTATTGCGGCACTGCGTTTGGTTGCTTGGCCACCTTTGGGATTGAGAAGTAATCCGATATGGGCTGTTTTTGTTTTTAGATTCTCAATCCGCGACGAGTTCGTCATTTCATCATTGGGAAATTGCCGGTTCCCTGACATGGCATAGACATTAATTGTAGTTTTTAGGGTCTAACGGTGTGCGTGTGAAGATTTTCTCTGCCAGCGTTTTTCTACCCTGACTGAAATCAATGCTCTCTACCCAAGAACTTAACACGCCGTCGCGCCGATGGGTGCGCCATGCGGTTACAACACGAGAACCGAGATAAATGGTTGAAACCAAATGCCATATAATGACTAGATAGAATCCAATATCGGGTCGACCAATTAAATAGCCATACGTTAATAAAATTAAATTAGGGTTGCGTCTGGCCGTGATAAGACGATTAAATGAATCTTTTTGTTGCCAAACAAAAATGCTAAAGGAAGCAAACCAAACCTGGAAAGCACCCTCACATAGTCGCCCTCCAATATAGCCTATTAAAATCAACCAGATGTAAAATGTTAAATCGGAGACTGGATAAAGTGTCGTCGCTAATCCGGCAGCCCAAGCAACATACCATAGGGGTGGGTGTATCAAATCAAGCCCGTGGTCAAGAACATCGCCCATTTTGGTTGACGTAACCGTGACTCGCGCAAGTTTCCCGTCGACGGTGTCTAGGAACGTCATGAACCATCCTAGAAATAGGCCGATACCAAAGTAGCCATACCAAAAAGAAAATCCAGCTAAAGTGGCAAGAATAATGCTTAAGTAGGTGACATGATTGGGTCGCCAGCCATAATGAATACAAAGATGTGTTGCCCAGAATGCCGGGAATGGCCAAAGCCATTTAGTGACCAAATCCGTGACGCCTTTGTATGACCCAGAAAAAAGTTCGGACTCTAAGGTGATGCGGTTTTCTCGTGTAATAGGCCATAAATAAGGTGGGTCTTTCTTCCTCAGGTGTCTTTGTGTGCCTAAGGCTAAGTCACCAACCTTCTTTCTCGGCAGGTCTGCGATTGTTCGTTTGCTGCTTTCGCGTAATAAGTCTGGCAAGATGGCGGTGACATCATTACCTTTCGTACGAATCGCGACAGGGTAGTCATTATGGTTGTATAACACCATGTTTTCCTGTGCGGCAATTAATGCCGCGATGACACGCGTGTCATATAAATGGTTAGCATATATGAGTAATGTGGGCGACCCGGCCGGGATTTTGTCTGGGTTGTCTACTAACTGAGCATTTTGGGAAGCGTTGATCATGCGTTTTAAACGTTCCCGACCGCTGATTCCCCATAAGTCTATTTCACTGTCTCCGATGATGTAGATATAAGTTACTGTTGACATAAGTTAAGTTGTCGTTTGGGTTTTGTTTGAAGAGTTATGGTGCTGCCTGCTTATTATGTGCATATGATTAACTACAACAGATATGCAGCTTACAATAGATGTTGTATTGTTGCCACTGTGACGGGCTGTTTTCATTCTTTATACAACGCTTGTTGATTTAAAACACACGTCGTAACCATAAAGTTGCTAAAAAAATCACTGTTAATCCAGGGAAAAGCGCAACAAATGCGGGATTAATACTCAGCAGCAATCCGGCATTGGCAATAATTTGATCTAATAAATAAACCACAATGCCAATGACGGTGGCGAACACAAGTTTGTTGCCCAATCCAGAACGAATAGAACCAAAAATAAACGGAATCGCAAGTAATAACATGGCGATAGTCATGACAGCACTGCCGACTTTGCGCCATAATGCCAGCGCATAAGTATCAGCTTCTTGACCCGTTTCTCGGAGAAAATCAACGTGACGGAAAAGTTCAATGGGTGAAAGACTTTCTGGTGGTTTGGTTAGTATTGCAATATCTTCAGGATTTAAAAAAGAATCCCAACGTACTGAATTTGCTTTGGTAGAGAGAATTTTATTTTTGGTAAATGTTCTGACGGTGACATCGGTGAGTAGCCATTGTGTATCATCAATAAAATCGGCCAGTTCAGCATGAGTATGTGCGAGCAGGAAGCCTTCTTTATTCAGATGTAAAATTTCAATATCAATGGCTCTTTTGGCATGGTGCATCGCGCCAATACGTAAAATATTTTGTTCATTACGTGTCCAAATGCCCAAGCCTCTACCTAATTCAGCACTGAGATGAAGTGCCGCTGCACGGTAAGAAATAGCTTTTTGCTGCAACTGCGGTGCAACAAATTGTTCTAGCACGGCAATAAAAACTAGTAGTAGCATTCCAACGGCTAACGGTACCAAGCTGATGCGAACAGGAGATATGCCCGCAACGCGAAAAGCTACAAGCTCCGAGGTAACGGCCAATTTTCCTAATGCCGCAACGGTGCCAAGTAACGCGATGAATGGTGCAATTTGAATAAACCGCCGGGGTAACAGCATGGCGGTATAAAAGAAAGCATCTTGGACGCGGTAGGTGCCTTTGCCGACATCATCAAGTTGGTCTAATAAATCAAAAAAACTAAATAATGGTAAGAGTACGGCGGTGGCAATGATCATGCCAATCAGTACCTGTGATGCAATATAACGGTAGATGATATTCACTGGCGAGTAATCTTAGATCTGACGGATTCGGATAGTAGTAACCCAACAATAATAAACATTAGAACATATAGCCACCAGATGCCGGGCATTTTTCCGACGACACCTTGTTCGACCCAGGTTTGTGCTAATCCGGTTAAATTGTAATAAATGGCGAAAACCATAGCTGCGATAAAATAGGTTTTGTCGCCTTTGTCCTGGCGTGGCGAGGTGCGGATAAACGATACCGCAATTAATGCAAGCAAAACAGTGGCAAAAGGGCGCGAAAGCCGCCATTGCAATTCAGCAATCTCACGTGGTTTTTCAGAATCCCATAATTGTGCGGTTGTGGCTGATTTACGTCGATAATTTACGACGCTGTCACCGTCGGTGAAATAAGTTAGTTTTTCAAACTCAATCATGCTGTCTTTCTTTTTATTATGGCTTAATTGGTAAAGATAGCCCTCAGATAATTGAATGTTTGGCCGTTGCTGTGCCGTAATTTGCTGTTGATGAGCTTGTTTGGAGATAACGATTTCACTATTGCCATCTTTTCTAACATAATGAAAGATATCCTCCATTTGTTTGCCGACATCAATTTTTTTGCCAACATAAATAACTCGGCCACTGCCATCGCTGCCATAAAAACGTCCGGCTTGGAATCGGTTGGTGTTTAATTCAGCTTCTGCTTGGGCATCAAGAATATAGCTCTCAGCATAAGCCCAAGGACGGACATAAATGGAAAGAATGCCGCTAATAATTCCCACCGGAATGGCAACCATCAAAACAATAAATATGATGCGGCTGCTGCTAATACCTACGGCACGCAATACATTGATCTCGTGATCTTTGTTTAACCGACCTAAGCCGATAATAACGGAAACATAGAATGCAATGGGCACGAGTACTTCCAGTGCGATTAGTGTCTTAAGTGATACCAACTTGATCATGGCAGAAAAGCCAATTGATTCAGTTACTGCGCCAGCGAGCAATCGTGCGCTACTAAAGCTGGCAAATAATCCAGTTAATACAGCGATAACGACTATGAAAGGAATTAATACTTCACGTGAAATATAGCGTTCTATGATTTTCATGAAAACTGTTTAATTCGCTTCTTATGCGTGCTAATTTTCATTGTTGCCCAGAATAGATTCTGCTAGCAATAAATCGTCAACTTTGTCGACATCAACACCTGCCTCAGGAAAAGGAAGTAGGATCGCTTGCGCATGGATATGTGTTTTAACTGAAACGGCATTAAATGCTTGTTCAAGTGTTAGTTGTCCCAATAAATACTTAAGTACCGTCCACGGCCCAAGAATCTGTGCGATTAGTCGCCAGGGACGTTTGCGCATGGCTTCTGCTTGTCGCCAGATTGACACTATTTCTCGTCCATGATGATTAAATGTAAATAAATTACAACCACAATAACCGCCGTCACGGAATTTTGTTACGGTTCGTTTCGCACCAGGGAAAGCTGCGATGATGCTATCAATATTGACCAGTCCAACGGTTGCGTCTCCATTGCTTTTTAGTGATTCATTGAGAAAGTGTTGTACGATTTGAGGTGTTAACAAAGCATGGTCTGCCGTTGTCAGAAACACGGGAGTGTCTGTATCAACTTGCTCAAAACCTTTCATTGCACTTTTGCTCGGAGAATCAAGATTGGGAAGCCAAGAGACACGACCTTCAGTGATGCGTTGTTCTAATTCTGGGCAGTCAGGTAATATGTGTTTCGGTGGTCCACAGAGAATGATTGACTTGACTAAATCGCTAGCTTCTAGGGCATCAAGTACACGTATAATCATGGGTCTGCCAGCAACAGGGGCGATGGCTTTACACGTTGCGCCGGTGTGTTGAGTGATTGGGTCGTTACCCGTGCGATCAGCTGCAAGCACCACGGCAACAAATTGGTTTGTTTTACCCATTACAGCGTTTTCTCGTAAATACGATAACGCTTGTATTGTTTACTGCCAATACTATCGAGTATGCCACGCATACCTTTATTGTTTTCCAGAATCCAAGATAATTCGACTTCTTTGATGCCTTTTTCCTTTGCTGCTTGTTTAGGCGCGTTGATGACCATGCAGGCCAGAGCAATACCTAGTGGCGTGTTCTGGAATCGTTTACGTACACCCATTAATGGCACGCGCCCCGTGTGAATTTCGCCGCGCCTTAATTTTTTAATGAGTTTAATCAAGCCAAAAGGGAATAGGCTGCCGCTGAGCTGAGTGAAAACTTCGTTAAGGTTGGGCAGAACAACCATAAATGCTGCTGGGACACCATTAACTTCTGCGATTTGAATGAGTTCATCTGGTACGAGTAGACGTAGGCTGGTTCCTAGCTCAGCGAACTCGGCTTCGGTGAAGGGAATAAACCCCCAATTATTAGACCAGGCGTCGTTGAAGATATCCCGCATTATTTCCATTTCAGATTTAAAGTTTTTGCGGTTAAGTGGTCTGATTTGTACCTGTTTGGAATATCGCTGAATCAGCGTGCGCATGACACGGGGTGTTTCAAAGTTGGCGTCCACCCAATAAGCGAGTAAATCTTTTTCAGGTAGATAGCCTTCATTTTCAAGCAGGCTGCTATACCACGGCGGTGAATGGGGCATCATGACAACAGGAGGGGTGTCAAATCCATCAACTAAAATGCCACTTTCCTGATTGATGGAGTGGCTAAATGGCCCGTTCACATGGCTAGTATGTCGCGCAGCTAGCCACGCCTCGGCGTGTAGTATCAGTGCTGAGAATGCGTCGGTATCATTAATGCATTCCAGTGATCCAAAGTGACCCGTGTCGTCACCGTAGCGTTCGCGATGAAGTGAGTCAATTTGGGCGCTGATTCTGCCGATGGGTTGTTTATTTTTGTACGCAACCCAAGCTTGCCATTCGCCATGCTTAAAAAATGGGTTGTGCTTTGAGTAATGAAAGCGCCGTTCCATGCGTAAGGGTGGAACCCACATGGGATCATCTTTATAGACATGCCAAGGAACTTCAATAAAATCGCTCATGTCACGCCAGCTTATTACCGGGCGTATCGTGATAGGTGTCGTATTAGTTTGGTTGGACTTCATGGGCATAGCATAAATGCGATATATTGTTAGAAAACGAAACAAATACGGCGATTATAGTTTTTTAAACAGATTTACGAATGGTAGGTCATAGTCTCAATTGGGCGTGAGTCGTGTGGTGAAATAATTGATATAGTGAGAAGATGATAGAAAGCGCTAATTATTATACGACATGATACAAATCAACACTTTCCTAACATTACATTCTATCAGGGTATGTCAATAAATTAGTAATCAGTGTGTGAAAGACTTCTTTGGGATCGGGTTCACTGTCTGTTGATTCATCGTACGCAAGACACTTTTCGTCAGTAATGGAAATACAGAAATCACGGTATTTGTTCCAGTCATTGTTGTAATCTTTTAAAAGATGTTGTGGTAGAAAAACGCGTAGTGTTTCAAAGTTGTCCTGCATCTCAGGCAAACGAGTGCATAGATAACGGTTTACGTTTTCTGGCCAATTGATAGGTTTTGGATACATCCCAGACAGTTCTGTTTCAATGGTGTAGCGGTAATTGAACAAAGCATCTTCTTTGCGTTTACGGTTTATAAGTTCAATTGCCAAAGCAGCAAGACCTATTAAGCCGAACAGGTAAAATGGCCATAGCGGGACGGTTTCAAAATAGAAAGATATTTGATCTAAGTATTCGTTCAAAATTTTCTCGATATTAAATTAGCGGTTAGAAAACGCAGGCGCGACAGCGTCAATCATATTGATTTTGATAGATGCCTTACTCAAACAAGATGCGCCCGATATTTCCGATATTGCCATATGATGGTGTATGTATCAATATAGTTTGTATGAAGGACGGTTGATTCAATAAAAACAGGATCAGCCCATTGCTAGTGCTGACCCTGTTTACTGGGGCTTATGTTGACAGCTTGGAGTCGTTAATCTTGTACCCAAATTGTCTTTGTCCCGATGGTCACCTATTCATGACCTATGATCCTGGATTTCCTCCTGCTGGTGTAGCTGCAGGCGCTCTAGTAGGAGGTTGAGTCGCAGCTTTAGATTCTAGTGCTGCAATTCGAGTCTGTAATGCTGCAACTACGTTTTCTGACTCTGGTCCAGATGTATGAGTAAACTCAACACTGTCTTCATAAGGTTCCTTGGTTGTGCCGGTCGCACGAATGAGCGCACCTGCAACCAAACCACCGACGATAGCAATACCCATGGTAATACCAATGCCGGTCAATTGATTGGTTGCAATGCCTGGAACGACTATCAGTGCACTAAAGCCACCTAATAATCCTGGCAGTCCGTGTAAGTTGTGGACACCACAAGTATCGAAGATTCTGATTTTCTCCAATGCTGGCAAGAGATATCTGTAACCGAGTACTGAAATTGTTCCTGCAATTAGACCGATAACAAACGCGCCGAGTGGATCGACAACATTACATACGGAACCAATGGCAACACCACCGGCTAATGCGGCATTTGCCATATCAACCATTGAGGTCTTGCCGCTGTTAACCAAGGTACTAACAAAATAAGTGGCGATAGTTGCAGCACTCAGTGCAAGTAAGGTGTTGACGACGGTTTGTGGCATATCTGCAAGTGGGACCAAAGCGGTAGCAAAACTTGGCCAAAACAGCCATAAAACCACGGAGCCAAGCATCGCAAAGCGGTCTGAGGTAGGATCTGATTCAATTAAGCGGCTACGTTGATACTCGGTAGTTAATACGACAGACATTGCTAATCCAAAATAAGCGCCAAATGCGTGAATAACGATGGATCCGGCGGTATCTTGGAATGTGTCGTCGACTAGGCCGAATAAGCCATCCAAGACAATTAGTTCATTTAATAAATAGAGTGGAACAATTAACAATGCCAATAATGCATACTGAAATACTCTGAGGCGACCCAGTACAGCGCCCATAGCGATCAATGCGGTGGCGGCAGCTAATTCGGCAAAGAGTAATGCATCTAAAGTATGTGGCTCGAGTGCGTGACCGAAAACGCCATTTGCACGCAGCGCAATATAGAGCGGAAGGCTGACTGCTACGACCAGATAAGTACCGGTAATGGCACCAAAACCATATCTTCGAACGAAGACCATCAGAAAACCAAAACCTATCAATAACATCGCCAAGATGTGGATGATATAGTTATATTGCGCGACGACTTCAGCTTGAGTTGGTTCAACTGTTTCTGCCGCACTTACCAAACTACTGAAACATAGGAGAAACAAACTCACTACACTAAGTAGTGTAAAGCAAACACTTTTATTCATTTGACTTGTCCCTTATTTATAGTGGTTATTTGGGGTGTCTATTCATTCAGGCTAATTTTTTTGGTTACCCCGTGAAGAGTTTGAACCTTAAAAGCCATAAACACAATAGGGTTTGTCAAAAAATTGGTGTTTGTAATATTTATTGCTTATATCCAGCAGCCATCGTTTGCCAAAATAGCGGTTTTAGGAAGATGTCTTAGCTGTTTGGTTGCTTTGCTGATAGCTATAAGAATATTTGTCATTTTTTGTGTGTGCGCGGAATGCCAATATAAAACGTCACCCTAACAGATCGGTAGGATGCTCATGCACGTTGTTGGTTGCATGTTTTAAGTGAATTGTTCATTTGAATATTTACCGCCACTATTTCTATTCCATGCATTATTTTTATAATGGTAAACATAGCATCTTGGCACTACGACGGCTTTGTCATGCGCATCTAACGAATCTAAAATTTTCTGGTTTTGTTTTCTATCGTTAGTTGGTTTTAAGCTGAATAGCCTCAATTGAAACTCTGTTTCATTACCACCAAAAGTAAAGTTTGGATTGAAGTAATGCTGATGATCGTACATATTATTTACAAATGTTTCTATTGTGCACCCAAAACAAAAACCATTAACAAAACCAACCGCCACTGGATCTTCATCTCTGGCTTTGCCGTTATTTGAATATTGTTTTTTCTCGCTGCGATTAAGCAAATGGTTGAGCGTCCAACGTTTCATTTTGTTAACCCAAGCGTGGCCGGGGTTGTTCGTTATGGGGCCATAAATCACATTGTGCTCTACAATAGAAGAAACAAAAAGTTGCCATGTGTTATTAATTAGAATGTCATCATTCATTATAAAGATAATGTCGCATGCGTTCTGGATACATAAATCAATACCTTGATTCCAGGCGCCAGTTAGGCCACCATTTTTGTGTTGGTCATCGACTCTAATATAAATAAAATCATCGTGTATATTGCAAAAATCTGAAACTTTATGCGTTTCATTGTGCGTAGATTCGTTGTCAAACACACAGATGAATTTTTCATGCTTTATGTTTTCAAGTACAGAATCCAAGCAAGGCAATATGAATTTATTTACAAAATTATGGTAGACCACGACTAATCCAATTTTCATAATATAGTATTGTTTTCCTGACTCATGAATGAATTTTAAAGGAATTTTTGCTTGAATGGATATCAAGAGCAGGGGTGTGTCATGGTCTGGCTGTGTCTCTCAGCACCAATGCCAAGTCCGAAAGCTTTTATTTAAATGCGATAGTGATTTTTTTGTTGCAGTCACTTAATGTCGTTGGACATGCCTGCTTTAATAATTCCACATATCGTGGTAAAACATTATTATCAGAGCCATCTAAAATCTCTCTCAAGAAACGTTGTCGGTTTTCTTCTATATAATAGGAATCACAGCCATTAGATAGGAAATGACTGATCTTTTCATATACGTCATCTCGGCATCTTAATTCTGTTTCCGGCATATAATCCGCTATTGTTGAGCGACCGGCGATTAAATAATCAGCGGCTAACACCGGTTTTTTTGCTCGCACAGCTTCAAAAACAACCGAGGTGGCTAAGTCAATAATAATGTCCGACCAATTCATTAAATGAACGGAATGCGCTTCATCACCAGCAATGCTTACATTAGACAGTTGTTTAATTGAGCTGTCTGTTGTTAACGATTGCTTCCAGCCGCTCCGTGTATGTGGCTTAATAATTATCTCGACGCCAGGAAAATCGGCAATCATATGCACCACTTCACCCACTTCTTCCCAGAATGTTGTGAAATTAGCTTTTCTTAAGAACATCACTATTTTAAGCTGACTATCAGATGGTTTTAATGGTGAAGGGGGTAGTATTTTAGTTAATTTAGCCAGCCATTCTTCACAAAACCGTGGGGAACCCAAAACAGCAATCGCTTGATCTTGTAGAAAGGGTCTAAAACGAGTCGCGCATAGTTCGTTAGGAACAACTAATTTGTCGAATATTCCTGCGTTAGAAAATGTGGTATCAGGTAGAACACGGCGTTCGCCGCGACGTATTAATTGATTGGCATGAGGGCTGTCGCCGTGTGGCAGTGACACGGTACCTAGTCCTTGTTTGCGCGCCATCTCAACGACAATTTTCACCCATTCAACACAAATGACTGAGTTTCTTTCAATCCAGTCAAATGCAATGACGCCCTCATTAACGTCAAAACTTCTCGTCAATAATTGGTCGACTGTCTGTCGCCACAGCGGTTCACGCCGTTTCTCATGATAAATGTCAGCCAATGCGCTAACCAATGGACCGATAATTTTTATACGCCGCACATTGCGCGTTAACAGAAGCATCTGTAATCGCCACTTGATATACGTTAACTTTGAAAACAGTTCGCGTACATGAGATACACGGACGCCATCTAGTGTTTCTAGGTACGCTATACGATAATCGCGGCGGAATTTTGCTGAGCCAATTAATATCACATCACACTGATGGCCTGATTCAATCCACTTGGAGATAATCGGCGTTATATGATCAATGTCATTATAGTGGCGAAGAAAGAAAAGGGCCTTCATATCTGCGAAGTGGTTATAATTGAAGGATAGGTTGACGGCATTTTATTGTTGTGAAGCTGTGAGTTGTATTACGCTATGAGAAGAGAAGTCATCTGTGCTGCAATTCTACACATACAACCATTTGTTTGCCAGCGTCATGGACGGTATGACAGAGTTGTGTTGGTAATGTAAATGACTTGGCGTTCATCAGTTTAGAAGCTTAGTGCTCGTGACCTCAATTTATTCCTAATTATTAAAATACAAATGAAAACAATCGCAGTAATACCCGCACGTATGGGTTCATCGCGCTTTCCTGGTAAACCAATTGCAAGTTTATTGGGGCGGCCCATGATAGAGCATATTTATAAACGTGTCGCTATGAGCAAATCTCTAGACGCGACATATATCGCCACATGTGACGAAGAGATTCGTCAAATCGCTGAAGGCTTTGGTGCTAAAGTGATTATGACTGCCGACACACATGAACGCGCCAGTGATCGTGTTGCCGAAGCAATTGCCAATATTGATGCGGAACTGATTGTCATGGTGCAAGGCGACGAACCAATGACGCACCCAGATATGATTGACGTAGCAGTTGCGCCTTTTTATGATGACCCGCAACTGGGTTGTGTGAATTTGGTTAAAAGAATCGACAATGAAAATGATTATCGTGATGTGAATACAATCAAGGTGGTAATGAACCAACAAAACGACGCCATATTTATGTCACGACAGCCGATACCTACCTTAAATAAAGCAGGTTTCGGACAAACAGTGGCATACAAACAAGTATGCATTATTCCATTTCGGCGTGAGGCGCTTATCCAATATACTAACTTGCTGCCAACTCCGCTAGAGCAATTGGAATCTGTCGACATGTTGCGTCTGTTGGAGCATGGTCGTCGTTTGAAAATGGTGCATACCACATTTAATACGCAAGCTGTCGATACCGAAGCGGATCTAGCGCGTGTTGCAAAATTAATGGAAAATGATCCATTACTTGCTAGTTACTAAAATTAATGATTGAGAAAACTATGCAACTAAAAACAAAATTGGCTAATTCTGAGTTAACCATAGGTTCTTGGATCACGCTGGGACATCCAGCTATTGCCGAAATTATGGCGGCAGCTGGGTTTGACTGGTTAGTCTTGGACATGGAACATAGTGTGATGGAGTTAGGCGAAGCGCAAGCCATCATCCAAGTGTTGGATAAGCAACAATGCCCAGCCATTGTGCGCTTAACATCAAATCATCCCGATCAAATTAAACGCGTGATGGATGCGGGTGCAACGGGCGTAATGGTTCCCATGGTAAAGTCGGCTGCTGATGCGCGCGTTGCCGTACAAGGCGTCTATTATCCGCCACGTGGCCAACGCGGTGTAGGTCTTGCGCGCGCTCAGGGCTATGGCGCAAGTTTTCCAGCATATCAACAGTGGTTAGAAGAAAATGCGGTTGTTGTTGTCATGATAGAGCATGTAGATGCTGTTAATTCCATTGATGCCATTCTTGCGGTTCCTGGTGTTGATGCTTATATCATTGGTCCTTATGACTTATCGGGCTCCATGGGTCGCCCTGGTGACCTTAATCATCCCGAAGTGCAAGCTGCGATAGAGGCGGTCTTGACTGCAGGACAGAGCGCTAAAAAACCTGGTGGTATTCATGTCATAGAACCTGACCCAGATGCATTGCAGCAACGCATTAAAGCTGGTTTCAACTTTTTAGGCTATGCGCTGGATATTCGCATTCTTGATTCCATTTGTCGTAACCATATGCAACAGATTAGGGCATCATTATGAGTAAATTTGTTATTTCAACGTCGTCATTTGACGTCAACGATAATATCCATGTTCAACAGCTTATCCAAAAAGGGTTGCAGGTCGTCACCAATCCTCATGGTCGTAAGCTAACTGAAGATGAGATTATTGAGTTGTTAGTTGACGATGTGATTGGGCTGGTTGCCGGGATTGAGCCGCTGACAGAGCGTGTACTGGCATCTACTAAAAAGTTAAAAGTCATATCTCGCTGTGGGACTGGCATGGATAATGTGGACTTGGCTGCAGCAAAGCTGCATGGTATTGCCGTATTTAATACACCTGAAGCGCCCGCGCAAGCAGTGGCCGAGCTTACCTTGGGCTTGATGCTGGCAACGCTCAGACGGATAAGCAAAATTGATCGTTCCTTACGCAAAGGAGAGTGGCTACGTACACCTGGGCATTTGTTAGCAGCTCAAACAGTGGGGATTGTGGGTCTAGGTCATATTGGTCGGCGTGTCGCGCGTTTATGTCAAGCGTTCGATGCTAACGTGATTGCATATGATCCTTATGTTAATCAGTCACTCGTAGATGTCAAACTCATGCCTTTGGAGCAGCTACTTGCTGAGGCAAATTTAGTGAGCCTTCATTTGCCTTATAGTACGGATACCCATCACTTGTTAGATGCCAAAGCCTTGGCCAGCATGAAATCTGGGTCCATCGTAATTAACGCGGCACGTGGTGGTTTGGTCGATGAGGTTGCGTTGGGTGAAGCGTTGAATTCGGGACATTTAAGCGCGGCAGCACTGGATGTGTTTGAACAAGAACCCTATCAAGGGCCGTTATTGAATAATGACAATATTATTATCACTGCACATATCGGTTCGCTTGCCAAGGAAGCGCGCCAAAATATGGAAGCTGAAGCAGCAGAGAATCTTTTAAAGGGATTAATTGATGTAGGTTTAATTCAACGATAGGTAAATCAATGTCCAATGAAATTGCGGTTGTTTTTGGTGCGAGTGGTTTTCTCGGCAGTCATGTGGCTGATGCTTTATCAGCGGCTGGCTATCAAGTACGTTTATTTGATCAAAGTCCGTCACCTTATCTAAAACCGGGTCAGGAAATGATAGTTGGAGATGTCATGGATCTTGATCAAGTTATTGCGGCTGCGAAAGGGGCGGCATTTGTCTATAATTTTGCCGCTATCGCTGATATTGATGAAGCGCATAACAAACCCATTGCTGCCGCGACAATCAATGTAATGGGTAATATGCATGTACTTGAAGCTGCCCGCCTTGCCGGTGTGCGTCGGTATGTTTTTGCTAGCAGTGTTTATGTTTATTCCGAATCGGGTTCTTTCTATCGCGCTAGCAAGCAAGCGGCAGAACGTTTCACTGAAACCTATCATGAGCGTTATGGCATGGAGTACAACATTTTGCGTTACGGCTCGCTGTATGGTAGACGTTCTGATTTGCGTAACGGGATTTATCGTATGTTGCATGAAGCTATCGCAGATCATTCGATCACTTATAAAGGTAGTGGTGAGGCCATGCGTGAGTATATTCATGTAGAAGATGCTGCGCGAATGAGTGTGCAAGTACTGGCGCCTGAATTTGCTAATAACCATATGATTCTGACCGGCCAAGAAAAGCTAAAGATCAAAGACGTGATGACTATGATCGCGGAAATCATGCCATGGCCGGTTACGTTGAATTTTGATGATGCGAATACGCTGCATCATTACAAAATAACTCCCTATGCCTTTCAACCGCGTATTGGACGCAAGTTGGTGTTGAATGAGCATGTTGATTTAGGCCAAGGGTTGTTGGATTGCCTGAGAGAGTTGCATGAAAGTTTGCATCAGGCCAGTGACGAAAACGTCACGCCTGCCACATCGGATAACAGAGCGTAGAAACTATGAAAGCAAGCGATTGGCAGGCTATCATTTTTGATTTTGATGGTGTTGTGGCGGAATCTGGGAAAATCAAAACAC
>JAJFJG010000131.1 GCA_021774265.1 Nitrosomonas sp.
TAGCCAACGGGAAAACAGCAATATCATGTTCAGACTCTTGTTGCAATTGATGTGATTCTGAACCAAAAACCATCTGCAAACCAAAGAGAAACAAGATTATCCCTCCGCCCAGTTGAAAAGACATAAGACGAATTCCCATGGTGTTTAGAAGTAATTGACCAACTATGATTGACCCCATCAATACTAAGCTAGCGTAAAGAATGGTCTTGTACGCGGTTCGTCGACGATCAGCCTGAGACAAATGAACAGTAAGTGCTGTAAATAGTGCCATTGTTCCAATTGGGTCAATAGTAGCCCAAATTATCAGAGCATCTTGAATGAATTTTTCTTGCATCTAATATCCAATTTTTGAAGGGGGTGTAAAGGAAGGGTTTTGTGTAGCTGCCCTGGTAAAAATAATCCACCAAGCACAGATCAAACTTAATGATACAAGGATTCAATTCTGATTCCCAATTTCTGGCGGTATGGTTTTTGACGCATTCTGTATATACTAAATAGTTATTTTTAGCTGCATTTTCAGCTCGCGCAGAAGGGGTGAAAGCCATTTGCTGCGGGGTTTATTTCTATTGCATTCAGTTTTGATGGGTTACACGACATCCTGCGCACTAACCAAAGTGAATTCAAGTTCTTAGTGAGACACACTTTAAACTTGAATTCACTATGTAATTTGACTGGAATGCCTATAACCGCGCAAATGCTTGGCTTTTTGTGTTGGTCGAGATGAAAATAGGCGAAAATGAGTAGTTACTTGAACGCTTGGTAACGCTTAAGACAACTAATTCAGCTTTTGGTTCATTCTTTTTTAAAGAAAAGGGGCGTTTGTCTTTCCTACACATTGTTCGTGCTGAGTCTGTCTAACAATCGTCTAGGCTCAGCCTGAAAAGAGCTCACCTGTTAAGTCCTATTCTTAATTTCACGCCGAAACGAGTGTCGAGAAAATGAGCTATTTTCAAACAGTTTACCCATTCAAGATCTTTTAGAAAAATCTTATCTAAACCTATTGATTTTCGAAAATTTAGGTGTATATTCGCGATAAATGGGTAGGGCTACAAATCGTTGATGCCTTAGGTTCATTGATAGGGAGCATACACTTAAAATGAAAACTAACAGTGAGTTCAGTCGTTCTTCCGTAGTAGAGCAATCAAGCGCTGTAGTGAGTGAGGTGGCCGAGAGTCAAGAAGAGGAGCCTCCTAGTAGAAACTTAAAATCGTTAAACTATAGCGGCGTCAATGGCGAGACGATTGCTATTCAAATTGAAAACCAGCCAATTCAGCTTCATTTTCCCAATGCTGACTTTCCTGTCAGCAAAAATTCTCAACAATTCATAGATAAATATTATCCCGACGTCACTCATAATCAGTGGAACGACTGGAAATGGCAAGTTAGAAACCGTATTCGAAGCGTTGAGATGGTGGAACGAATGATGACACTCACCGACGATGAACGAAAATCGGTGATTAAGCGCACGAGAAATTTGCCGATTGCGATTACCCCCTATTATTTTTCGTTGCTCAGCCCTGATGATCCTGAACAGGCATTACGCAAAACTCATCTGCCTGTTGGTGGTGAGTTTATGACAACACCTGGCGAAGATCCCGATCCGCTTGGTGAAGATCATGACACGGCAGCACCGGGCCTGGTTCATCGTTACCCCGACCGCGTGTTGTTTTTAACCACAGGTTTTTGCTCAACCTATTGCCGTTACTGTACCCGTTCTCGCATGGTGGGCGAAACCAAGGGTGAGTATAGTTTTTCCACCAGTAATTGGGAAAAAGCTGCACAGTATATCGAAGCACACCCTGAAATTCGGGACTGCTTGTTGTCTGGCGGTGATCCACTCAGCATCGGTGACGACAAACTTGAATGGTTGTTAAAGCGTTTGCGTTCTATCACGCACTTAGAGTTCATTCGAATTGGCACTAAAATTCCGATTGTAATGCCGCAGCGAATTACTAAAAACTTGTGCAACATGCTGAAAAAATTTCATCCGTTATGGATGAGTATACATGTCACGCATCCAGATGAATTGACGCCAGAAGCTACCGAAGCTTGCAACCGGTTGGCCGATGCGGGCATTCCACTGGGTAGCCAAAGTGTGCTGCTTAAAGGCATTAATGACGATATTAATGTGTTAAAACCAATGTTTCACGGCCTGTTAAAAATGCGTGTGAAACCTTATTATCTGTATCAATGCGATCCGGTTTCTGGCTCGGCACACTTTCGTACGCCGGTGGCTAAGGGGTTGGAAATTATTCGTCAACTGCGTGGCCACACGACCGGTTATGCGATTCCTCAATTTGTGATTGACGCCCCCGGCGGCGGCGGAAAAATACCACTACAGTCTGACTACATTTTGGGTCGCGATGGTGACGATTTGCTCCTCACCAATTTTGAAGGAGGTACTTATCGCTATCCAGATCCGGGTGGTCGTGCAGGTCAGGTTCAGCAGGCGCTTCGTGACCATAATGCCGATTATGATATGGTGTCAGGGCTTTATTCACTATGCTAACGGTAGGTTTTAGTTACGACTTACGTGACGATTATTTAGCGCTTGGATTCTCAGCGGAAGGCGCAGCTGAATTCGATAGTATCGAAACCATCAATTCGATTACGCTCGCACTTGAGACCTATGGCTGTAAAGTTGAAAAAATTGGTAACGTCAAGGCGTTGGCGGCAGAGCTGGTAAGCGGCAAGCGCTGGGATATTGTATTTAACATTTGCGAAGGCGTAAAAGGCATTGGCCGTGAAGCACAGGTTCCTGCATTGCTCGAAGCTTATGAAATACCTTATGTTTTTTCCAGTTCAGATGTCATGGTGCTCACCATGAATAAAGCATTGGCCAAATTAATAGTGCGGAGTCGTAATATCCCCACGGCTCCATTTGCCGTGGTTGAAACTTTAGATGATATTGTTGAACTCGATTTACCATTTCCGCTCTTTGCTAAGCCACTGGCTGAAGGAACCGGTAAAGGTATTTCCAGCAAGTCAATCGTTCATAACAAAGATTTATTACGCGAAATTTGCGTCGAGATTCAACTGAAATTTTCCCAGCCAACTTTGGTTGAAACGTATCTGTCAGGCAGAGATCTCACGGTCGGAATTCTCGGCAACGGAAACAATGCCAAAGTAATCGCTGTGATGGAAACTTACTATCAGGAAGGCGCAGAATCGGGCAGTCAGTCTTTTTATAACAAGGAGAACTGGCAAAAGGTATTAAAGTACGGCGTAATCACCGATGACACAGCAAAAGCGGCTGCCGATGTCGCGCTAAGAAGTTGGCGAGCGCTTGGTTGTTTTGATGCCGGTCGCATAGATTTGCGTTGTGACGAACACGGCTTGCCGAATTTTTTGGAAGTAAATGCGATTGCCGGTTTACAACCGACTCATTCCGATCTACCCATGTTATCGCAAATGGTAGGAATCGGACATGAACAACTGATTCATCGAATTATGGATCAGGCGCTTGCTCGCTACGGTATTGATGCATCAGAAAAAAAAACCAAAAAAACTGAAGCGACATTATGAAGGCGGCGTTGGTTTATAGCGGTTATTGTGAAGGTTTCGACGATTACTGTTCTGGTAATAGTGTTGACCTTGTGAAACTTCCAGACTCGATTTCCGCTGACAATCAGGATACTTTGGTTCAACTGAAAGAAATTGCGGCGCTATTGAAAGGAAAAAATATTACTGTCGAATCAATTCCATTTTCCGAATCAGTTGCAGCAGTCGAGCAAGCGCTTCGAAAATGTAAGCCGGATTTTGTTTTTAATCTGGTCGAAACCATTCGAGGTAACGACTCACTGATCTATCTGGCGGCAGCACTGTATGAATATCTTGGACTTGCTTATAGCGGTTGCTCGGCACAGGCGCTTGCGATCCTTGGCGAAAAGATTCGACAAAAAGAATTGTTGAAGTTGGCGGGATTGCCCACAGCAGATTTCCTGACCCACAGTGAGTTTTCATCACTTTCAAATGCAGAGGTAAATGTAAATGGCCGCTGGATCGTAAAGTCGAACACCGAACATGCCTCGGTGGGTATAAGCGCCGATAGCGTCGTTGATTCAGTTTCTATGGCACTAAGAAAAATCGAGCACATGAAAAGTGAACGCGGTGGCGAATGGTTTGCTGAAAAATATGTGGAAGGTAGAGAATTTAATATTTCCGTATTGGAAAATGAGCGGGGTGAGCCGGTAGTGCTACCCGCAGCTGAAGTAGTGTTTAAAAACTTTCCGACAGGTCTTCCCAAAATTATCGACTATGCAGCAAAATGGGATGAGGCCAGTGATGTCTATCATGCAACACAACGCAGTTTTGATTTTCCAGCAAGTGATCAGGCGTTGCTCAAAAAACTAGAAGCTTTCTGTTATCGCTGTTGGCATTTATTTCATTTAAGTGGCGCGATTCGGGTTGACTTTAGAGTGGATACCGACGGCAACCCATGGATCCTCGAAATCAATGCCAACCCCTGCTTGTCTTCTGATGCTGGTTTTATGGTTGCTGCGGCGCACGCTGGATTATCGAGCGATGCTGTCATTCAGCGTTTAATACCCAGACAATTTATTTCGAATCAATCCTGTAACCGATCTTCCGGTCTTTCTTCTAATCGTTCTTCAATTCGAGTTTAAAGGTCATGTTTAGCATTCGTAGAATCCTGGACGCCTCAGCGCCAGCCAACCGTGCCATTATTTTTCAGGTGCAAGAAATATTACGTGCTCAATTTGGAGCGCTGAAAGAAGAAGAGATTAACTCGCTGCCTAAAAAACTAAATGATGCTCTCAGCTATCAATTTCAAAGCCGGCTCCTGATTGCGCAACGTAAAAATGATTCGGTATTGGCATTTGCGCTGATCATGCATGCGACTGATATTGGTTTTTGTTTTCTTGATTTTATTGCTGCGGGTAAAGCGTTCACCGGTCAGGGATTAGGAAGTGCACTCTATGAACGCGTGCGCGATGAAGCGCTTGATATGGGCGTCAATTGTATACTGATGGAATGTTTGCCCGATGATCCTGCGTTATCACCAGACCCGGTAATTCGCAAACAAAATGAAAAGCGACTCGCCTTTTACAAACGTTATGGTGCTCGAGTAATTACCGGCACCATGTATGAAACCCCTGTACATTCGGATGATACCGACCCACCCTATCTGGTAATTGATAGTTTGGGAAAACCTTTGCCGGACGGTAAGTTTATGCGGAAAGCCGTGCGAGCGATTTTGGAGAGAAAATACGGTGGAATGTGCGACAAAGTCTACGTAGAGAAAGTGGTCAATTCGTTTTCGTTGACAGGTATCATGTTGCGCAGCGCGAAGCAAACAAAAGACGAAGATCATTATGCTCCGCTCCTTCACCAAGCAAATAACATTGCTTTGTTCGCGAATGAAAAACATGATATTCATCACATTAAAGAACGTGGTTATGTTGAAAGCCCAGTTCGAGTGAGAGCCATTTTACGCGAACTCGACAAACTTTCTTTTGTCGAGAAAAAACCGGTTAAGAGCTGGCCCGATAAATATATCCTTGGTGTTCACGATGCCGATTACGTTTCGTTTCTGAAAAAAGCCTGTATGAGCGTCGCCAAGGGCAAATCAGTCTATCCCTACGTGTTTCCAATCCGTAATCAGGATCGAAAGCCGGTTGATACTCCTTTACTGGCCGGCTATTTTTGTATTGATACTTTCACCCCCTTAAATGCGGATGCTTATCTGGCTGCTCGTACCGCCGTTGATTGTTCACTATCAGGAGCCGATGAGTTGGTTCAGGGTAAAAGTAAAATAGCCTATGCCTTAGTGCGGCCACCTGGTCACCATGCTGAACGAAAGTCCTTTGGCGGATTTTGCTATTTAGCCAACACAGCAATCGGTGCGAATTATTTAAGCCAATACGGCAAAGTTGCCATTCTTGATATTGATTATCATCATGGCAATAGCCAGCAGGATATTTTTTATAAGCGAGCCGATGTCCTAACCGTTTCTCTGCATGGCCATCCCAAATTTGCCTATCCCTATTTCACCGGATTTGCGGACGAAATGGGCGAAGGTGCGGGTTATGGGTACAATATCAATATGCCATTGCCGGAGCATCTGTCAGCCGATGACTATCTAAAACAAATCGGCAAGGCGTTGAAAAGAATTGAAGAGTTTCATCCGGCGTTTCTGGTGATTGCGCTCGGACTTGATACCGCAAAGGCTGACCCAACTGGCACATGGGAATTACATGCCAGTGACTTTGACCGAGTTGGTGAAGCGATTGGCGCGATACGTTTGCCAACATTGGTCGTGCAAGAAGGTGGTTACCGAACCCAAACATTAGGAACTAATGCCCGCCATTTTTTTAGCGGCTTGCATAAAACCAATAACACATCTATACCGGCAAAGTTAAAACCAAAAATTGCTAAGGCGAAAAATAATTCGCTACTAATCCGCAGAAAAATAAAACTGGTTGATGTTGAAACCATTCGCGGTTTAGTAGGTAACAGCGGTGTTTTTAGCGATGAAGAAGTCAGTATTGCCGCAGAGCTTGTTGCCGAGGCCGCATTGAAAGGTGAAAAACAGTCAGGCTATTCGTTTTGTTTTATGGAACAGGCTGGAATGATGTTGGGGTATGCCTGTTTTGGTCGTATTCCTCTGACCGACAGTAGTTACGATTTGTATTGGTTAGTCGTGGATATTGACCATCAAAAACAAGGTATTGCAAAAAAGTTGATGGAAGCGACGGAATCCTTAATTGCAGCCGAAGGCGGCAAGCAGGTCTATGCAGAAACTTCATCGATGGATCATTACAAGCCCGCACGAGGTTTTTATCTGAAATCCGGTTTTAGAGAGTGCGCACGACAGAAGGATTACTATAAGGCGGGTGATGATAAAGTGACTTACGTTAAGCTGGTTTCAAAGTAACTGCAGTACGTGTACCAACTAGTACTGTACTCATGACACTAGTACAAGTACGTCACGTCGGATCGCCAACGTTCCTGCCTCATTATACTAGGCTAGACCCAGCATCTAGTCGCAATATTGCACGAGTCACACAGTCGACAGTATTAAATCTAGCGGGTTAGAGTCCTGCCCGGGGTGTAATGGTCAAGTTTTCATGAAGTAAATTTAAGCCACATTTTTGTGTTCTGTCACTTTTTGAGCTGGTGAAAAAAATAGTATAAATTATTCGCATGTGGGACGCATTACGAGTCATAAAAAAAGGATATAACATTATTCGTTATATCCCTTTCAAATTCTGTAGCCAGACCCAGAAAAAAAACGAATTTTTTAGCTTATTTGTCCAACGCTAACTGTAAAATTAAGTAAACTCAATCTGAGTTTAGGCTGCCTGATTGGCCTGAATAGTAGAAAGCCAAGTTGTCAATATCTTCTTCGCTCAGCGCTGCAGCCATCCCCGCCATAATAGGGTCAAGACGATCACCAGATTTATACTCATTTAGTACTTGAGCGAGATAAGTTCTGTGTTGGCCGCCAATTTTTGGAAAGTTTGGCGCTGGGCTATTACCATCAGCACCGTGGCATGAAGCACATACTTCAGCTGCTTTACTCTTGCCTGCGTCAAAGTCAGCTGCCATTGCTTGCCCTGAGAGCATCAGAGCGACACCGCTTATTGCGGCAATAACATAAATTTTCATGATTCGTTCCTTGCGTAAATACCTAAATTATTTTCCAGCGTAGTAAGCAGCAAGATCCTTAATATCTTGCTCAGAAAGCGATGCTGCAATCGCTGTCATGGTAGGGTGGTTGCGACTACCGTTTCTATATGCTTCCAATGCCTTAAGGAGATATTCTTCGTGCTGCCCACCAATCTTTGGAACGTGATATGCCGTAGGGTACGCGGTGCGATAGCCATCAATTTCGTGGCACCCTGCACACATGGAATTCTTCTCTTTAGCTGCTGCTACATCACCTGCATGAGCTGTACTGGAAAATACCAGGAACATACTCGAGGCAAGTAGTAAACTTATAATTGCTTTTTGCTTCATGTTAAGCCTCCTCCTCTCAAAAGTAGAACTTTAAACGATGCGCCTTCTCAGGTCAATAAATACATGTATCTCCATGTTGTTTATAGGGAAATTGCTGCGATGAATTCTTCTATTTTCGGGTCGATTTTACTTCTAATTCATTCCATCTTTCAAGGCATTCCATCAGTTCTTTTTCGATAGCTGAAGAACGAATTTGTAGTGCCTTAGCTTCATCTGTATGGGCATGATAAATCGTTGGGTCACTTAGGCGTAATGTAATATTTTCTTGTTCTTGTTCTAGGGATTCAGTCTTTGCGGGTAGTGCTTCAAGTTCGCGAGTTTCATGATAGGAAAGTTTAACTCGGGGTGTTGATTGAAAGAGAGGTGTCGGTGAAGCGGCAGGAAGCTTGGTGGCAGATGTTTTTTTTGTCGCGGTTGCTCCAGCCGAGGGGCGCGTACGAACCCAGTCTTCATAACCCCCCACATATTCCCGTAAATTACCATTACCTTCAAAGGCGATGACTTGCGTGACAACGTTATCCAGAAATTCACGGTCATGGCTGACTAAAAATAGTGTACCAGAATAATCCCTCAATAAAACTTCTAGCAACTCAAGTGTTTCAATATCGAGATCGTTGGTTGGTTCGTCGAGCACCAAAACATTGGCTGGACGGGTAAATAAACGAGCTAACAATAAACGATTACGCTCGCCACCTGATAGTGACTTGACGGGAGATCTCGCACGTTCAGGCGGAAATAAGAAATCTTCGAGATAACTGATAATATGTTTTCTCTCACCATTAATTTCAATGAAATCTGAACCTTGACTAATGGTTTCAGTGAGCGTCATTTCCTCGTTTAGTTGTTCGCGCATTTGATCGAAATAAGCAATTTTTTGTTTCGTACCTTGGCGTATTTCCCCTGTGTCGGGCATTAATTCACCTAAAATTAATTTAAGTAATGTGGATTTTCCGCAACCATTGGGACCTAATAAACCAATGCGATCACCGCGCAAGATGCGACAAGAAAAGTCTCTGATAATGACATTTTTATCATAGCTTTTACTGATATGTTCCAGTTCGGCGACCAGTTTTCCTGACCGTTCTCCAGTATCAACATTAATATTTGCTTTGCCTATACGCTCGCGTCGTGCGGCTCTCTCCAGACGTAATGCTTCGAGTTGACGTACGCGTCCTTCGTTACGTGTTCGTCTCGCCTGAATGCCTTTGCGTATCCATACTTCCTCTTGTGCTAGCACTTTGTCAAATTTCTGATTGTGAACAGCTTCGATTTCAAGCATTTCGGCTTTTTTAATTTGATAGCTCGCAAAATTTCCGATGAATGACTCGAGTTTTCCTCGGTCAAGTTCAATAATTCGCGTAGAAACATTATCTAAAAAGCGTCGGTCATGGGTAATGAGCAACACGCTGCCGGTAAAACTTTTTAATAAACCTTCCAGCCATTCAATGGAAGAGAAATCTAGATGGTTTGTTGGTTCATCTAACAATAAAACATCCGGCGAAATGACCAGTGCGCGTGCGAGCGCAACGCGTTTTTTTAGGCCGCCGGATAAGTGCCCAATTAACGTGTCAGCGGGTAGACCAAGCTTGTCGATAACGGTCTCGACCTTGGCTTGAATACTCCAACCATCTTGTGCTTCTAGTTTGCCTTGTAAGTCTTGCAAACGGTTTAGCAAGGTCTCGGTGTCTTCGCTTTCTTCACTTAGTGCATGTGATACAGCATGGTAGTCCAACAAAATCTGGCTTAAATCACCCAGACCGTTGGATATTTCTTGGAATACCGTGTTCTCAGCGCTCAGTG
Source organism: Nitrosomonas sp. (assembly GCA_021774265.1). Lineage (GTDB taxonomy): Bacteria > Pseudomonadota > Gammaproteobacteria > Burkholderiales > Nitrosomonadaceae > Nitrosomonas. Next base: position 9,781 of record JAJFJG010000131.1, read on the forward strand.
TGGGTTCTTGTGATACGTAGGCGAGCTTTAGATTGGGTGCGTACCAAACCTTACCATCATCCAAATTGATGACCTTGGCCAAAATACGCAATAGGCTTGATTTGCCGCCACCATTTCTACCAATCAAACCAACACGTTCACCTGGGTCTAGCTGTAAATCAACGTGATCTAACAGCGCATGATGACCAAACGCAAGGGAGGCTTTCTCAAGAGTAATTAATGGCATAGGGGATTTAATGATTTTAAACTAAATGGCAAGGGGCGCAATTTTGTCATGCTTTGTGTGGGTAAGGGAAGTGTTGATTTGTTTTGAGCAAGGTAAATGATAAGTCGAAAATTTTCATGTCTAGGTGAGAGAGCGTAGGCAGTAGCTTGTTTGTAAATATTTACCGCTTTTAATGCCGCGTTAATTTCTACGCAAAAATTAGTTATAGTTTTATAGGTTGGCGGTATGTCTTCAATCGATTTTGAAATAGTCTGACGAAATGAAATTAAATCACTTAGCTGTTTAGTGAGGTTTTCGCCACATTGCCGTGAGAGGAGGCCCGTCCGGACCGAATGAGAAATTTGTAGTTATTCGAAATCCGTGTCGCTGATAGAACGAAATGTTACGGGGGTTAGTTGCTTCTAGGTAAGCAGGCATTTGCTCCTGGTCACAACGTTCGAGCATAACATCCAATAGTGCAGCACCTAGACCTTGCGACTGACAGCCGGGATGCACGCCGAGTAGATAAAGATAGTAATGGGGCTGAATCGGGTGTTGTGATTTCATATCGTCGAACCCGCGACCGAGGCGCATGAAACGCCTGATACCACAAGCCCGCATATAAATGGGAATAAGCGCACATTCCTGCCAAAACGTAAACCGCCATTGGTCATGACGAGCCCAAAGTGCGACACCCGCACCACAGCCTCCGATAAAGGTCAAACTATGCGGACGATATAATTCTAATGCTCGCTTAAAGCCAGCACGCATTGCCCAATCTCGGTGCGAATCAGTGCGAATACAAAACCTCGTCACAGGGTCGTTATCAAACGCAGCAGCAAGAGTGAGCGTCGAAACCGCATCATCTGATTGATTTGCAAGTCGAACTACAGGAGCAGATAGTAAGCTGGGCATAATTTTATGTAGTTAGGTCAAATTATTAAGTTTTCTGGCAGATAAAGAAAAGTTCACTGATCTAAGAGTCTGCTTGACAGGGAGAGCATTAGGAAAACAAAAGGGTTGTCTGCATTAAATTAATAATGGTATTTGTTTCACTTAGTTCTTCATAATCCTTAAGTTGCACTCTATTTGACTAGACTCCTAGTCAGGAAAAAGAGAATTATCATTCATACCCCGTAGATTGTTGTGAAGTTACCCATTTCAATCAGGTGTAAGAATATTGTTTTTATTATTTCTTTATCTGTGATTATTACCACATCGTTGTTGTTTAGTTTCTTGATAGTCTGAAAATGTGTTTCAGACTCAAAGCTGCATGGAATGGAATTTAACAGTCCCACTCTGTTTATAACACAGAGTTTATTTATTTTTATTTTGCTATGAATACTAAAAATTACGAAGACTATCAAAAATATTGCAAACCGAAATTAGCTGGACTACTCAAGAGTCTGAAATTGGATAAAGAGTACATCACCGGCGAAGATTGTGTCCTTACAACGGCAGAGGGAAAAGAGGTGGTTGATTACATAGGTGGTTTTGGAGCGTTGTTGCTTGGGCATAATCACCCTGAGATCAGCGAATTCGCAGCAGACATGATTCGCAAACGAACTGTAATGCATTCCCAGGTTTCAGTGCACCCAGAATGTGCAAAACTTGCACATCTCCTTTCCGATTTAACGCCAGGAGATGTCGACTATCGCACCAACTTTTCTAATACAGGCACGGAAAGCGTAGAAGCTGCAATCAAACATGCTTACAAGGTTCACTTCGATAAGGTTCGAATCCAATATGAGCGGTTGACACGCATTTTGAATGATTTTTATTACAAGATGGAAGAAGAGAAGCTTGATATTCCTCTGCCTGGCGGCAAAACTCTGGTGGATTTTCGAGATGATCTTGATGAATACAATCTAACTCAGCTAGAAGAATTCCAGAAACACCCTGCCGTTATAGCATTCAAGGGAGCGTTTCACGGCAAGACTACATCTTCCCTGGAGCTAACTTTTAACAAGTCGTATCGTGAAGGCTATGAGGGTCTCTCCGCCATCCGTCCCATTTTCGTGGATCCGCGTGAACCGGAACGAATATCGGAACTTGTTGCTGAAGACATTTGTACTTTTATTTTTCCAGTACTTGATGGCGACAAAGTAGAACTTAGGCCATTCAAACTTACGCGAATTATCGGACTTATTATGGAAACGGTCCAGGGAGAAGGCGGTATTCGTCCACTTCCTGAGTCTACCTTGGCTTATCTGGCGGATCATCATCTGAGCATGAAAATCCCTTATATTCTCGATGAAATTCAGACGGGCTGCGGCCGCATTGGGAGCATATACCATTATGCACAGACGCCGCTCAAAAAAATCAAACCTGAATACATCATTCTCAGCAAAGCCCTGGGTGGTGGGCTCGTCAAAATCGGTGCGACCCTGATCCGGGAGGATATTTATGATCAAGATTTCGGTATTTTGCATACTTCCACCTTCGGTGAGGACGATTTCTCAGCCGCCGTGGCGTTGAAGTACCTTGATATCCTCCAGCGTGACGAAGGCAAGCTGTTGCGCGATGTGGTCAAAAAAGGAGCCTACCTAAAGAACAAACTAAGTGAACTAGTTTTGGAATTCCCTGATTTGGTCAAAGAAGTGCGCGGAACTGGATTATTGTTAGGAGTGGAGCTTACCGATCTTCGTAATCAGTCGCCGTTCTTTCGCTCAAGTGGCAAGCAAGGCATTCTTTCCATACTTATCGCCAGTTATTTGCTTGAATATCATGGCATCCGTATCCTGGCTCCTTTAACTACCATGCTTAAAGGAAATCCCGGCAAGAGCCGGTTATCTATCATTCGCATACAGCCGCCAGTATCGATTTCAGAGTCACAAATCGATCTTCTTCTGACAGGGTTACGCGAAGTTTTCGAAGTCATTCGTCGCAACAATGAATTCTGCTTGATAGCACATTTAATGGAATGTTCCGTCGATAAGGCAAAACGCACTAATCCGGTCTGCCTAAAAAGTAAATGGCCCGTACAGGAAGAAATAAGGCATATCGATTCACGTACCGGGTTCATTGTTCATCCCACCAACGTCAAAAATTTGAAGGAATATTACTTTCCATCCTTCTCTAAATATACATTTGACGAAAGTCTCTTTCCAATCTGGTGGAACGCAATCAGCCGCTTCTTAGAACCTATTCAGGTCAAGAAGGATTTCATCACCTCAATGGACTATGTCATCGAAAATAACCTCATTTTTGTTCCCTATCTTCCCGAATACATTACCGCGAATAAGGCGCCCTATTTGGTTAAAGAAATGCGTGACAAGGTTCAAGATGCCGTCATCCTAGCTAAGGAACTTGGTGACGATAATATCCCAGTGAGTATTGTGGGATTGGGTGCCTATACATCTATCATAACCAAGAACGGGCTGACCATTAATGACTATGAAATAGGTATTACCACCGGTAATGCCTATACAACGGCCTTGACCGTACAGGGCATCCTAGAAGGAATCGAAATTCAAGACATACCATTAAGTACTTCTAAAGCTTCAGTAGTAGGAGCTGGAGGGAATATTGGGCAAGTGGTTGCGCAACTTCTAAGTCTTCGTGTTGGTCACCTTAATCTGGTGGGCAGCGGCAGAAAACTTAGTTCTAAGCGCTTGTTGGCTGCCAAGAAAAGTTGCCTAACTGAAATCTTTAAGCACATTCGCAAAGAACAGGCTAATGGTTGCAAACCTAATAACAGTGTCATGGGCATATTGGGTAAAGAGGTTTTCGCTATCTTTGGCTCAGATGGTGAGTATGCGACATTGCTTACAAAAGCTTTTTCACTCGATTGCAATGGAGCGGATTCACTTTCTATTTCAGTCGTTCTAGATAAAGCATTCGAGTTCGAAATACCGGGTTTTGCCACGGGCAGAATATCTGTTTCAGAGGCCATCAAATCCATAGCTGATTCTGATGTCGTGGTGTTGGCAACAAATTCCCATGACGAAAATCTAGTTACGCCAGACAAGGTAAAACCAGGCGCAATTGTATGCTGCGCGTCAGTACCCTCAAATCTTCCCGCAGAAGGCTGGGAGGACCAATTAGTCTTTGACGGTGGACTCGCCAAATTACCGGAAGAATCTCAAATACGTTTTGTTGGAATGCCACGTGGTGGCAATACTTACGGATGCCTCGCAGAAACGTTATTGCTCGGGTTTGATGGGCATAACAATTCCTTCTCTAAGGGCATGTTAACAACAGAAATGGTTATTCGCACTTTGGAGATGGCGAATACTTATGATTTCACCTTAGGTGATTTAAAAATTAATAAGAAAAAGGAGGTCGAGCCATGTTCGATTTGAAAATTAGAAAAGAAGCATCAGCCTTCAAAGCGTTCAAATCTATTTCCAACGTATCAGAGATAGTTGATCGGCAGCTCAAGACCTATGGCACCAGGCCTGCTATAAGGTTCGACACTGGTGAGAATTATCAGAGTCTCAGTTTTCTCGAATATGTCGCACATATCGAAGCGATGGTCGGATTCCTGCAAGTTAAGAAAGAAGAGCAGAAAGTCATTGCAACATTTTGCAAAAATCGAGTGGAATGGGATATGGTCGCTATGGCTTCTTTTTATACGGCCAACATTATCTTCCCACTAGATACAAAGACAAACGAGCTAGAGTTAGATCATCTACTCGGTCTTTGTAAACCGGATTATATTTTGACGTCTTATGCGCAGTTGCCGCGGATACGTGAGCTTTCTGCTAAGCACGGCCTCACAGCACAAGTTCTGGTGGCAGATATCATCGAAGTCTTCGAAGATGCTGGGTTCGCTAAGCTTGATCTTCTGTCAAATGAAGTGGGGATGAAAAATATATTGGCAGCGGCTTATCCTAAAGGCTCAGCAAGCACATTACTCAAATTCCCGGCGACTATCTTGGGATATTACCCGACTTCCGGTACGACTTCACTCCCTAAGATCGTGCGCATTACCCACGGCAATATTGTGGCGGAAGTAAATTGCGCTTTCGATGTTTTAAATTTACGGCCTAATGAAGATTTACTAAATATTGGCCCTTATTCGCATATCGCTACCTTAGTTGAATTTCTAGTGACAAAAACTCGTGGGTTCACGGTCACTTATTTTACCCGAGAGCCTGATGATGATGATGTTCTTGAAAATGAAATAGAGAAGCTCAAGAAGCAAAGCGTTCGCATTAAAGCGCTGATGGCGGTTCCAAAATTCTGGATCTATCTCCTCAAGGAAACGCTAGAGGAAATGAAAAATAAGCCGGTCCTTAAGAATCTTTATCAACACCTGATTAGTATTGAAAAAAATGGCCAGCTATACGACATAGGTACCATTGAAAAAGCGAAGCTCACAGCAATCAGAATTCTTATCCGAAATAAGTTGGGCGGTTATTTTAGTTATGGTATCTCATCATCAATGAAAATTGATTCTGCTGTCGTTGAGATTTTTGGCAAATTAGGCATCACTGTACTAGATATTTATGGTGCGACTGAATGTACTGGCATTATCTCTCGTAACAAGTTGAACGAGGTTAACCCTGGTAGCTGTGGAAAAATAATCGATGCTTTGGAATATCGCTTATCTGCTACTCGAAAGATAAAAGGAATCGATCACGAAGTTGGCATTCTGGAAGTGAAAGGGCCGACCATCGCTCATTCTTACCTCGGAGCTAATAATGGTGAGCAAACCATGAGCCTCGACAAAGACGGTTACCTCTCAACAGGCGATCTCGTCTGGGTAGATGAAAATCGCTTGGTACACCTAATAGGTAGAGAAAAAGAGTTAATCCTTTGGAAGGATGGCTCTTATATTGACCCTCAGTATCTTTCCAATCTCCTAGTTCGTAGCATTTTCATCAAAGACGCAATGGTTGCTCAGATACAGCCAGAGGACGATTTTCTAAGTGTGTTTGTTTTTCCGGATTATAAACGTCTTGAGAAAGATCCTGATTGGAAAACAGAGACTCGTGCAGGAATTAGCGACGATGTGGCGCTCAAGGTTCGTTTCTTGGAAGCGATTCGCTATACGGAATCTATAGCTGGGGTTTCCGCATCACTCGACAAAGAGAATGTGTATATTCTCCCCAAAAAACTCGAGCGTACACCCACACATAAGATCAAGTTTATGTTCGAATTACAGCGCCTACATCTGGCTCGGAAGATTTGAGGACAAAATAATGATATACACAGAAGAGAAAAATACACTCAGAGAGTTAACGAAACTTTGTAAACAAGAAGGTATCCTTGAGCCAGACAACGTGCCCGGATTTGAAAACGAGGACTTGGTAGACTCCGGAGTTATTGATTCTATGGGGCTCTTATCGCTTCAATCCATGATTGAAGAGTATTACGACGTACTCATTCCGCAGGAGCTATTTATCATGGAGCTTAGGAGTTTAACGAGCATTGCTGCGTATTTAGACACATACAAATCATCCAAAAATCAGAAACAAAGGTTTGGAATAGCATGAATATCCTTGAAGCTGTCGCCGAAAACCTGAAAACTAGAAACCCAACCTGGAGGTACCCAGAGGAATCCGTCGAATGGACGTTGTCAGAAATTGATATGCAAGCCAAAGCATATGCAATGCGATTGGAGGCTTTAGCTGTAAAAAAAGGAGACCGGGTAGGACTATTGCTCGATAATTGTGCTGAATATGCACCACTCCTTCTTGGAGCCTGGCGACTCAATGCTATTGCTGTACCACTGCGGCCTAAGCCGGGGAAGTACTTTGACCTTGCCGAATATCTCTGTACGGTACACGATATCTGCAAGTTTCAAACTATTATTGTAGCAGCAGATGCAGATCCAATCACCGTAGATAGATGCTCACAAGCCTTTGGAATATCGTTTATTTTTCTCTCCGAAATTTTTGTAAACATGAATATTCCTATGGCAGGGAATGAAGTTACATGTAATGTTGTCGGTACCAGTATTCTGCCTGGTGATACTGCTATCATCCAATTTTCCTCTGGGACGACGGGGTCTCCAAAAGGTGCGGTGGTCACGCACGCAATGATGATTGCTCAATTGGAGCAGATTAATCGGGGTGTGGCTTCAGGTTGCAACGGATCAATTGTGACTTCCTCAGCTTCGTGGCTGCCTTTTAATCATGATATGGGGCTGTTTATAGGCCTCTTGAATCCATTGTTTGCTGGTTCTGACAATCTCCTAGCTTCACCACGCTATTATATGTTCAAGCCTCACCGTTGGTTCCAAATGATGCATAAATATGAGACCACACTCCACTTCACAACCAACACCGCCTTATCTGGTTCCTTTAAGTCTTTGTCCAAACTTGATCCTGGTTCTTTAAATCTTTCCCAGCTTTACGTTTATATCGGTGCCGAAAAGGTTATGCCTGCGGTGGTGAGATCGGCTTATCGAATATTGGGAGCTTTTGGAATGGGCAAGCGTAACTTACGTATTGGCTATGGCATGGCTGAGAATACTTTAGGTGCTGCATCCACTAACAAGAAAGAAATTAGTATCCGTAATTTTATAATTAGTGAAGATGGTTCTATCCAATTGGCCTCAACAGCTAGTTCAGCAACCACTGAAGTGGTGGCCATAGGAGAGCCCCATACAGGAACTCGCATTACTATTCGTGATGACAAAGAGAATGAGCTTCCAGAATTGAGATTAGGGCAAATTAATATTGAGAGTCCCTGTGTTATGGGAGGGTATTACCAGAATATTGCAGCTACTCAGAATAGTCTCGTCGGAAGACGGCTAAAGACTGGTGATATGGGATTTTTTTACGACAAAGAATTCTATTATCATTCGCGAAAAGATGATCTTCTTGTTATCGGGGGCAAGAATATTGTGCCCGACGAAATCGAAGCGCAGGTAGAAACAATCCCTTTTGTTCGCCCCACATGCGCGGTTCTTGTGGGTGTTAATGAGCCTTCGAAAAACGAGATGCAATTGCGACTCTTGGTGGAGGTAAAACTTCCACTGAAGACTATGTTTGGGCTCGAACATCGAAAGCAAATTCAGCAGAAGGTGTTCGAATCGTCTGGGCTCCTAATTCAATCCATTCAGGCCTGTGAGATTGGCTCGGTAGAAAAAACGTCTAGCGGCAAGAAAAGAAGAAAAATCATTGCGCAGCGTTTGGCTCGAGATGAAATAAATATGGTGAATTAATCTTTACCGCAAGCTTTACATCATAGTGCCAGTTGTAATCAATCATGTTTTCGAATAGAGGCTTTTAATGAATCATGTCACCAGAAGCAACCCGCCTTATAAGCTCAGGGTCATTATTTTTTATATTTTTATACTTTTAGCCAGTGTCGGTTTAATCAAATGGCAACTGAATAATAGTATGGAAATCTGGTTCTATGATAATGATTCGCAGTTAACTGCTCATAAAAAAACGCTGGATGAAATTGGAGAATGGGAATGGTTAATTGTGATATTGGAAACAAAAAATAATATTTATAACCCAGATTTTCTGGATGAATTGTATAAATTGAGTAATCAAGTTGAAAGTCTTGATAACGTAAGAAAAGTTATATCAATTGCAAATGCACGCAGTACCTTTTCTGATGATAAAGGATTGGAATATCGCATTCTTTATAACAATTATCCAACCACGGATGAATCTTATGATGAGAAATTACGGCAGAGCTTATTAAACAATCCGATTTATATCGACTCTTTGATCAGAGAAGAGCATGAAAATATAACAACGCTATTAATACAGGATGCAAACGAATTTGATGATGGTGGGCCAGGGCGTGTCAATCTCATTGAAAATATTAAAGAAGTGATGGATGGTGGTCAACATATTACTAACTATTCGATTGTCGGAACCACCGCTTTAAACGCTACATTAAATACTTATTCACTACGTGATATTTTCACCTTTTACCCTTTGGTTTTTATTATTTGTATCCTTTTTGGATGGTGGGTATTTGGAAATTGGCGTGATCTAACGATTGCTTTGAGCTTTGTTTTAGCTGTCGTCTCAACGACTGTTTCCTCCATGGTATATGGGGGGATTGCCCTAAACATGGTTACCGTCATGTTACCGGCGATATTAACAGCTCTTTCCATGGCCAGCGTTGTCCATTTAATAACTTATTTCCATCAAATGCAGAAATCTCGACCGGATGATTCATCAAATATCATCGCAAAACAGGTTGTAAGGGATTTGTGGGCACCTTGCCTGGGTTCTGCATTGACGACTATGGCAGGCTTTACGGCTTTAGTCTTTACTGGAATTGTACCGGTCATTCAACTTGGCCTTTTTGCTGCCGCAGGAATCTTTCTTGGCTTTCTGTTAAATATGGGCATTATCCCGTTATTACTTGCCTATTTCTGGAGCGGTAAGACGCATCGATATCATGCAATGCCTCGTTCTCTCAGTACCTACGCTAATCATGGCTTAACAAATGTGGCATCAGGCATCGTAACAAAGAACACATGGCCAACTATTTTTATATTTAGTGTTATTGCTACGATTGGTATGGCAGGGCTAAACTTTCTGAAAGCTGATTCAAGTTATTTGATGATGTTCAACGAGGACTCTGAAATCAGAAATGCCTATAACCATGCAGAACAGAGTGGGTTTGCAGCAAGTAGTTTGCGTATATTACTAGAAATGGAAAATGGTCTAGAGGACCCCGCCACTTTTTTTGCACTAGATAAGTTGCAGCAGGCAATCGATAAGCTCCCACAAGTAACAAAGATCGTGAGTCCTCTGGATGGATTTAAAGAAATTGACCGCGCGGTATCAAAAAATGAAGATTGGAGTGAGGAAAATTATTTGAGCTATGAACGAGAAACATTTGCGCAAATTTTATTCGTTGGGGAGTTAAGTAATAATGATGATTTGAGAGATATGTTACTGCCCGATAATAAAATAGGACAGTTTTTTGTTTTTACAGATTATATGGCGAATAGTGAAGCACGTGAACTTGTTGCTGAAATTGAGAAATTAATATCAATACATTTGCCTGCTGAAATTAAAGCGAGCATTACGGGCATACCGGTTTTATGGGCAAATATGGATAGGCAGCTTTTTTCATCTCAGATTGCCGGTCTCTCAATTATGGTTGTTGTCATTTTAGCGACTTTAATGGTGGCTACTCGTTCCTTGCCATTGTCAATTATTGGTCTTGTTGCGAATTTGCTACCGATTTTAACAATCATTGGCTTAATGTCTTGGTTAGATATCAAACTTGATATTGGCACAACGATAATCGGCGGCATCGCATTGGGTATGGCTGTAGACGATACCATTCATTTTCTGACGCATTATGTTCGATCACGTGATAAGGGAATGAACACGCAAGATGCCTTGATAGCAACGGTTAAATTAACGGGAGTGCCAATTGTCCTCACCTCGGTTCTAATTGCTGTTTGTTTTTCCGTCATGGTGTTATCTCAATTTAGCCCAACTTCGTATTTTGGGGTGTTTACTTCTGCAGCCATATTGTTGGCATTGATTACTGATTTGCTCTTGTTACCTGCCATTTTAATGGCGTTTTACCACAAGAAACAAAGATTCGAAGGAGTTCAGGTCTAATGAATCATGAACATATACGCATCAAGGAAAAGCCAGTGTACCAATGCTTTGGTCTTATAACTGCATGTTTGTTATTTACAAGCACACAGGCGACTGCAAGCCAGTTATCTGCTGACGACATTGTTCACCGTGCCAATAAAGTTGCTTATTATGAAGCTCAAGATGGGCGTGCTCAAATAAAAATGACGATAACAGATGATAAGAATCGTACCCGCATCCGACAGATGATCATTTTACGTAAGGATATTCCCAAAACAGATGCGCTGGAAAATAACGCATACCTTGGTGAGCAAAAACTTTACGTTTATTTCACTCACCCTGCCGATGTTAACGAAATGAGTTTTTTGGTCTGGAAGAGAGTGAATGCTGATGATGACCGCTGGTTGTATTTACCCGCGTTAGATCTGGCTAGACGTATTGCTGCGACGGATAAGCGCACCAGTTTTGTTGGCTCTGATTTTTACTACGAGGATATATCAGGACGAAATATTTACGAAGACAATTATGAGCTAATTGAGATAACAGAAAATTATTATGTCATCAAAAATACCCCAAATGTTCCTTCATCAGTAGAGTTTGATCATTACATGATGCATATCCATAAGGATACGTTTATACCCGTGCAGATAGATTATTTTAATGCCGAAGGTGACATATATCGCATTTCAAAAACACTAAGGGTCGAGACCATACAAGGACGACCAACGGTGACTAAAGGGAGTATGGAAGATCTGAAAACCGGCGGTAAAACAGTAATGGAAATCAATGACGTGGAATACGATATTGGCCTGTCTGATAATATTTTTTCTGAGCGTTATATGCGCAACCCACCACAAAATTTCTTGTATGAATGAAATATTTTGCATTCTACTTCTTTTTTTGCTGGCAAATTATACAACCAGTTGCAGCGCAAGAACCGAAGTTACCTTTAGGACTAGGTAGTAACGATGAACCTACGCTACCGGCAGGCCTTGCACCAAAGAAACCCTTAAATGGCATGAGAGGTGAAGAGCCAGTATTGCCAAGCGGCCTTTTTAAAGAAAACGAATTAACACTGCCTAAAAGCTCCGTTGTCGATGGTTATGCAGCTAAATCGTTGATGAGAAAGTTGCCTTTTAATTTATCTGGTTTTTGGGAAATGCGTGGTGGTACGCGGGTGACTAATGATTCGAATGAGCGACAAACCTCTATTGCTGAAACACGCTTACAACTGAAGCTGACAAAAAACATTAAGAATGTATTGGTTAATCTGACGACTGACCTAATTTATGACAATGTGGCTAATAGTCACGCCATTAATTTGAATGCTGGCCGTGGTTTTATCGATTTGCGTGAAGCAAATCTGACCTTTTCACCAGCAAGTTTTATGGATGTGAAGGCTGGTAGACAAATTCTCACCTGGGGCACAGGTGATTTAATATTCATTAATGATTTGTTTCCAAAAGACTGGAATGCCTTATTAATCGGCCGTGATGAGGTCTATGTGAAGGCGCCATCTGATGTGCTCAAGACATCATTATTCAGCCATTGGGCTAATCTTGATATTACCTATACACCGAAATTTGATGCAGATCGTTTTATTGATGGACGACGTATCTCTTATTTTTCCACTAATCTAAATGAAATTGCTGGTCGTAACGCTGTTGTCCGAACTGACAAGCCGAATGATGGTGAGTTGGCACTGCGTTTGTATCGCAATTTAGGTGCTTATGAAACAGCCGTTTATTTTTATGACGGCTACTGGAAGAGTCCCGGGGGGATTAGTTCAACTAGCGGTCTTGCGCTTTTCCCAAAGCTGCGGGTGACCGGTGCCAGTATACGCGGTCCACTGGGGAGGGGTATTGGTAATATCGAAGTGGGTTACTATGACTCACACGAAGATAAGAAAGGTAGTGACCCCTTTGTCAATAATAGTGAGTTCCGGGTGTTGGCTGGTTACGAACAAGAAATTGCCAGAAACGTGACTCTGGGTGCACAATATTATCTGGAACATATGTTTGACCATAAAGACTATTTACTTACCTTACCACCCAGTTTTCCAGAACGTGATAAAAATAGGCATCTATTAACGTCCAGATTAACCTTGCTTTCCCATAACCAGAATGTAACTTGGTCATTATTCAGTTTTTATTCACCCTCGGATATGGATTTCTATTTGCGACCAAAAATCAACTATAAAATTAACGATCGCTGGATAACTGAATTTGGGGGGAATATATTTGGCGGGGACAAAAATCATACTTTTTTTAATCAGTCACAAAATAACAGTAATATTTATTTGTCCATCCGTTACGGGTTTTAAAGTTTTTAATATAAGAATTGATTTTATAAAATGATTTTAGGTTTGTGCGTATTAAAAAAGAGCCCGAAGGCTCTTTTTTAATTGCGGTTCTGATTTGTTAGTGGGCCACAGACACTTCAATTTTTTTCGGTTGGATGGCCTCACGTTTTGGAATAATTATTTCTAATACACCATGTTTTGATTGTGCAGAAATTGCATCCGAGTTAGCTGTGTCTGGCAAACTAAAACGTCGATAAAAAGAACCATAAGTCCGTTCGATTCGTTTATAACCTTCTTCGTCAGTTTTGGCCTCTGTCTTTTTCTCGCCTTTGATTGTCAATACGCCATCTTCCATATTGACATTAATCTCCTCGGGTTTAACACCGGGAATATCAGCATGGATAACAAATTTATCAGCTTCTTCCTTAATATCAACAGCGGGCGCCCATTCTGCGGTTGCGGTAGAGCCTTCAGCGACGTTGCCATGAGCTAATTCGCGCTGTAATTGACTGAGTAATCCCCAAGGTTCATAACGAGTAATATTCATAATTTTCTCCATATATCTGATTGCTAATTTGTCATTGTCAAAAGATGCTTTTTTACATCTCAAGCATTCTTAGTAATCGATATAAGTACTGTTTTTAATTTTTCAATGGAGAAAATTTTCTAGAGCGTTTATTTGTTAAGTTAAACGCTGGTAAACTTAAGAAGTGTTAATTGTCAGTCGCTTGTTTGTTATCTAAACGGTGGCTCAATAGACGCCAGCCTACGATAGCTAGTATTATAAATGTAGCGAGCCACCCCCAATTTCTGGCCATCCAGATTGATGGGTTCGGCTTTGCAATAATATTAACATCGGCAACATCAACAATCATCGGTACGGTTTTACCGTCATCATAAGTCAGTAAATGAAGGTGGAATTTAAGCAAATTGCGACCTGATGATTCGGGAGTGAGATACCATGTCCAATGTGTTTTGCCATCTAACAGATATAGTTGTTCTTGCGGTCCTTTGTTGTTAATAATGAAGCTTTCGCCCGTGATTTCGGCCTTCATTTCTGGTGAAATTGTGCCAGAAATGCCTTGCATATTTGCGCCGCCAGTTGAGATCCTTTGGACTTCATTAATGAGGTTAGCCAGTCTTGTTGTATCTATGCGCAATGAAACCTCAAAGCCTTCGTATTGCTTAACTTCTGCAGGTGTAATAATTGCAGAATTATCTACCGGTAGCTTCATTACTAGCGGGGTAGAACGCAGCTTATTGGCAGATACAACATGCATAAAATAATTGATTGAAAATGGTATGAGCAGCGCAACTATAAACACGGCGCCGGGTAGTATTAGTTTAGAACCTAATCCTTCTTCTGTTTCTTCGGTTTCTTTTTTAGAGTGACCCATGATGTCTCCAAGTAATTCTTTATATAACGCGATAATATCATCCGCGACTTTAAAAGATTAGTCGGATTGTGGTTTTAAGTGCTTAAAAAGTGCGTAAATTTTGCTGCATAACAATCGCTACCGCTATTTTGCATTAAAAAGTTTGTTACACTTGCTCAAAAATTACTTTCTAAATAAAGAGAATACTCATGCCAAAAAATAACTCAGAAGCTGTGCCAAGCAAAAGTATTTGGCCCAAGCTTATTACATTCACTTTAATTTTTGTAGTGATTGTTTTTGCAGTATCGCTTCTCCCTCGTGGTTTCTCGCAAGACTTATCGCTAGTTGGCCAAGGTGCCAATGTTGTTATTCTAGTACATGATAATAATGTGATACAAAGTGCGGATACGATGGTTGCTATGAATGAAGTAAGAGACGAATACGACGGACGCGTGGAATTTGTAGTGGCGGATATTATGACGCCAGATGGCAAGGCATTTGCTGATAGGCACAATCTTCAACCCACGGCTTTGGTATTTTTTGCTGGCAATGGTGATCGATTGAATACGATTTATACCGAGCAAGTTGGCGAGTCATTGCGTAATACATTAAATGTTACTTATGGTTATCGCTAGTACGGTTTTTTCTTAATGATAATTTTAAATCATCGAGAGGTCATCATATGTTGATTGTTGTTTCTCCAGCGAAAACCCTTGATTTTGACACGCCGCCGGTTATTGATAAATATACGTTGCCAGCGTTGCTAGATAATTCGGCAGAATTGATTAATCAACTGAAGAAGCTGTCGCCTGATGATATTGGTAAGTTAATGTCTATCAGCCCAAAGCTGGCCACTTTAAATTCAAATCGTTATTTCGACTGGACATTGCCCTTCAATGCTGAGAATGCTAAACAGGCTATTCTTGCATTTAAAGGTGATGTTTATACGGGGTTAGATGTAGACACATTAAATAAGTCTGAGTTAGATTTTGCCCAAAAGCATTTGCGTATTCTCTCCGGCCTTTATGGAGTATTACGCCCATTGGACTTAATGCAAGCTTATCGGCTAGAAATGGGTACCAAACTTAACAATCACCGTGGTGTGAATTTGTATCAGTTTTGGGGTGACATCATTACAGATATTCTCAATCAAGATTTTAAAAAACAAAAAAACGACGTTTTAATCAATTTAGCCTCCATGGAATACTTTAAATCCATCAATACTGAAAAATTAAATGCTAAAATCATCACTCCGGTATTTAAAGACCAAAAAAATGGTGTCTATAAAATCATAAGCTTTTATGCAAAAAAAGCGCGGGGATTAATGAGCCGTTATATTATCCAAAATAATTTGACGGAACCTGATGCAATCAAAGATTTTAACTTGGAAGGTTATACGTTCAAAGAAAGTATAGACGATCATTGGTTATTTATTCGAGAAAATCCAGAGGCATATAATAGTCAGCCGCGTTAAAAGCAAAATTGGTACTTCCCTATGGTTTTTTAAGGTAATCTAAATGGACTCAAACAAATATATTGACCTAGCAAAATCTTATGTAGAGTTATCAAATAAGCACAATCTTAAGCTCATTACACTGATGTTTGAGGCCAATGCGACTTATCATTCCTCTTTTTTCGGTACATTTACGGGTATAAGCGCCATTAACAAAATGATGGTTGATTTTTTTACGCGCTTTCCTGATGTTTATTGGGACGTTTCTGATTATCAATTGGAAGGGGATGGCAAGGTGGCGTTTACATTCGTGATGACAGGTACCGATGCGGCAACGGGTGAGTTAGTTAAACGGCGTGGCTTAGAACACATTACTTTTTCTTTGGATGACTTTATCAATCATATTGAAGTGCAACCATCGTATGAAGCACAGCATAGAATAACCACGGACTAAGGAGGCGGGGGGTATGAAGTGGTTTGCACTCGTGCTCTAACTGCTTCGATCACCTTGGGTACGGCAACAGTGTTCGCCATATTATTGATCCAACTTGGTAATGCGCCGCCTGGGTCAGCGTTGAGATAATAAAGAATTTTCGTCGATTGACCTGCATTGGCAGAAACTAGCCGCCAGCCGCCTCGATTAAGCATCATTTGCATTCCTTTGCCTTTCTGTGTCGATTCTTCATCGCTTAAATCCCAGCGTATTTCGTAACTGTTCTCATAATGTGGGTCGTCGTGATGACTCATGATAAGCGTGTAATAACGGTCACTGATCGGCCACGGCAGGCCTAGTTGTTGAAAAAGCCATGTCTTGTTTCCATGCGTTTTCTCAATCTTATTTTTAACCACATAAGGCATAAAAGAGGGATAAGCCGGGTAGTCCAAAAGTGCTGATAAAACCTGCCAAGGTGGTGCTTCAATGGCGCTTTCTGCCATAATTTCGCGCATTGCATTGTTTGCAGCGGCGCGACTGTAGACAACCATATTGTTGCTCTCATGTTCTTGTGTCCAGGTTTGATCGGCTTGTCGGGGGATGATCAGTGTTGGTTGTTCTACATTAATTTCATTTGCAAGAACCCAACTGAACCCGCCAGATAACAAGAAGACAGACAGAATCAGGATGGCATGATTATCAGCCCAAAGAGCCTTCATTTTAATCCACCACGCCTGATTTATTCGTAAATATACGACGGCTTTCAGCTTCAATAAATACGCGTTTAACCAGTATGTTCTTGGTTTTTATTTCTTGATCAATAGCGGCGATGGTTTGCTCAGCTTCGATGGCGCTGACCTGGTCTACAAAATCAATGCTGATGTTGACTAAGATAAATCCTGGTCCCATGTGCAATGTCAGTACTTCATTAACATGCTCAACACCGGGGGAACTAGCAACAATTTTATGAATTTCCCGGTTTGTTTCGTTATTGGCACTTTCACCGATCAACAAGCCTCTTGTTTCAAAGGCTAACCAAATCGCAGTCGAACCTAGAATCAAGCCAATGATCACTGATGCTAGTCCATCAAACCAAAGCATGCCGGTTGTTTGTGCTAAAAACACACCTAAGAACGCTACGATTAAACCAAGCAACGCAGCCGAGTATTCAAATAGCACTACAAATATGGATGGGTCTTTAGCGTGTTGTACGGCTTTGAAATACCCCCATCGTCCCTTGCTTATGCGAAACTCTTTCAGCGCCATGTGCCAAGCCACGCCTTCAAAAATCAAGGCTAGGCCCAAGACAATATAATTGACCATTGGGTTGGTTATCGGTTCAGGTTCTAGGATATGACGGATGCCGCCATAAATGGAAAAGCCGGCGCCCAGCGCAAAAATCAAAATGGCAACAACAAAACTCCAAAAATAAATTTCCTTGCCATAACCAAAGGGAAAGTCTTTATCTGCTGGTTTTTCCGCCTGCTTGATGCCATGTAGCAACAGCCCTTGATTACCCGTATTAACCAGAGAATGAATGGCTTCAGACAACATGGCCGAGCTGCCAGTAATGACTGATGCGGTGAATTTGATAATGGCAATTAATGTATTACCAACTAATGCGACATAGATAACTTTTTTAGAGCTGGCAGTCGGCATGGTGTGTTTTGTTTGATCCTGTTTTGGGCATTAGATAGATGCTCATAAAGTTTGGTTAAACTCAGCAAAATATTGAGTGATAAATATAAAGGATTTTAGCCGAATAAATATTGATACATGAACCAATCTGTACCTTAGTTCACATCTATTTCAAAATATTTGGCGTACGAGAAATTGTCTGTCAAATAAGATTTTATTTGGTAACTGATGCGATCAGCAAATAGATCCAATTGTTGTTCTTTGATGCGCTTTTCCATATCGCATCGAGCGCAGTAAAGCTTATTATAGAGGAGCTGCCGTTTGCCGCTCATATTGGTGACAACTTAACGTGTATTGCGGTCTTTCGCAGTGCGCTCGATTTTAGCAGTGATGCGTCTTGAATGGTCCCAGCTTCTGACGGTAAGTTGGAATTTTTCAAGCCTGCGCGCTTTTTCATTCGTTTCAGAAAAATGCTTATCTACTTCTTCCTGCCATGATGTGGCAGGTGTATGGAGTGTCTTATTTTGGACAACACTTAACACTTCACTTTGTTTATGTTTTAAAACGTTATTTTCAGCTCGATTGTTCTGGGAAAGTTAATTAAGAATATTTTAATTAGGAATATTGCAATAATAATAAAAAGTCGTTATATTGCTCAGCTTGTAAAAAATTCCGATATGTGAGATTTTAAAATAGCCCGGTACAAATATAGGAATCGCCGTCTTCCGAAAACGTATTTGGTTTTCTCAATTCTGCTGGTTACGGCTTGCATTGTTAGTGCATGGGTTTTTTATCAAGTGTTATATACCAAACCAGCGGATGATTGGTTTGAAACTAGCGCTGTTGTTAACAAAACAATTTCGCTGCCAAAAGACGATGCACCACATCAATCCGAAATGGAATGGTGGTATTACAATGGCCATCTAAGTACTGAATCAGGTAATCAGTATAGTTTCCATCATACGGTATTCTTAAGAGACAACGTAGTGAGTCACATGATTAGTCATGTTTCTGTTAATGACCATCAAACTGGACAACATTATACTGCCCAGCGCAGAACTGGCGGGAATACCTCTATAAACACAGAGAATCGTTTCGAATTTAAGCAGAGTGACTGGTTGATGGCAGGTGGAGGCGGCAATGATCAATTGCAGGTTAATACGAAGGATTTTAGTTTTGACCTTAGTTTGACAGGTACTCAGGCTCCTGTGTTTCACGGGAAAGATGGCATTATTACGTTAGATGTTGCCGGCAGCAGTTATTATTATTCACGTACGCGCATGGCTATTTCTGGCACTTTAACCATTGGTGACACTACTGAGAAAGTAACAGGCGTGTCTTGGTTTGATCATCAGTGGGGTGAATTTGCAGTTGGACTTTTATCATGGGATTGG